>JADKBM010000011.1:300000-600000 GCA_016715115.1 Acidobacteriota bacterium
ATGTGTCGCGTCATCAATTGCCGGTTTGTCCGCCGCCGTAGGCACCCGAACGCCGTGTGTCTTTCCATTTGTTTGTCGATGCCAGTGCGCGGTCGTATTCCCAATATCGAACTGAACCGGTCGCCCCGACAATCGTAATGGCACGCGCGATATCGGATTCGTTCGGGGCGTCCTTTTTGGGGGACCAGATGAAGATCGTCGAGCCGGTCGCCGTCGAATTTGTGCCGATCGCGTCCGAGCCTTGATTGCTGACGGATCCGTTGCGCAGAAACCGCAATGTGCAGACATAATGCGTCAAGCTTCCGGGATGAAGGCTAGGGCGGAAGTCGGCGGCGGGAACAGGCAAGGACTCTTCGGGGTTGGTTGAGATATCGGACGGGCGAAGGCCGAGTCGAACGTCGGAGGCGGAAAACAGTTCGGTCGAGCGGATAACGATGTCATCGTCGGCGGTTGTCGGGGAGTTTTCGTCGATCAACCGGACCAATCCGTCGGTCACATCGATTTCGACGCGCATCGTCTCTCGTTGCGTCAACGACCGTTGGCGGGCTTCCTGCAACGCGTCAACGATCCGCAGCGATTGTTCATCGGGGCGGAAAAGGCGTTGGTGCCCCGACAAATAGAACACCGAGAAACCCGACAGAATCAGGATCGTGACCATCACGATCATCAGTTCAACCAGTGAAAAACCGCGCGACATAAACTACACCTCAAAACCAATCCAAAAAATGCACGAAACCCTGTTCCGAAAGCTGAGGTCTTTGTTGGAGGCGGTCATTCTGACCGATGCGTGACTCAAAAGAGTTCAGCTTGACTTATTAAAAGAAAACAAACAATGTTCAACATTTCCAGAAAAAAGTTCCAGAAGGCGAAAAAAATCCTGTTCACGGGCCGTTAAACTTCGATTTCGCAACTATTTCGGCTAAAATGACGGCATAAACAGATTTGCGTTCGCTTCTTTGGTAAGAAATGGCGGATCGAACAAAAAACAAGAGCGATAAATTATCGACGGATTGGCTGCTTCGAGGCGTCTTGACGAAGGTCGGCGACGCGTTTGACAGGCTCACCGGTCGGAGCTATAGACCGTCGAGCAGTCTGGCGACGTCGGAGTTGATCGAAAAACTCAAGAAACTCCTGGATCACGAGGTCCGGAACGGGAAGTTCGTCCCGCATAACATCAAACTCAAGATGCAGTGGGACAAATTCTCGACCGATTCGGACGAAACGCTCCGGATACTCGAGAATGAGTTAAAGGTCGCGGTGATCGATCACATCAATGATTTTCGATATCACACCTACGCGCCGATAAACCTCCAGATCAAACCCGATTATTTCACCGAAGGCATCAAACTTCTGGTCAGTTTCGACAAGTTCACCGAGGACGAGAGCGAAGTCGCGGTCAACGTCACGGTTCCGCAGGTCCGCGTCGGCGACTACATTCCGGAGTTGCCCGAAACGCCGGTACCCGCACCTTTGACCGAGAGATTCATCGCCCATTTCTCGGCCGCCGGCAAAACCAAGTCGGTCGAACTTGAATTCAGGGGCAACCAGCGCCTGAGCGTCGGGCGCGGCGGCGAGAATGATCTGGTGATCGACGATGCGAGCGTTTCGAAGATCCATGCGTCGCTCGTCGTCAACAGCGAAGGTCATTTGGCGGTCGCCGACACCGGGTCGACGAACGGAACATTCGTCGGGGGCAATCGTATTGCTTACGGAAAAGCGATACCTGTCGGTGAAGAGGGAAATCTCAAGTTCGGAACGATTCCGGTGCGGCTCGAGCATTTGCCGAATCCCGAGCGTGAAATGATGATGGACGCGCCGACCGAGGAGTTCGAAATTTCATTCACCGAAAACGGACCGGTCACAGCGGTCTCTGAAACGCCGACGCGCATCGAGATTCTCAAGAAGATCGAACCGCCTCGGCCGGAGCCCGGGGCAACGCAGGCTGTACTTGAGCCGCTGCGTCCAACGCCTGAAATACCGCGGCCCGCGCCCGAGCCGCCGCGCCTGGTGCCCGACCCGCCGCGAACCGCGCCTGAGATACCGCGCCCGGTGCCTGAGCCGCCGCGAACCGCGCCTGAGCCGCCGCGAACCGCGCCAGAGCCTCCGCGTCCCGCGTCCGAGCCGCCGCGAACCGCGCCAGAGCCTCCGCGCCCCGCGTCCGAGCCGCCGCGTCCCGTGTCTGAGGCCGAGCCGGCTGAGCCGACCGTCGACCGGATAATCTTGGATTTCGATCAAAAGGACTAAAAAATGACGCTGTATTTGATCCTTCTTCAACTCGACAAGCTCCGGCCGGAGAAATTGTTCGGCGGCCAGGTTTTGGAGCGTACGCCGGCCGGACTCAGCATCGTCTACCTGATCGGCGTCTCGGTCCTCATCTTGTTCCTGATCCTGTCGTTTTGGGGCAATTTTCGGATTCCGAAGCTTCCGTTCGAACTGAACCTCGACAAGGACGTCAAACGCCGTTTGACGACGACCCTCGCGAATCGCAGCCTTCGAGTTTGGCAGATCGTCTTCATCCTGTTGGCACTGTCGGTCTTCGGGTTTCATATTTACTGGACAAATTACGCCGATGCCTACAACGAACAGTTTCAGGCCTTGAGCTACAAGGATCTACGGATGCGTCGAACGAACGCGTCCGCGCTTCGCGGTTGGATGCTCGACCGGACGGGCAACCTCGACAACGCGCTTGCGTACTACAAGGTCGATTCGGATAAAAAGATAGATCGCAGCTATCCGCTTGAAAGGGAAATGGCCCATATTCTCGGGACCGAGCGCGGGACGCCCGGACTTGAACGCACTCTTTTCCGCCGCGATGCCGAGCCGCTCCCCGAGAGCTGGGAGATTCTGACGAAGTACAAGAAACCCGAACCCGAGAATCGCGATGTCCGGATCACGATTCACCGCGAACTTCAGGCTTACGCCGCGAAACGGCTCGAGGGCAAGCGCGGCGGCATCGTTGTCCTCAATCCGCAGACCGGCGACGTCCTCGCGATGTACTCGAATCCGTCGTACAGTTTGAACGAAGCCGAATCGCTCGATGGATTTCTGAAACTCGAGGCCGACAAAAGAGACCAACCGCTGCTCAACCGCGCGACGCGTGAGTTTTATATTCCGGGATCGACGTTCAAGACATTCACGATGATTTCCGCATTTCGTGCGGGAAAAGAGGATACGATCCTTCCGGGATTGCCGGCTCCCGATTGCTACACGCCGTTCCGCGGATCTAAACCCATCTGCGACGCCGGCGGAAGTTGCCACGCCTGCGGCGATATCGAGATCCGCGAGGCATTCAAGGTTTCGAGCAACCAGTATTTTTCGCAGATGGCGAACTTTCTCGGCCGCGATCAGATGGGGCAAACCGCCAAAGCGCTCGGGATCGAGCCGGTCGAGACACCGAAAGAAGCGTTGGCCCAGGGATTTTTCTCCGATATTTGGAACACCAGCAGCAAGCGCATCGCCAACTCGCTGGCGCCGGCCAAGTCAACGATCGTGACCGGTGAAAAGCTTACGCTCTACGACTTTGGCGTCGAGGGAATGGGACAGGGACTCGCCGGACAGATGACTCCGTTCCAGATGGCGTTGATCGCATCGGCGGCCGCGAATCTTCAGGGCAAACTGATGAAGCCGAAGATCGAGGCCGACATCCAGCCGCAGATGTTCACTCAGGTCCTGACGGCGGAACAAGCGGAACAGATACGCGAAATAATGTCGACGGTGACCGAAGAGGCCGGCGGAACGGGCGGCGTAGTTCGTTCGAAACTCGCGGGGACGGGGATAGTCAGCGGCGGGAAAACCGGAACGGCGGATAAGGACGGCGTGATCGTTTACAACAAGGACGGCACGAAGAAGATGCGTAAGGTTAAACGCAAGAACGACCAGGGCGAGTGGGTCGAGGTCGAAGTCCCGGAAACCTACACGCGTTGGGACGGTTGGTTTCTGTCCATCGCACCGCTTGAGAATCCGCAGGTCGCGATCGCGGTCGTCGTCGAAGACATCGGCGGCTCGGCATACGGCGGGACGACCGCCGCGCCGATCGCCGCGGATATCATTCTGAAAGCAAGGGAACTCGGTCTTCTTGGTGAGAAGTACAAACCGAAGACCGTGACGCAAAAGAAGGGCAAGAAATGAAAAGCCGCGCATCGACACACGTACTTATCTTGCTGTTGATCGTCATCCTGACGGCGATCTCTCACTATTCGATCCACTACGGCGCGCTGATCCGCGGCTACGAGACGTCGTCCTACAGCGCCTTTCGAAATCTGGCTTTGCTCTCGTTTCTTGCGGTTCTTCCGATCTTTGTTTCGGTGGTTCTGAAGTTCAAGGGAAACTGGACACTCTACACGTCGGCCATACTCCTGTTCTCGATCGGACTCACGATCCAATACAGGCTCTTCAATGACGGCGAATATGCGGTCGATGTACCGCGCGAGGAACGTGATCGCATCCAGAACTCAAGCCTTACGGACAAGGAAAAAGCGCGCGAACTGACCCGGGCCAAATTGCGGGCGATGATCGCCGAGCGTGACGCGAAGATCAAAACGGCCCAGCTTCACTATATTCAGGAGAACTACACCCCGGAAAAGAAGAAGATGATGGGACTTCCGCAAACGCCGCCGGCGCCGGTCGATCTTTCCGAAGAGACGCCGCGTCCGGCGGGCGATTCGCTGATCGCGACGGCAACTTCCGGAAAGACTCTGATACCGATCTTTTCGATACTCTGCTGCATCGGGGCGATTCTTCTTTTCCGAGACGAGCGATTTCTTGGTCTTCTTCAAAACAACGGATTCCTTCTTGTGCTCCTGACGCTCGTGCCGCTGATGCTGGCGGCGATCACTTCGAGGGCCGGCAAGTCGATCGGCAATATGACGCCCTGGGAGCCTTCGAAGATACCGTTTTTGATCGGTTTCGCCGCGATCCTGGCTGTTCTTTACAAAAACCTCGCACGGACGTATTGGGGGATTCCGCGGGCGAAGGACGTTGTTCCGCTCGTCGTGATGGCGATGATGCCGTTCGTGCCGTTCTTCGTGCTCAAGGACTTTGGGCAAATGATGGTTTTCAGCGGCGTTTACGCGACGCTTTTCCTGATTGCCGTCCGACGCTTTTCGCAGCGGTTCGTTCTTGTCGGCAGCGTCCTCCTGTTTGTCAGCATATTGGTCGTCGGCGCCTTGCCCGAAAAGACCCAGGAAAACATCCCGTTTTTGCCGACGCTCGCCAAGCCCGTCAAAGCGATCCTTCCGAATCGCATTCAGCAGCGTTTCCATTTGTGGCTCGACGGTTTCAATCCGCCGTCGCCGGAGACGTCCTGGTGGAAAGAAGACTACGACGACTATTACGAAGACCTGATCAAAAAGAATCCGGCGCTTCCGCAGGTGCTCGCCGAAGATGAGAATATGCTTCGCTCGATCAACGTCGACGCCTGGTTTGACGCGCTCGCATTTCAGCCCGCACAGGCGACGTTCGGTCTGGCTTCGGGCGGAACAACGGGCCGCGGCCTCGGCCTCGGATTCGTCGAACTGATTCCCGTTTCGGACTCGGATTATGTCTATGCCGCGCTCTCGGAAGAACTTGGACTTTTCGGCGGTTTACTGGTAATCTTTGCGCTGATTGTACTTGTCAGCGCCGGTGTGAGAACGGCACTCGATTCGCGCGATATGTTCAGCAAGCTTTGCGCTGTCGGATTGACGGCGTTTATCGGTTTTCAGGCGCTGGTCAATATGGGCGGAATCACCCGCGCGCTGCCGATGACCGGAATCACCTTGCCATTTGTCAGCTACGGCGGCTTCAGTTTGATCACGAGCTTCGTGATGCTCGGAATGCTGCTCGCGTTTTCGCATCGGAACGCGGTCGACCGAAACGAGGCAACGGCCGTTCGGACTTAGTTCGGAAGCAAAAGTCTTTCGCGGAGAAATTACAATGGAATCCAATTATCAGATCAGCTCGGCGTCGGTTACCGACCGCGGCCTCAGTGAAAAGCGGCCGCAGAATGAAGACTCGTTCCTTGAGATTCCGGAAGTCGGATTGTATGCCGTCGCGGACGGCGTCGGCGGCGCCCAAGCCGGCGAGGTCGCCTCGCAAATGGCGATGGAGATCCTCGGCGAGGCGTTTGTGAACATTAATCCCGGCGCGGACGCCGAAGAAGTGATGCGGGTCGCCATCGAACGCGCAAACGCTGCGATCTTTCAGATGTCGGGCGATCTTGCGCAGCTTTCGATGATGGCGACGACTATCGTAGCGCTGCATATCAGCGGCAACGTCGCGACCATCGGACACGTCGGCGATTCGAGGCTCTACCGTCTCGACAACCGCGGCAGTCTCTACCGCGAAACGCAGGATCATTCGGTTGTCGAGGAAGAGGTCAGAGCCGGGCGAATGACCGCCGCGCAGGCCGCGAACCATCCGAGCCGGAATGTAATTTCTCGCGCCCTCGGCGCCGAAGGAACGGTGGAGGTCGATCTCAAGACGATCATGTTCGAATCGGGGACGGTGTTTCTGATCTGTTCGGATGGCGTGACGCGCCACATCACTGATTTTGAGATCCGCGAACTGCTGCTTTCGAGTCCGAATCCGGCGTTGATTTGTGATCGAATCAAGGCCATCTGTTTTGACCGCGGCGCGGAAGACAATCTGACCGCGGTGATCGTTCGCGTTGCCGAAGCGGCCGTGCCGGCCATTTCGGATGATGCCCGGGCAACGGCTCCGTTAGCGGATTTTGAAGAAGAGACTGTCGCCGCGGTCCGCCAGGAAATCGAAACGCCGGCGGAATCGGAATTGCCGCCGACGGCAAGCCTCGAAATGCCGGCCGTCGCCGAATCGACGTTCGAAGACACCGACGAACAGTATCTTATTCATAGCGAGACCGAGGAGTTCGTGGAATTCGAGCAGACGGTGCCAATTGAAACTGACCCGACGCCCGAGATGCTGTCGTTTCAGGCCGAATCCCCGGTGTCCGAACCGGAGCCGGCGATGTCGGTCGAAGTCGACTCTCCGTTTTCGATGTATGCGGATGAGGAGGCAAAGAGCGGCGGCGGATTTTTCGGCAAGCTTCTTGGAGCGCTCTTGTGGCTGATAGTCGGCGCGGCCATCGGTGCCGGCGGTTATTTTGCATACCTGACTTACTTCGCTCCGGTTCCGGACGTACCTGCGCTGACTCCGAAAACGAACAACATCGCGCAAAGTTCGGTCGACACGTTGCGACAGGACGCGGTCACCAAACCGGCGGAGGTCATCAAGCAATATGCGACCGCGCCGCCGAAGGATGCCTCCGACTTCTTCGTTCTCGGAAAAGCGCATCTCTACAACAAGAACTACGAGGAAGCGAAAAAGGCCTTCATCGAGGCGCGAAATCGTTTGAAGGACGTTTCGAGCGCCGAAAACAAAGCGGCGCTCGCCGCCGACATCACGCAAGGCTTGATAATCGCGCAAAACAAGGACATTCAGGCAGCGTTTGAAAAGGAACTGAAGGTGATGGATGTGGCTCCGGCCTCCAACTCGGCCGCAAACAGTTCGCGCGAACCGTAAGCGGCGGGGGAATTAGAACTGGGAAGTGAGAACTGGGAAGTGAGAACTGGGAAGTGAGAACTGGGAAGTGAGAACTGGGAAGTGAGAACTGGTATTCGGAATTCCGAAATTGGAATTCCGAAATTGGAATTCCGACTTAGGAATTTTGGAATTTGCAACCTTGAAACCGAGAGCTGAGTTCTTGGAATTGTGAAAAACGGGAGTTGAGAAGCGAGGTCTTGCGACCGAACGGATCAGTTCTCGCTTCTTGTTTTTTCAAACAAGATGATTCCGGCCGAAACAGCCAGATTCAGGCTCTCGACATCGTTTTCCATTGGAATCACAATAAGTTCATCCATTGCCGCGAGTTCGGCGGGGCCAAGGCCGTGCGCTTCGGAACCGAAGACGATGAGTCGCGGAATCCTCCAGTCGACCTCGCGAAAAGCCAGCTTGCCTGAGACATCCGCCGCGGTTGTCGTCAGTCCAACGCTCCTCGACCAACCGACCGCATCTTCAAATTCCGCATCGGTCCAAATATTCAAACGCAGTGCCGCGCCCATTGAAGCACGCAGCGCCTTCGGCGAGAAAGCGTTGGCGGAATTGCACGAGATGACGACGTCGGTCGTCCCGGCGGCTTCGCAGGTTCGGAGAATCGCGCCTAGATTCGATGGGTTGTTTACGCGGTGCAGGAAAACCGCGGTGCTGCCCGAGAACCGTTCGGTGAAATTATCTTTTGAAGTGCTCGGCCGCTTTGCGATTAAAACAATCCCTTGTGAATTTTTGGTATCGGCGAGCGAATCGAAGATCCTGTCGGGAACGACGATCGATTCTTGGATCTCGTCGAACTCAAAGGAATTTTCAAAACCCTTCGCGAAAACCGCAAAAGCGATCTCTATCGGCGAACGCATCGCCTCGCGCGCGAGCCTCAATCCTTCGATAAAAACAAAGTCAGTTTCGCGGCCGTCGCGGATGTCTCGGATATGCTTGAGTTTCGGATTGTCTCGGCTGGTTATCTCGATCATCGGAAACGGAAGGCATTGATCCTAATTACTCGACAGGTTTGCCCGCGCACCAGGCAACAAACGCAGCTTTCGGAAGCCGGCTGTTCGCGAAAAGAACGGAATTCGTTGGAATTCGCCGCTTTTGCGAAAGCTTGGTCAAAATGGAAAATACTCGCGGCGGGGATCGAACCTGCGACCTTTCGCTCCGGAGGCGAACGCTCTATCCACTGAGCTACGCGAGCACGAGAATTTGATGATACCAAAAGCCGGGAAAGGGGAAAAGGGGAAAAAGGCAGAAGGCAAAAGGGGAAAGGGGAAAAGGCAAAAGGGGAAAGGGGAAAAGGCAAAAGGGGAAAGGGGAAAGGGAAAAGGAAAAAGGCAAAAGGCAAAAGGCAAAAGGCAAAAGGCAAAAGGCAAACACGAGAGGGTCCAACTCCTTTTCCTTTTGCCTTTTGCCTTTTTCCTTTTGCCCTTTTTCCTTTTGCCCTTTTTCAATCACTTCGCTTGGATCGTCGCCGACTTGATCCTGACTGCGTCGGTCGGCTTCTCACCGTTTTTCGGGACGCCCGCGATGGTCCGGACATTGTTCATACCGTCGATGACCTTGCCGAAGATCGTGTAATTCTTGTCGAACGCGGGTTCGCGTTTGAGCGTGATGAAAAATTGGGAATTCGCCGAATTGACGTCGTTTCCGAGGCGCGCCGCGCCAAGAATGCCCGTGTCGTACGGGATGTCGGAAAACTCCGCCGTGACGTTCGGCTTGCCCGAATCGCCTTCCTTTCCGGGCTGCGGTTTCGCACCGACCTTGGTATCGGCGTTTCCCGCCTGAATGACGCTCGCGTTGACGCGGTGGAAGGCGATGCCGTTGTAATAGCCTTCCTTGATGAGTTCCTTGAACCGCGCGACCATCAGCGGCGCAACATTCGAGTAAAGCTCCATCTTGATCGTGCCGTAGGCAGGTTCCTCCATTTCGAAGACCGCGATCTCGTTGTCGGCAACGGGGGTGACGCCCTTCTTATAATCCGGGGAAGCCGTATTCGTGTTTGACGGCTTCTTGTTCGTCGCCGTGTTTGTCGATTTGTCAGCGCACGCCGCTGTCAGGGCGATCGCGCAAATGACGGTTAAGACCAATGATTTCTTAAACATAAATTTCAAATTCTTCCTAAAATTGACGGTCGCTGTCAAGCAGGATCGTAACCGGGCCGTCGTTGACCAGTTCGACATCCATCATTGCCTGAAAGCGGCCGGTCTCCACTTTTATGACCTGTTTTCTTGCCTCAGCGACGAAGAACTCATAGAGCCGGTTGGCATCGTCCGGGGCCGCGGCGGCGATGAACGATGGCCGGCGTCCCTTGCGCGCGTCGCCGTAAAGCGTGAACTGCGAAACGACGAGAAGTTCGCCCCCAACTTCGAGCAGGGAGAGGTTCATCCGGTCCTCGTCGTCCTCAAATATCCGCAGATTCAGCGTCTTGTCGACGAGAAACAGCGCTTCAGCCTCGGAATCGTCGCGCGAAACGCCAAGCAGGACGAGGAGACCGCGACCGATCTCTCCCGTTACCTCGCCGTCAACCGTGACCCTCGCGCGCGAAACGCGCTGAACAACACACCGCATTCGATTTTGGATTTTGGATTTTGGCTATTCCAAATTCCATATTCCAAATTCGAAATTTCACTTTTCGAAACCCAGAATCCAAAATCCAAAATCCAAAATCCAAACGTTTTAGCCTTCGATGTAAACGCGTTCCATCACGACCGGCTCGACCGGTTTGTCTCCGTAGCCGGTTTCGACCTCGGCGATCGCGTTGACGACGTCCTGGCCTTCGATGACCTTGCCGAATTTCGTGTAGCTCGGGGGCAACGGATAATCGATGTGCATAATGAAAAACTGCGATCCGTTGGTGTTCGGTCCGGAATTGGCCATCGCGACCGTGCCGCGTTCGTACGAGCCGCCGTAAAGCGACGATGATTTGTTGATCTCGTCGTCAAACTTTCCGCCCCAGGCAGATTCACCGCCGTAACCCTCGCCGAGCGGGTCGCCGCCCTGAATCATAAAATTCTTGATAACGCGGTGAAAATGACCCCCGTCATAATAGTTCTTTTCCGCCAAGAGCCGAAAATTCTCGGTCGTCTTCGGCGCGTCCTCTTCAAGAAGTTCGAATTTGATCGTTCCCTTGTTCGTTTCGATAACTGCCGTTCTGTTCGCCATTGATAGTCTCCTGTAATTTATGAAGTCAAAATGATTAAGGTTTGATTATAGTAACAAATTGTTCGATTTGAAACGGCGGAACTTCGTTCCGTTGACGGATAGATTCCAGCCTCGGGCTGCGGGCTTCAAGCTGTGAGTCAGGGGCTTCCGGTTTCCCTCAGAATGAACCGCTCAATTGCCGCGGCGACGCCGTTTTCGTCATTGTTCGCGGTCACGAAAAACTCTTCGCGATCCTTCAACTCGGGTGACGCGTTGCCCATCACGACCGACGTTCCGGCGTATTCGAGCATTTCCAGATCGTTGAAATTGTCGCCGCAGACCATCACCTCTTCGTGCGAGAATCCGTGCGCCATCGCCAACTTGTGAACGCCGGTGGCTTTCGACGCATTCGGCGGAAGGATGTCGAGCAGCGTGAAGTCGAGATGCGGATAAATGGTCGCCAAAATATTGACCGTCTCGCCGAGTTCGTCCTCGAGCACACGCTCGAGATCGAACATCGCGCTGCAGTGTCCGGAAAAGGATACGTGGATGACCTCGGCCGCGTCGAGCGCGTCCTCGAGGCGTTCGACGTGATGGATCGCCTCCTCGGCTTCGTCGCCGTGCAGCAGCCGCGACCAGGCGACGTACTTCTGGAGCGGGATGTTCTCGGCCGAAATGACGTCGTAGAGCATCGTGCCTTTCCCATTCGGATCGGCCGAAATCAATGCATCGCCGCCGAAATCGCGTCCGACGCGAAGAATCTCGCGAACGGTTTCGGTCGCGATCAGCGAAACATCGACGGTTTCGAGCGATTCGGCGAATTTGAGCATCGCGCCGTTGTGCGTCACGATCGGGGCGTTGAAGCCGATCTCGAGCGCCACCGGACGTGCATCGCGAAAGCGTCTTCCGGTAGCGATCGTCACGAGCACGCCTTTCTCCTCGGCGCGCCGGATTGCCCGTTTGTTGGCAATCGGGATCGCCCCGCGCGAGTCAAGCAAGGTTCCGTCGAGATCGAGTGCGAGAAGTTTGATCATCAGTAGTTAGGATAGTGCATAACGGCGAAAGTGCGTAGTGCAAAGTCGAGAGTTCAAGATGTTTCAAGTCCGTGGTCCACTATGAACTGTGCACTTAGCACTATGCACCGAGTCCCGCTCACTGCTCACCGCTGCGCGCGTTTCTTCTTTCGCTGTTCTTCGAGCCAGATCTGATACGCCGCTTTGCCGCGCTCGAATTCTGCGGCCGAGGCATAAAAATGATGCGAGCCATCGTTTTTCTCGACGTTGAGGACATAAAAAATATAGTCCGTCTGCTTCGGGTTGAGCGCCGCTTCGAGCGCCGATTCGCTGACGCTCGAGATCGGACCGGGCGGGATTCCAGAAAACTTCCGCGTATTGTACGGCGAGTTCGACTCAAGATCGCTCTTGTGGATCGTGCCGTCCCAGCGATTTTCCATTTTCGCAATGTAAACCGCCGTTTGATCGATTCCGAGCGCCATTCCTTTGCCCAGGCGATTGTAGATCACGGAGGCGACGATCTGGCGCTCGGCGTCGAATTTCGACTCGGTCTCGATCAGCGATGCGATCGTAACGACCTCATGCGGCGTACGTCCGAGAGCCTTCGCTCGGTCGTTCCATTCCGGTTTCCAGGTCTTGCGGAACTGATCGACCATCTTCTTGATGACGTCTTTCGGCTCCGTCCCGATCGGAAAGCTGTAGGTGCTCGGATACATATAGCCTTCGAGATTCTTCGCGGTCGGATCGATGTCCTTGATCAGCGAGACGTCGTCCATCAAGAGGAGCACCGATTTTTCGTCCATTGGCGGGTCGACCGGGAACTTTTCCGCGACGCGTTTGGCAATATCAAAACGCGTCCAGCCCTCGGGAATCGTCAGCTTGATCGTTCGCTCCTCGCCCTTTTCAAGTTCCTTGAGCACCTGCAGCGGGGTGATCGGCGAGGTGAACTGATAATCTCCGGCCTTGAGCTTCGAAGCGTCGCCGAAGGCTCGCAAATAGATCTTCGTCGCCGTCGGACTTGCGATGACGCCCTCGGCGGCGAGTTTGTTGACGATCTCGTTCG
Source organism: Acidobacteriota bacterium (assembly GCA_016715115.1). Classification (NCBI taxonomy): domain Bacteria; kingdom Pseudomonadati; phylum Acidobacteriota; species Acidobacteriota bacterium. The sequence continues at coordinate 312,760 of JADKBM010000011.1, forward strand.
GCGTCGAGCCCTTCGGGATATTGATGAACTCGTTCGATCTCGAATGCTGCACCGGCTGATTGAGCGAACTGTAAAGCCACCAAGAAATTCCGCCGACGGCGATGACTGCAACGATCAATATGGACAGAAGAACTTTGATGAGACTCATTTCGGAGAAGATTTTAGCAGAAACGCTTTCCTAATCGTTAATCGCAAATTGTTAATGGTAAATTTGAAACGTTCGTATGAAACGCATATTTCTGGCGATCGATATCTCTGACGACGCGCGCTCGGCAGCGGCCGTCTACGCGCGCGAACTGCGTTCGGAGTTTCCGGGCTTGCGGGTCGGTTGGGAACGGCCGGAAAAGCTGCATTTGACGCTGAAATTCCTCGGCGACACCGCCAAGCGGCAATTGGATTCGGTCTGTGACGCCGCGCAAAAGATCGCTGCGGAATTCCCGCCGTTCAAACTGTCGATCTGCGGAACCGGCGCGTTTCCCGATGCGAGAAATCCAAGAATTCTCTGGCTCGAGTAAACGGTGACGTTTCAACGCTCGCCCGACTGCACGGGCGATTCGAAACGGAGTGCGAAAAACTAGGGTTTCGAAGGGAAACGCGGCGTTTCACGTCGCACCTGACGATCGGTCGGGTACGTGATCCTCGAACGGCGTCCGCGTTGGCGTCGCGGCATATTGAAAAAAAGTTCGAATCGGACGAGTTCGGTGTTTCCGGTGTAACGGTTTACGAGAGTCTCGTCGATTCGAACGGTTCAACTTACAAGATCGTCGAGCGATTCGGTTTCAGAACCGCCTGACAGTTTCTATTTCAGGGCTTTTTCAACAGCCGCGACGAGGGCCGGGTCGTCCGGTTTGGTCGACGGGCTGAAGCGGGCAATGACGCGCCCGTTGCCGTCGACCAGGAATTTCTCGAAGTTCCAAGTGATGTCGCCACCGAAGTCCTTCTGACCGGTCAAATACCGGTAAAGCGCGTGCTGGTCGTCGCCCTTGACCGAGATCTTGGAGAACATCGGAAACGTCACCTTATACTTCAGAGTGCAGAATTCCTTGATCTCCTGTTCCGTTCCGGGTTCCTGGCCCATAAAATTGTTGGCAGGAAAACCGAGAACGAAAAAGCCCTTGTCCTTGTATTTGTCGTAAAGGTTTTGCAGCCCTTCGTACTGAGGCGTCAATCCGCATTTGCTCGCGGTGTTGACGATCAACACGACCTTGTCTTTGTACTCATCCAGCTTGACCTCACGGCCGTCGATATTCTTCATCGTGAAGTCGTGGACCGACGTTTCGACCGGAGGAACGGTCGGAACCGTCCTCAAGCCGAAGGCAAAAACCGCGCATATGCCGCCGATCAATACGACGGCCAACCCTAAGAACCCTTTGTTCGACATATTCAATACTCCTACCGGTTCAATTCGCGCGGCGACTTCGGCGGACTCGGAAGCTGTTCCTTCTTCTCGCCGGTTTCGGCGAAAACTTCCTTGAAGGCGCCGATGCTCGAGAGCATACTCGAAGTTTCGACCGGCATAAAGATGACCTTCGAATTCTGCGACCGCGACATATCGCGCAGCGATTCAATGTAACGCGCGGTGATCAGGTATTGCGCCGTTTCCGCGGCGCTTCCGATCGTTTGCGCTATCTGCGCGATGGATTGTGCTTCCGCCGTCGCGTTTCGAAGCCGCGCCTGCGCCGCGCCCTCGGCTTCGAGGATCGCCGATTCCTTCAAACCTTCCGAGCGCGTGATCGCCGCCTGCTTTTCGCCTTCGGCACGCGTGATCGCCGCCTGCCTGTCGCCCTCGGCCGTCAGAATGAGCGCGCGACGGTTGCGTTCGGCGGTCATCTGTTTTTCCATCGTGATCCTCACGTCTTCCGGCGGGTTGATGTTCTTGACATCGAGCGCGTGACTTTGACGCCCCATTTGTCGGTCGCTTCGTCGAGGATCAAACGAAGTTTGTTGTTGATCTGATCGCGCGACGAGAGCGTGTGGTCGAGGTCCATCTCGCCCATCACGGAACGCATTCCGGTGATCGTCAGCTGGACGAGACCTCCGATAAGGTCGGTGACCTCGTAGACGCCCTTGATCGGATCCGTGATCTGCCAGTAGACGACCGAGTCGACGTTGATCGTCACGTTGTCGCGCGTGATGACCGGTTGCGGAGGAAGGTCGATGTACTGTTCGCGAAGATCGATCGACGTCAATCCGGGCCGAACGTTGGTCCAGTAAACCGCGCGCGGCGACTCAAAAAACGGAACGATGATGTTCAGTCCGCTGGTCGCAAGCCGATGAAACTTGCCGAGGCGCTCAATGAGCAAAACGCTCGATTGCGGAACGATCTTGATCGTCTTCGCCGCGACGACGAGCAGTGCGAGTCCGATGAATGCCAGGAAAATAAACCCAAGGCCGATACCGATTTCCATAATTTCCTCCCTTTTCTAAAGTTATGTATTAAATATATCGCAGATTCGAAACGAATTGCATTTGTTTTCGGCGAAATCTCGATCGGCCGCGGCAGCCCAAAAGAATGGAAGTCATCGCCCGAAGAACGAATCCCTTCCCCGATGCCGCAGATCTTCCGCAACGAGTCAAAACATCAGACGTTTACCGACGTTCTGTCACCGGACTTCTTTTTTGAATTCAACGCTCTTCATCGAAAACCCTTTTTCGGCGTATAATCTTCGGAACTTATGAGCGTGAAACTTACCGACATCCAGGAAGCCCGAAAGATACTGAATGGCATTATCATCCCGACACCGATCCTCTCGGATGAAAAGCTTTCGATCGAGATCGGCGCGAAAGCGTTTCTCAAGGCCGAATGCCTGCAGCGCAGCGGTTCGTTCAAGATGCGCGGCGCGTACAACAAGATCTCGCGCCTTTCGGCGGAAGAAAAGGAGCGCGGCGTGATCGCCGCTTCGGCGGGGAACCACGCGCAGGGCGTGGCGATGGCGGCGCGCCTGCAGGGAATCAAGGCGACGATCGTGTTGCCGGAAGCGGCACCGCTCACAAAGGTCACGGCGACCAAAGCGCAGGGCGCGGAAGTGATCCTGAAGGGCGGAAGTTTTGACGAGGCGGTCGCCTACTCAAAGGAACTACAAAAGGAACAAGGCTCGACATATGTGCACGCGTTCGAGGACTACAGCATCATCGCCGGACAGGGAACTATTGGCTGGGAGATCGTCGAGGACCTTCCGCAAGCGACGCTCGTCGTTGTCCCGATCGGCGGTGGCGGGATCATTTCCGGAATCGCGATCGCGGTCAAGAATCTGTTGCCGAACGTGCGCGTCGTCGGCGTGCAGGCCGCGCACTGCGGCTCGGTCAATCAATCGCTCAAGGCGGGAAAACCCATTGAATTCAAGGCCTTGCCGACGATCGCCGACGGCATCGCGGTCAAGCGTCCGGGCGAGCTGACGTTGCCGATCATCAAGGAGTATGTCGACGAGGTCGTTGAAGTTTCGGAAGAAGAGATCGCGCGCGCGATCCATCATTCGGTGACGAACAACCGGCTGGTCGTCGAGGGGGCCGGTGCTGCCGGAGTAGCGGCATTGCTCGCCGGAAAGATCAAGGTCAAGCCGGACGACGTTGTCTGCACCGTGTTGTGCGGCGGCAACATTGACGCGAACTTGCTGACGCGCGTTCTCGAGCAGGTTCTGGTGCGCCAGGGCCGTTACATAATGCTCAAAGTGCTCGTCGCGGACCGACCGGGAATGCTCGCGACGCTGACGAAATGCATCGCCGAAACGCGCGCCAACGTGATCGAGGTCTATCACCGACGCGCGATGTGGCTCGCGCCGCTCGGCTATGTCGGGATCGAAGCGCTCCTCGAGGTCCGCGACGACGGCCACGGAAACGACGTCGTCAGGCATCTGCAAAAGGTCGGCTATCACGTCGAACGCGAAGGCGTCGATACGTGGGAAGAATGATCCGATTTCGGATTGGGGATTTGGGATTTGGGATTTCGTCAGAGTTACGCCTTCAGGCGTGAACACGTACCCGTCAGAGTTACGCCTTCAGGCGTGAACGCGTATTCGCACACGCCACCGAAGCGCGCGAAGCACGCGCCGTATCGATAGCACCAGGCGCCGGCGAAGCCAAGCCTGGTGTTTCAACGTAAACCGATTCCAGAGCGTGTGAAATACGCGATGTGACGATCCGTGACGATTAAAACGCATGTTGAAATGAATTCGGATTGTGACACCCCGATTCGCGCCGCGTCACTTTTTTCAGCTCTGCGCCGCTGCGCGGACAGTTCGATTCACTGCCTCGAAACCTTCTGAAGAATCTGGTTCAGCAAGTCTTTGATTTCCGTATTTTCCTTTTGCAACTGCCGGATCTTGTCACGAAGGCTACTCAAATCGGTCTCGAGCGCGCCGCCCTGCGATGCCGTCACCGACCGCACGTCACGGCCAAAATCGGCCAGCGCAGGACGCTCGACGTACGTCACGCGGTGAAGCACGCGCCAGGCCTTGTTGGCGAACTTCTGCGCCTGGCGCAACGCACGCGCTTCTTCATCGTTGCTCGCCAGCCATTCCGGGTCGACGACATATTCGAAGAAATCATCGAAATTCTTCGTGCTCCCTTCAAGGTAATAACTCATAAATCGGAAACGATCGACCTTTTCGCCGGGCTGAATCGGTGAATCATTGTAGTTCGTGACTCCGCGCGATTCGATCTCGCTCATGTCGATGTTCAGTTCCACGCCGCGACTGATTTTCTGAGTCTTGCTCATTGTCAGCGCAAGCGAGACGGTGCCCTGGAGCGAAAGATCGACGGCGGCCGATATTACATTGAGCGAACTCTGATGGCCGAGTGCCGCGTTCATGCTGAAAGACCCGCCGATCGTATGCTCGGCCGTACTCGCAAAAGTTTGTGCCTCCGATCGCAACCCGCCGTCGGCGTCCCAGACGTAATTGTTGACGATGTTCCGCTTTCCCGCGCGGATCTGAATATTCTCCATTTTTCGCTGCCAACTCGAAAACGCGGCCGAAGCGTGCGCCTGCACCTGAATATCCTTGATCTTGTCCTTGATCTCGTTCTGCTTTTCGACCGCCTTTGTTTTTTGCGATCCGAGGTCCGCTTTGGCCTTGTCCTGCGTTTCATTCAATGGCTGTGCGGAGGCGGCCACCGTCGCACCGTCGGCCGCCTCCACTTTCTTGTCACCATCGCGATCAAGTTCGGCGGTAACCGGCGCCGGCCCTTTCTCGATCTCACGATTTAGGGACGGCGCGTCGAGCAGGCCCGAATTGAACTGGGCGAAATATGATTCGCGCTGTTTGTCCTGCTTTTCGATCTGACTCTTCAGATCATATGCTTCCTGCAATCTGAAATAGCTTGCGGGATAAAGCGAGCCGACCTGCGCCCGCATTTCGGGGACGTGCCGGAAAAATCGCTGACTGGTGGCGACGCTTCCCGTCATGCCGTCGAGACTGCCGCTCATCGTGTATGCCGGATTGATCATGAAGGTCACGGTGTTGACGTCGATAGGAATTCCCTCGATCGGTAAGACGAGGTAACTGATCATCTTCTTGGTTCGCGCGAGACGCGATACGAAAACGTCGGCGGGAGACGAAACGACGAGCGCATAACCGACGTTTTTCGGAATAAAGCGCTTGCCGAGTTGCGGAAATTTCGCTTCAGTCTCGCGGGTGCCGCAAAGTTCAAGCCGATCCGCCATCTTTCTTCCGGACCCGGCAGTTATGGTGCTCTCATTCTGAAACTGGTAGCCGGTTTCTAAGTTTCCGGCGTATCCGCCCCGTATTTCCAACAGTTTTTCCGCCGTTCCGACTCCAAGCGCGGTAGTGACGGCTTCAACCTCGGTGTCGACGCCCAGAAACGCATCAAGCTTGACACCGAATCCAAGGTCGTCGGAGCGCTGCCAGGTGTATTCCATGTCCTCAGACAGCGACAATTCGACCGACGCCGCGCCATTGTAATTCTCTTCGATCGTCAGATTCTCGCTCGGCACCGGCGGCGGGCCTTCGATATAGCCCAGCAAAGTCGGTTCGAATTGTCCGTTCCCGATCCAGACCAACTCCAGCGATTCGACACGTTTTCCGGAAATCAGATCGATACGGCCCGGAGACGTCGAGAGAAAACCGCGCCGCATGACCGATGTCTTTTTGAGTCCGAAGATCTACGCCGATTGTCGCGTATTCCGCACATGCGAGCGTGTTACCGCTTATCGGAAGCGTGTTGCTGATCATCAGGAACGATTCGCCGGCCAACGTTCCGTCGTCCCACGTTTCAACTTTGTCCTTAACCGTTATCGGATCCCCGGACGCGGATGACTTCTTGAGCGAATGCTGGTCAAGCGGCCAATAACTAACCAGTCCGTCGACATCATCCGACAAGCGCCGCGACATACCGTTGCGAATCTCATCCACGGTTCTGATAATGTTCCAAATGCGAATCTCGGCGATCAAAACACTGCACGTCTCGCCTGATTCCGCGAATCCCTTCCCAATGAAGTTCGAATCAAAATCGACGTCGGGCGGTGCGTGGACTATTCCGGATTTCACCATGATTCCGTTGACGAATAGTTCTGCGTTCCCTGACGGGTCGAGGGTCACGGCAAGATGCTGCCATTCGCCGCATTTCAGCGCGTTGTCGGCCGAAATCTGCTTTTGCGATTCGGCGTTGGCGACCTCAATCGTCAAATTGTCGGTATTCCCGTCAACGATCAGGGCGATGCGATCGGACGTGGTTGAATTCTCAAAAGTAACGACTCGAATCCGGCTATGCTGATCGTCGTAGCGAACCCACGCTTCATAAGTGATCTGATTCTGATTGAAAGCACCGGCTCCAAAGTGTGGAAGGTTGATGCTGTCGGAAGCCATGTCAAACCGAACTACCTGGTGCCCGAAATGCCCGATCGGAGCCGTGCAAGCCACCCAAGCGGGGATTCCGACGACGGTTCCGTCATGACGGTTTCCGCTTTTATCCGTTACTGATTGGCCCAAGCCATCGGTCATCGGAAGATAGGCGACGAGACCCGCTTCGTTGCCGGTAAGCGTCGTCACGCTGTTCGCGAGAATCTCTTCGGAGCTCAGCGCGTTTTCCCAGATTCGCACTTCGGCCACCTTTCCGAACGATTGTCCGGGCCCGTCGAGATTGCTGCCAATGCCGTAAATCTCTTCGCTTGATTTGGCAACTGCCGTGCCGACGTTTTGCCCGTCGATGTAAAATGTAGTCCCGTCCTCGTTGGCAACCGCCGCCAAATGATGCCAACCGATTGAAAGCTCCTTCATATCGAAGGCGCTGTCGAAGAATCTGCCGTCGACCTTCAAGCCGAGCCTTTCTTCATCGCCGGATTTCACTACGATCACCGGATCGTCTTTACTCTTGGCCGAAAACAGCCTCCACTGGCCGCCGTTGTCGGGCAAAGGATAGAAAAACCAGGCTTCGGCCGTCCATTCGTCTCCGAGCTCAACCGATTCATCGAGAGTCAAAGACTGTCCACCCGAAAAATCGAGGCACGAGCGGACGATCGGATCCACGATCCACTGCTCGGAAAAGGCGTTGGCCGAATCCACGGTTGCGTCAAAATTGGTCTGGCGCATCCGGCCGTTTTCATCGAAATATGCCAGCTGTACGTTGCCTTCGCAGGTTTCGAGAGCATGCAGTCTGCCTGTCGGCTTCACGAAATCAAGCACCGCGGCCTGTGTTCCGAGTCCCTTGAATCTTTTGATAGTCGGCATCGACTGCGCCTGCGTCCCCGGAAATTCCGAGAGCGCCGGGATCTGTATCTTTCCGAGATCATCGTTGACCTGTTCCAGTCGCCGCGACGGATTGCCCGGGTCATCCAGCGCTACCTTTAATTGCTCAATCGCCTCCCGTGCGTCCTGCTTCGCCCTCTCACGAACCTCCAACGCGACCTGACGCAGGTTGATGTCACGCTCTACTTCCTCGGCATCGGATGAGCCATTTCTGACATGCACCGCTAGAGACAACGCTTCATCGTGCCAGCTTGTATCTCGTCGGGACAGACGATACGGACGAAGCCGCGGGGTATCGGAAGTCAACGGAAGACTCTCACCATCGAAGTCCATGTTTTCATAAAGAGTCAAACAGAGACCGTCGGGAACCTTCACGGAACAGATTTCTTTTCCCCAATCTCTGCCGCGAACCTCATTGTAGTAGGCGCCGAGATCACGATACGATCCAACGTCGAGCACCAATGATTCGGCGGTGTAATTTTCCCTCCAGAACACGGTGACTTTTTTCTTGATGTCCTCGAGGTTCTGACGTGCCCATCCCAGGCGTTCGGACCAGCGGTCGATTTCAAGTTGGAGAACTTCGAGGAACTTTGTCTTTTCGTCAATCTTGCGTTGCAAAGCGGCAGGGCTGCTGTCGGCGGCGGCGGCCGCCAATGACCGGCGTTGAATCTCGAGACGCGCCTGCCGCAATTCATATCGGGCGATCAGCCGACACGTATCGCGATTTTCGTTGGACGGATCGGTCAATGTCTCAAGATTCGCGGAATCGGAATAAGTGACCATTGTGACAGTATCCGAAATCATCACGATCGCGTGCTTTCTGATCTCGATCTCAGACCATTTGCCAGTCACTTTTGCGATTCCGAACTGGCGGACGAATCTGATCCCGTCCGGAACCCGGAAGCGGGCGCTTGCCTTGTACCAATTCCCGCCGATGTTCTCGATCGCCGTCGAATCGAGCGACTTGATTTCGCTCCATTCAAGCGAAGCGCGTGTCTGTTTGCCGCGCCAGATGATTTCAAACGGGTTCACCGGCGGTTCGACCGGATCGCCCCTCGTGCCCCACACGCGAAACTCGAATTCCTCGGTATAGACGGCGCCCGAGGTGACGGCGATCAGGTTGTCGTTATCAAAGCGCGTCGCCGGTTGTGATTTCGGGGTGGCGCCGGAACCGAACGGTACCGAAACGTCGCGGCCGATGCGGCTGCCGCTGATGTATGCACCTCCGAAAACAACGCCGTCGTTCCCGAATCCCGAGAAGTCCGGAGTTTGCGCATCCGCGATTCCGTTCAGACGCCAAAAACCGCGAAGATCCTTCTCCTGACCGGTCAGCGGACGGTACATGTTGTTCCGGATCTCATCGCCGCTCAGTGCCCGACTCCAGATCCGAACGTCGGCGATTTGTCCTTCGAAAAATTCGTCCCCTTCCCAATTGCTTTTTCCGATGTAATTTTGGGTTCGGCTGACCGGCTCGGGAGTTCCTTCCAGCATGCCCGATGCCAATTCGACTCCGTCCGTGTAGAGCGTCGCCTTTCCCGACGGCTCGACCGTTGCCGCAACGTGAATCCAGCTATCGAGCGGCAGTGCATCGGGAGCCGAAACACTGACGTAGGCCACTGATTCCTCATTGTCGATGAAGAATCTGAGCTCGCCCGACACGTCGGTGTTCGCGAGAACGATGTTGAGATTGCCTTGTCCGTTTCCGAAGTCGAGAATACGCGACCAATTGCGCAAGCTGTAATAGCGAACCCAGGCTTCGAGCGTAACCCCTTTCGCGAAATCGAATGTCATGGCCGGGAGCTGGACATAATCGTCAACGCCGTCGAACACCAATGAGTGCCGTCGGTTGTCCCGGATCTTTCCGACGTTGATCGCGGATCCGGTCTCCCATGAAGTGCTTTCGAATGTTATCTCGCGGTTGCCGACCGATTTGACGGAATACACGCCCGAATAGTCCCTCGTACCCGTAATCCGGACCCTGTCTCCGGTCTCGAGGCCATGATTGACCGCCGTTATCCGCAAACGCCCGTCAACCGTCCGATAGCCGGTTATCATTCCCTCATAAAGCGTCTTCGGATCCTCGGGAACAAGTTCCCAATTGCCGATTGCGGCAGACGGCGGCGAGACTTCAAACGTATTCTCATCGATCGTCATCACCGTTTGAAACACCTTGTTGAAATCGGCGATCGAGGAAAGTTTAACGGAATCCGCCGGCTTTACGCCCGGGGCGTCCGCGGTCCCGATGGTAAGCAATTCTTTTTCGTCGTCGCCCTGTCTGATCGCCTGAATCGCGCCCTTCGGCAGAGGTTCGTCGACACGCGCCACGATATCGTCCAGATCGTTGAACGGCGGCAGAACCGCCTTTGGGGTAACGCGGAGTTGTTCGGTCTCGGAAGGGGTCTCCGCGATCTGCGACAAGGTTCCGTCGGTGGCGACAGAAAAGCTCACGGCGACGGTATTGCCGGCGGTCGTGACAAAGGCCGCCATGACGCGGATCGAATCGCGGATCAGCTGCGTACCGGTATCGGTCTGGGTCGCCCGCTGAACCTCGTACCTCGTCGCCGTCAACCCTCTTGAGAAGGCGGCGTCCTTGAAATCAAGCTTGTGTCTGATGATTCCGGGTACCGACCGCATCGTCGGATCCTGAACGGCCTGGTCCTGAATGTCGAACAGCCCTTCGTCGGAAGCTTGAATGCTTGTAATCTCAACGAGTTTTGTTTCGTTGTTGTAAGCAAATATGTGCCAGCGATACTTATCTTGCTGGCTGGTCGGCAAAAGCACGACCGAAAACTCGCCCGCGGTCAGGTTACAGATTACTGAAAGCTCGGTCGTCGGCTCATAAAACGGTTTGCCTTCGATATCCTTGAAATCGAGCGAGTCGATCTTCTGCAAAAGGCCGGTCTCGGAGCCGATCTCGTTTCCGGCCGACTTGAACCGCTTTTTGCTCCTTCTGTACCGCACTTCAAATTTCCGCGTCAGCCTATTGGCCATTCCATCGAGTACGAAGCGATCCGCGAGCAGCGTATTGTCTCTGGACTGTCGGAAAACGTAAAGGTGACCGAGTCCTGAAACCACCTGAATCGGAGCGATTTCGGTTCGGCTGGAACTCTGATATGAGGAGCCGATAAGAAATCTGTTCGGATCGCTCTGGGCTTTGCGATCCTTCTCTTCCTTTGCAGTGACCGAAGTGTCGTCGTCCTCATTCGGAAAGCCGAGGAGTTTCCATTCTTCCCAACCGCTGATCTGACTCGGGTTCGCGTCGAGATAGCTTTTCTCGAAACCGTCCTGTTTGACCGTGTACCAGATATTCGCCTGCCCATCGCCGCCGTCTTCAATGCCGAAAACGATCAATTTTCCCTCATGCGTTAGGGTGTTTGAGTACAAGAACGCCTTTGAATCGAAAATCATCGGAAATCTCCTTCAATATGGTTGTTAATGTCCGGTTTTGTTCCTGAGAACACCAAGAAACGCGTCAGGCCGGGTCCGGAAGCGAACGCAGACAGGTTTTGGTTCAGCGGAAACCGGAATTTTCAATTTGCCGTTAAGGTGAAACCAGACGCCTGATTTCTTGACTTGATCCTGGCGGAACGGGCTTGGTTGAGCCGTTCTTCGCAGACCTTGAGTTTATCCTCGACCCGGCCTAAAAGAAAGTCGGCGGGGTCAGGTGGACGAGCGCCGAATGCGGACGCGTCTCGTTGTATCGCCTGACATGCGCGACGAACTGTACGCGGACGTCGTCAAGATCGATCAGCGCCGTTTGCCTGAGACATTCTTCGGACAGTGATCGATGCCGTCTTTCGATCTTTCCGTTCACCTGCGGTATTGACCGACGTCCGCACGTGACCGAGCCCGCTTTCCCTCAGAAAACCGCCGAACTCGCGCGACAGGAACTGTGATCCGTTATCCGAGACGATCCTCGGCCTGGCTTCGGGAACTTACCTCTTGATTCTTGAACCGCTTGAATCTTGAATATCTTGAATCTTGAATCAGATCTCAGTTTGAATCTTGAATTTAGAAGGCCTCTTGAATCAGATCTCAGTTTGAATCTTGAATCAAAACGGACCTCTTGAATCTTGCATCCCTTTGAATCTTGAATCGACAAAGATCAATCTTTGTTGATTCGAACCTGATCTTTGTTTGATCGCGTCGTTACCTGATCTGATGAAAATCTTATCCCGATTCGGAAGATTATAAGATCGAACAACGCCGTTCTTTGTTTGATCGAGGGAAAACTTAGTTCGATTCATCCCGAATCAAGATTGCTTTCGACCCAATCAAGTTGACACGTAACCCAACCTAATCGAGTCACCATCAAACAAACTCAAGTTCAAACCGAACTTTGTTCGCAAAACTCCATACTCAAAACCCATCACTCCAAACTCAAAACCCATCACTCCAAACTCAAAACCCATCACTCCAAACTCAAAACCCATCACTCCAAACTCTGAACTCTGACTTCTAAACTGTGAACTCCTCAACCGGAACTTCGCACTCTGCACTTTGCACTATGCACTGATTTCCGCTTTGCACCATGCACTCTGCACTTGAATGCACTTTTGTCTGCACTTTTTTCTTGCATCAAAAAAAATAATCGTGCTATAACTCCGGTGTCAGTCATAACCGAACACGATCTCCCAGGTCCGCAACGCAAAGCGGCCAGGCTCAACATAACCGAATCGCCCCGTTCATCCCGGACATTGAATGACTGATCACCCGGCGACCTCGACGGCGATTCATCATAACGACTGGATGGATCCCACAAACATCAATCCAATCCGTTAGATAAAATTTTCTTATGCCGCGATATTTCACTAAATCGAAGTTTAAGCTCGCGCTTGAGTGCCCCACAAAACTTTTCTATACAGGCAAATCTGCCTACGTTAATCAGAGGGTAGAAGATACATTTCTCGCCGCTCTTGCGGACGGTGGATTCCAGGTTGGCGCGTTAGCAAGATGCTATTATCCCGAAGGAATACGCGCCAGTCCCGCGTCTCATTGGCTCGGGACAACGTGGTCTTTGTGACACTTCTCCCGATGCCCAAATGATAGAGTTTGGCATCGTTGTGGTTCAGACATACCACCGTGTCGCTCAAACTCTCGCGGTGTGTCATTTGTCCGAACGCCATGCACAGAAACTGCTTCCAACAGCTGAAGTGCCTGACGACGGGTTCCGTCGTGCCGGTCGAGTTCAATCTAACGGACAGCTCGTTTTATCGACGACAAACGCCATGACCTGACGAAAACGTAAAATTGCCTTGTTTCACTATCGATTTTGCCCTGAGTAGTAAGGAATCCACGCAAACTGTTTGGAGTTACCAATTTGCAAATCGTTTAACTCTAGAAATGGCGGTAAGTTCTTATTTACAATAATTTCAAAGAACAGTTTTACGTTGTGGCGCGGCATTGATAGTATTTTGGATTTCGGATTTGGATTACGACACGATCAGAGTCTGAACTTGTTGTTTTGACGTTATATTATGTTGGTTGGCCCGAAATTTCAGGACGATTCGATGCGTGTGGCGGCGATCCAACATGGGTCGTATCACAATGCGTTGTGGATCATTTTGAACGCGGCGCGATTTCGATTTGTGTCGGCTGAACGGATTGTCCAAACGCGGACCGAGCTTGGCCGGCGGTTCGATTTGGCGCTATTCGATCACCGGACGCTTCAGCGGTTTCATGATGCTTTGGCGGCGCGGTTCCGCTTTCGGTTTTGTATGGAATCGAGTTTGTTCGATCCAAAGCAGGACAAAAGCGATGAGTCTGAGTGGATCAACGATCTGTGGATTACATTTCTGCGCGAAGAACTTTCGCGTTTGCTCGACTCGTTTGAGGAACTTGCGGCGAACATCGGTATTGCGGCCTTTTATCCCAATCCCGAACCAAAGGGAACTGCGGCAGAGGAATATCTCCACGAACTGACGGTTGCGGAGTATCCGATGTTGAAGCTCTAGCCGAGGTTGGGCCAATTACGCAATTACATCAAGTTGCAACCGGGGTTCCGCGTTTGGAGAGTGACAACGCGGACACGGCCGGCTAATCGCGCCGTTTGGTGTGCCGGCAAGTTTGAAAAGCGAAGCGGCGAACGGCGCTTTGGGCGATATTCGCCGCGTCATGATCAGCCGATTTCGACTCGGAGACGAGCGGTACTTAGTCGCCGAGGAAGGCCTCGACGATCGGTGATCGAAAGTCACGGATATTCGTGCCGTAATTCTCGAACTTGGCGTTCAGCCTTTCGACAATGAACGGACGTCGTGTTTCGGGTGGCCAGGAATCATAATCCTTCGGAATAATGGGGTTCCTGGGTTCAACTAGTTCGCCGACCAGTTCGTAATCGTCCGGGCGCTCTTCAGTATCAAACGAATCGGTTTTGTACAGGAGATAGCACAATTGCGTCGATGAAAGCCCGATCGCGTACTCAACGGTTTCGTCAAACGTCATCCCCAATTCCGTACAAACCTCGTCCGACAAATGCCGCACCTCCCAGTTCGCCTTGATCTGCGGGTCGCCGTCGAGGGCAAAGAATGGTCGGTAGAACGCTTCGACCAACGTTCGGCGATCTACGAATGCGCAAATCAGCGGCGCCTCGTCTGGCTCCCTGTAATAATGCGAGACGCGGAACAGACTCTTGCTGCGATCATAATGCTCTAACTCGAATTCAAATTCCGTGCCCTCGTCGTCGAACCAGAAAGAGCAACGATTGACGCCAATCGCCGCCGCTTCAAGCCATCGACGCAAGTCCGGCAACGGATCGTAAAAGGACCAGAAGCGATCCTTAAACGTTTGGTCGCCGACCGTAATGCGAAAGCCGATCCAATCATATTCGGTCGGCCAGTATTCAACTTCAGGTTCTTGAATGTCACAGGATTCAGGTAATGTTCTCATTGAAATTCCTCCAAAATAAGAAAAAACGATTCCGTGATTTCAGGCACACTTATTCTGGAAGCGCACCTATCACTAATTCGTTTACATGAATCCGCGTTTCGCGAACGACTACGATTATGGGGCAAACGCGACTTTGAAGCAACAAGGCAGACGTCAGATAGCAGACGTCAGATGTCAGGCGTCAGCGGCGGTGGGGGAAGTTACTCCTTTTTTGATCCAAATCTAAGCGGTAAGAAGTCTTGAAAGTGGCCCGTTCGAAACTTGCTACGACCGGCAGCATTGACGCTTGGGTGGTTCAACAGGCCCCGAACGGTCCAGTCTGAAAAGTAATACCGCGATCCGATTCTGTCAATTGGATCGTGGAAAGTTAGAGTCTGTCGCCGGTAGCGTCGAACAAAGTGCCTCAAATTAGATCCCGATTAATTCAGTTCATTTTGGAAGCTGAAGCGTTATCCGCATTTCCGCACATCAGCGGGCAGAGCCCGGCGGTAGACGGTAGACGGGAGACGGGAGACGGGAGACGGTAGACGGGAGACGGTAGACGGGAGACGGTAGACGGTAGACGGTAGTCGGCAGTCGTGACGTCCGACCTCAGCCAACAGCTCACGGCTCACCACTTCCTGCTGACCGCTGACTGCTCATTGCTCACGACTCACAGCCGTCTACCGTCTACCGTCTACGTCTACCGTCTACGTCTACCGTCTTCCGGTCTACCGTCTACCGTCTACCGTCTACTGCCGCCTGGTCAAATCTTCCTTGTAGAGTTCCCGATACACTCGGTAGTTGCTCATTACCTTGAAAACGTAGTTCTTCGTTTCGGCGAATCCGACCTCGGAAGCGAAGATCGCGGCCTCTTTGGGCTTTGTGCGTCCCAGCCAGCGAAGCGCGTTGTCCTCACCACCGTTGTAGCTCGCGGCGATGGCTTCGTACATCCCGCCGAATTCATTCTTCAGTTCGCCGATATAGTAGCTTCCGATCGCGATGTTCGTTGCCGGATCGTAAAGATCGTCCGGTTTGAGGGCCGGATAGCCCGTCAATTTGCTGTATTTGATGGCCGTATCGAAAACGAGCTGGAGCAGTCCGCGCGCCGCAGCCGGCGACTTTGCGCCGGGACGGAAGCTGCTTTCCTGTTTCATTATCGCGAGGACGAAACGCGGATCGACATTTCGGAGCTTCGCATTTCGCAGAAGTTCCGTGCGATAGAGAACCGGAAAGTCCGTGAAATTCTTTGCCGAGACGCTGACCGTCTTCTTTACCTGGCTGCCCGGATCGAGTTTCGCCAGGCGCTCGGTCGAAAGTCCGCCGTAATATGATGAAATGCTGTCGGGAATCGTCCGGTACGCCGTTACGGCTTCGGCGCGGCGGCCGGCCTTTTCAAGTCCGTACGCGCGAAGGAAGCGCGTCTCGTCGAGTCCGACCATCGAGCCGCTGAATCGGTTGAGCAACAGCAGGTCGTCCGCGGCCTTGACGACTTCGTTCCAGTTCTGCCGGAAAAGTTCCATTCTCAGGCGCGCGTGGAGCGCGTTCGTTTCGACGGGCATCCCTGAGAATCGCACCCGCGTTTTTTCGACCCAAACGTTGGCCTCGGCGTAACGTCCCGCCTCGCGGAGCGCATCGATGATATTGAGATGGGCCGAATCGATCTTCTCACCGGTCGGGAACATTATCGTGTATTGCTCGTAAACCTTGACCGCCTCGTTCGGCTTGCTCAGGCGAACGTAACAGGCGCCCTTGAAAGCGGTTCCCTCGCGTCCTTCCTTGGTTCCGAGGTAATCGGGCGACAACTTGTCGAACCAGTTGATCGCTTCCTGATATTTTCTTTCCCACATCAGCGAACGCGCCATTCCGAAGATCGCGCGAGACATTCCCGGGTCGGTCGGGAAATTCTCCATAAACTTCTGAAAATGTTCCCGCGCCTGCGGGAAAAGCCGGTTCGCCATATAAACATCGCCGCGGTAGAGATGCTCCTCGGCGGCCAGCGAGATCAGTTTGCCCTGAGCGTCGCGGCTCGCTGCGTCTTTCTCTGTGACGAGCCTGAGCGACGCGTCCGACTGCGCGAACACGGCAATCTGAAAGAAAATAACGAATGCTATCGGAATAATTGTCTTTTTCATACTTCGAAATTGCGGGAAGCGGCAAAACTCAAGCTTAACCGATTTTTGACGCCGCGTAAACGCCGTTGGTTGCCGTTCTTTCGACGGCCGTTGAAACAATTGCGATCGGCTTGCAAATCAGAGGGTTTAGGTCGAAAATCGTTCAATCAGATTCCGATCCAAAATCATCCAGGAGATCCTACCGTGAGTTTTAGACGTTTTAACGCAGTTCTTTCAATCTTATTGATATCCGCATTCGCCTTCGGTCAATCGAAATCGAAACCGTCCGACAAGTTCAAGCAACTCGACGAGGATTTGCCCACGCCCAACGAATATCGCACGGCGTCCGGCGCTCCGGGTCACAGATACTGGCAGAACCGTGCGGATTATGTGATCGACGTCGAACTTGACGACGCCAAACAGCGCATCACCGGACGTGAGACGGTGACTTACAAGAACGTCTCGCCCGACACGCTAAACTATATCTGGTTGCAGATCGATCAGAATCTCTTTGCCAAGGACTCCGACACTCAAAAGACACAAAACGCGCCGAATTTCGAGGGCGGCGGATTGCCTCTGAGCGTTGTTGAACAGCTTGCCGCTCGCGAGTACGACGGACGCGTCAACATCACGGAGGTCTCCGATTCGACCGGGAAAGCGCTCAAACACACGCTCAACCGGACGATGATGCGCATCGATCTGCCGGTTCCGCTCGTTTCCGGCGGGACGTTCGTTTTCAACGTCGCCTGGAATTACAACATCAACAACCAGCGCATCTTTGGCGGCCGCACCGGTTTCGAGTATTTTCCGCGCGACGGCAATTACATTTACGAGATCGCGCAATGGTTCCCGCGGATGGCGGCTTACACCGATTATCAGGGTTGGCAGCATCATCAATATCTCGGCGCCGGCGAATTCACGCTCGAATTCGGCGATTATCTCGTTCGTGTCACCGCGCCGAATGATCACGTCGTCGCCGCGACGGGCGTCCTTCAGAACGGTGCGCAGACGCTCAAACCGGAATGGGCGGCGCGTTTGAAACAAGCCGAAACGGCCAAGGAACCGATCAAGATCGTCACCAACGAAGAGGCGAAATCGAACGAATCGAGCAAGCCGACGGGCAAGAAAGACCTGGGTCTTCAAAGCCGACAACGTTCGTGATTTCGCGTTTGCATCGTCGCGCAAATTCGTCTGGGACGCGCAGGGCCACAATGTCGAAGGCAACAAAGTGACGGCGATGTCCTATTATCCGAACGAGGGGAATCCGCTCTGGGAGAAGTATTCGACCCACGCCATCATCCATACGCTCAACGTTTATTCACGCTACACGTTCAAATATCCGTATCCGATCGCGATCTCGGTCAACGGCCCGGTCGGCGGAATGGAATATCCGATGATCTGTTTCAACGGACCGCGTCCGCTGCCCGACGGGACTTACTCGGCGCAGACCAAATACGGGCTGATCTCGGTAGTTATACACGAAGTCGGGCACAACTATTTTCCGATGGTCATCAATTCGGACGAACGCGATTGGACCTGGATGGATGAAGGCCTGAACACCTTCACGCAGTTTCTCGCCGAACAGGAATGGGAGAAGAATTACCCTTCGCGGCGCGGCGAACCGCAATTCATCACCGATTATATGACGAGCGATAATCAGGTGCCGATAATGGTCCAAAGCGACTCGCTCCTGCAGTTCGGCAACAATGCTTACGCGAAACCCGCGACCGCGCTGAACATCCTGCGCGAAACGATCCTCGGTCGCGAACTCTTCGACTTCGCGTTCAAGGAATACGCGCGCCGTTGGCAGTTCAAGCGGCCCGAACCGGCGGACTTTTTCCGGACGATGGAGGACGCCAGCGGTACCGATCTCGACTGGTTCTGGCGCGGCTGGTTCTATTCGACCGATCACGTCGACATTTCGATCGAGAACGTTCGGCTTTATCAGATGAATACGCGAAATCCCGACGTCGAAAAAGAGATCCAGCGAAAGCAGGCGAACAGCCAGCCGAAAACGCTAACCGAGAAACGCAACGAAGAATTGCCGAAACGCCTCGACCAATACCCGTCTCTGCGCGATTTCTACAACGATTTTGACCAGTTCAAGGTGACCGACAAGGACCGCAAGGATTACGAGTCCTTCGTCGCAAATCTAGACGACAAGGAAAAGTCTTTGTTGAACGGCGACTATTACTTCTACGTCGCCGATCTCAAGAACGTCGGCGGACTCGTGATGCCGCTGATCTTCAAGGTCGAATACGTCGACGGGACCGCCGAGGAAATAAGGATCCCCGCAGAGATCTGGCGTTACAACAACTTCAACGTCTCAAAACTCATTATCACCAAAAAGGAGGCCAAGGCGATCGTGCTCGACCCGAACCTCGAGACCGCCGACGCCGATCTGAACAATAATTTCTTTCCGCGGAGATTTATCCCGACTCGCTTCCAGACGTTCAAGGCCGGGCAACGATCTAATCTGCAGCCGGTTGCAACGCAGCCGCGGCCGGCGGTTTCGTCAGCCGTGACGATGTCTGTCGCCGGGCGCTGGTCGGTCGGGATAGACGCCGGCGGGCAGATAATTCCGTTTACGCTGAATCTGACGCAGAACGGCACCGAGGTATCGGGGACGGTCGAATCGGCACAGGGCTCGATTCCGATCTCAAGCGGGAAATTCGAAAACGGCGTGCTGACGATCAAAACATCGACGCCGATCGAATTGACGTTTGTCGGAAACGTCACGGGATCCGGCGTTAGCGGCAGTCTTACGGCGCCGCAAGGATCGACGACGTTCAGCGGTTCAAAATCAAACTGATGCGCAAGTCACTGTTAATACTGACATTTATGGTTGCGGCAGCGCTCCATGCGTTCGCTCATAAATACCATACGAGCCTGACTCGGATCGACTATAACGCCGCCGAAAAGAACCTCGAGGTCAGCATCCGGCTTTTCGTTCACGATCTGACGCCGATGCTCGAGCGGCGTCTCAAGAAACAGGTCGATCCCGCAAAAACGCCGGAGGTCGATACCGAGTTGGCGAAATACATCGCCGAGAATTTCGTCTTCCGAAAATCGGACGAGAGCAATCTCCAGTTGAAGTGGGTCGGAAAGGAGTTTGAGAACGATGTTCTCTTCGTCTTTGTCGAGGCTCCGTTCGAAGGGGATCCGCTCGAGTTGAGGCTGCAGAACACGATCTTCTTCGACTACTTTGAAGAGCAGTCCAATCTCGTTGTCGCACGATTCGGCGGAAAAAAGTTCGATCTGGCGTTCCGTGTCGGCGACAAGGTCAAGGCATTCGCGGCGTCAGAAGAAGGAAAGAAGACGGCGAATTGAGCAACCGTCTTCTCTATTTTTTGGCAGGACCTGAGTTTTTTTCCCCTCTCGTGAACGTTGACTTCGCTAAACGTACCGACTTTTGACGATTGAGGCCTCTTAATATGTATTGAGTTCTCCGTTCGAAATCTTTCACGCTTTTTGAAGAAATTTTGTTTTTTTTTCGGGATACAGTCACCGCGGCGCTCCCTGCCGGATCATTCGCCGTTGTCCGCCGCATTTTTTTGTGCCTTTTCTTCGTGTTAAACTACGGGAAATTCAACTTTTGGAGCATCCGATGAAAATAGCACTTAATGGCGCGACGACGATGAAGGCCGACCTCCAAACCGACATACGGGCCGCCGCCGACGCCGGATTTGAACTGATCGAGATCTGGGCCGCGAAGCTTCGCGTGTTCTTGAAAACGAAGACGGTCGAAGATCTCGGGCGCTTGCTCGCCGAGCACAATCTCGAGCCGTGGTCGATCAACTCGATAGAGCACATCACGTTTCGTAACGAAGTCGACTACGCGAAGATCAAGGCGGAATGCGAAGAGCTTTCGGCGATTGCCGGAAAACTCGGCTGTCCGTACATCGTCGTCGTTCCGGGGAAACTCCCCGAAAACGCGACGAAAGAAGAGATCATCGACGAATCGGTGCGTGTCCTGAACGAACTGGCCGACATTTCGGAGCCGCACGGCGTCTCGCTGGCCTTCGAGTTTCTCGGACAGACGGATTGCTCGGTTCAAACGCTTGATCTCTGCAACGAGATCGTCGAGAAGATCGACCGCAAAAGCATCGGCAACGTGCTCGACACGTTTCATTTTTACGCCGGAAACTCGTCGTTTGAGGCGATCGACACGCTCCGGCCGGAAAAACTCTTCATTTTTCATATCAACGACGCCGAGGATCTTCCGAAGGATGTCCTGACCGACGCCGAACGCCTATATCCGGGAGAAGGGATTCTTCCGATCAAAGAGATCAAGGCGCGTTTTGACAAGATCGGTTATGACCGGATGGTTTCGATCGAGATCTTCCGGCCCGAGTACTGGGATCAGGATCCGTTCGAGGTCGCGCGCCGCGCGCGCCGGGCGACGATCGACGTTCTCGGTCTCGAGAACTTGGCCGCCGGCGGAAGCTTTTGAACAATGACGGAGTTGGTGACCCGCCGGGACAAACTGCGGAAAACATTATTATGGACAAAGTAAGAATTGGAATCGTCGGAACCGGATACGTCGGAAATCTTCACGGCCAGATCTACTCGCAGGATAGCCGGGCCGTTGTTTCGGCGTTGTATGACATTGTGCCTGAACGGGCCGAACGGACGGCACGCGCGATCGGCGGCAGGGTTTGTTCATCACGGGACGAATTGATGGAAAACTGCGATGCAGTGCTCGTTTGCGCGCCAAACAAGACTCATCCGGAGATCGCCTCACACGCGGTTGCTCAAGGGAAGCACGTGTTTTGTGAAAAGCCCTTTGCGATCGGGATCGACGAGGCGCGGAAACTTCTCGAGACGGCGCAGTCTTCCGACCGAGTCTTTCAGGTCGGACATAATCGCCGCTTCGCGCCCGTTTACGTTCGGCTCAGTGAATTGGTCGGCGGCGACGTTCCGCACTCTGCGCATATCAAGATGAACCGCGGCGAACTCAAGAATCCCGTCTGGACCGGGGACACCGATGTTACCGGCGGGTTTTTGTATGAAACGACAATCCATCTTTTCGATATGATGCGCTTTCAGTTCGGTGAGATCGAGGAATTGGTCGCCTACGGATCACAGCACGAGTATCCCGAGTTGGACGAGTTCTCGATCATTTTCAAGTTCAAGAACGGGTTTCATTGCACGTTCGCGTCGAGTTCCGACGCGAGTTGGCATTTCCCGTTCGAACGCATCGAGGTATTTTGCCATTACCGGACGATTCTGACGGAGGAAATGGAACGTCTGTTCGATTCGCGCGGCTTCGATCATCGGACGCAGGATATCGCAAGCTACTCGTGTCATATGCTCGAGAAATTCGAGAAATGGGGCTATCTTCAGGAAGACCGGGCGTTTATCGATTCCATTCTCGGCGGAACCCCGCCGCCGGTGACGGCGCTCGACGGATTCAAGTCGGTCGAACTGGTTGAGTCGGTTTACGAAGCGATCCGAACCGGAGAGAAGGTCCGGTTCTGAAGCAGAACTTTTTTCGGGTGAACGCGTAGTCCTATTCGGGAGTATTCAGTTTTTTGGTTTGAGGGAAGATTCAGATGATCCAATGCCCGAAATGCGGTCAGGTCAACGATAGCGTGAGCAACTTCTGTCGCTTTTGCGGACTTCATTTTGCTGTTCCGCCGCCGAGTCCGCAGGCTTTTCCGCAACCACAGAATTACGAGGAATCGCCGCCCCGACCGTACTCCTGGAAAACGGACGAGTTTACGACTGACCCCACGAAAATGCTCGGCCAACGCCCCGTCGCGCAGTTTGCGGGCGGCAATATGAGCACGCAGCCGGACCTGCATTTGCAGCCTTACCAGCAGCGTGCCGTTGTCGGCGGTTATCATTGCCCGCAATGCCACAGCCAGTTGATGCCGCGCCGCGAGCGACGGATCTCGACCGGCGGCTGGATCGTTTTCGGCGTTCTGATGATCGCGTTTTTCCCGCTGTTTTGGGTCGGCCTTCTGATTCGCGAGGACGTCAGCGTCTGTCCGGTCTGCAATCACAAATTCGCCAGCGGGTAGCGCCGCTGCTCCCTGCTCACCGCTCACTGCCAACGGCTCACCGCTCACGGCTTCCCACGGTAGTAGTATCCTTTCGGATGTTCGATCCTGACCTTGGGATTCGTGCTCGTGACCGAGATCTTGTAATAGCCTTTTTTCGGGTGAGTCGAAAGATATGTCAACGCGAACTGGCGGTTGAGCATTATGTTCAGGTCCTTGAAAAACGGTTCGAAGCTGATCGGTGAGATCGTGCCCTGGAAGAATGCCCGCCCGCCCGTTTCGACGGAAAGTCTTTGGAGCGAACCCTGGGAATTCAAAATGCGCGTCTGACCGCCGCTTTGCGTCGCCGTTCCTTCAGAATAGATCGAATAGACCGCGACGCTTCGGCGTTGCGCTTTCAGGATCGCCTTTTCAAGATCGAGGCTTTGCGCCGGCGATAAATTGTCAAACGAGTCGTAGCCGTCCGAAACGAGAATGATCGCTCGCCGACCGGTCGGAAGGGCATCGAACCGGTTCAAAACCTCCTCGACTCCCTCGTACGGACTGTTTGGCGCAAGTGCTGCGCTGCCCGATACGATCCTTATCGATTTCGCCGCTTTTTCCAGATCCGTCGTGAACTTTTGCCGGACCTGCGTCGTCCCTGAGCGGAGATAACCAACAAAGACGCGCGAATCCGGCGGAAGCTTGCGGATGAACTTCTTGATATCTTCAAGCTGAAGATTGATGGTCGAGGTAAGATTATCCTGGATCAGGACGGCGAGATTGAGCGGCGTATTCGTGACGCTGCGGATTGAAAGGACGGTCTGTTCGTCGTTGCTCTCCCAGACCTGGATCTCGCCCGCTTGAATAAACTCTTCGGCTTGATTGTCCTTAAGCTCCTGATCGGTAAAGATCGAGATCGGGATCGTCACCGTTCGCACCCGTTCGTCTTTCTTGTCCTTTTTCTTTTCCGGCTGGGCGACCAGCGAAACCGATAGAAATACGGCAATCGCGGCCGCGCCGGCAAATCGAATGAAATTCATAGATTCTTGCTCAAAAAAATCGATGCCAAAGTTCGTAAGCAATAATAATACGAAATCTACCCAAAAGCTAAATTTTACGATGCGCGTCAGTTGAATTAAGTTTCCAACTAAGGTAAATCAAGAGAGATGAATGAATTAGAGCCGGTTTACGAGATCACGCGTGCGGACCTTCGAAAGGACAAGTTTCTGAAACTCGGCGCCTGGAGTCTGCCGGTCGCGCTGCCGCTGATACCGACGGCGATCTTCTTCTTTTTGTTCCTCGTTTCGTCGGCGACTCCGGCCGCCGCCGTGTGGCTGTTCCTTACGTTGGTATCGCTTATCGGCGGGTTTCTGGTCGGCCTCGCGGCTTCGGGCGGACTTATGTTCTACCGCTCACGCTGGCACGCAAAGGTTCGCGAGCGTCTCGCGGTCGACGGCATCCGCGCCGAAGAAGTCGAATGGTTTATGCACGAACTGACCGGGACGGAACGCCAGTCTCTCAAGCAGCTTGAAGCGAAGAATCTACTGATGGCCGACGCGTTTCGCGATTCGCTCGCCGCGCGTTTGACGGCGACGCGGATCATCAATTCGGCGAAGAAGGAACTCCAACTTAACAAACGACAGCAGAACAAACTGAAATACTCGAAGGCCGAGAATACGAAGACGTTTCAAGACGAACTCGCTCGGGACTACGCTAAGCTCTCGGGGATTCAAGGCGAGGCGGAACAGATGAAGATCGAGGCCGAGAAGCGTATGCATCAGATCGAAACCGCCGCCCGCCACGGGACTAATTTCTCGGAAACCGAACTGGCGCTCAAGAAACTCTCGGTACGAACGTCCGACCTTCCGCTCGCGCTGGAATCGGCGAAGATGGAAGAGGAGATCAGAAGAGAACTGGAGAGAGAGTAGTGGATAGTGCAGAGTGCACAGTGCACAGTGCAGAGTGCAGAGTGCAGATTGAATAGTGCACAGTGCAGAGTGCAGAGTGCAGATTGAATAGTGCACAGTGCACTGTGCAGATTGAATAGTGCACAGTGCAGAGTGCACAGTGCAGAGTGCACGGTGCAGAGTGCACGGTGCAGAGTGCACGGTGCAGAGTGCACAGTTCAGAGTGGACAGTGCAGAGTGGATAGGGTTAAGAAGTTTATGCACTATGCACTGTGCACTATGCACTGCACTGTGCACTGTGCACTATGCACTATGCACTATCCACTCTGCACTCACTCTGCACCACTCTCCACTACTTCATACGAGCATCAGCACCGGGTTCTCGAGCAACTGCTTGAACGTCTGGAGAAATTTTGCGCCTGTCGCGCCGTCGATGACGCGGTGGTCGCAGCTCATCGTGACGTTCATAATGTTCCGGACGACTACCTCTCCGTTGCGGACGACCGGGGTCGGGCTCGCGCCGCCGACCGCAAGAATCGCCGCTTCGGGCGGATTGATGATCGCCGTAAACTCTTTGATTCCAAACATTCCAAGATTCGAGATCGAGAAGGTCGCTCCCGTGTATTCTTCAGGGAGAAGCTTTCGTTCGCGGGCACGTCCGGCAAGTTCCCTGACCTCGCGGGCGATCTCGGCAAGTCCTTTGTGGTTCGCGCCGCGGACGACCGGCGTGATCAGTCCCTCGTCGACCGCGACGGCGACGCCGATGTCGGCCTGGTCATAGAAACGTATCGACGTGTCGCGATACGAGGCGTTGACGAACGGATGTTTCATCAGGCTCGCCGCCGCGACCTTGACGATGATGTCATTGACCGAGATCTTTTCGTCTTCCGTCAACGTCGCGTTAACCTGTTTGCGCAGTTCGAGCGCATTGTCCATCTCGATCTCGACCGTCAGATAAAACGTCGGGATCGGCCCGATCGATTCGCCAAGCCGCTGCGCGATGACCTGCCGCATCTTCGATGTATTCTCGTCGCGGAAACCGGCGATCGATTTGGGGACGCTGATCGCTGTTTGCGGATGCGCCTTTGATCCGCCGGTGATTGCGGCTTCGATATCGCGCTTGATGATGCGCCCTTGCGGGCCGGAGCCATTGATCGAGCGCAGATCGATGCCGTTTTCGGTCGCCATCCGCGCGGCGATCGGAGACACGAGGAGACGCGAGCCGTCTGATTTTGGATTTTGGATTTTGGATTTTGGATCTTCGGCAGGCGTAATGGCCTCGGGCATCACGGCGGGAATTTCCGCCTTTGGAGCGGGTGCCGGCGCCGCGGCGGCTGAGCCGTTCGTGGAGACTTCCGCCAGCAGTGCCGAGATGTCTTCACCGGGATTTCCGATGACGCCGATCGTCTGTCCGAGTTTGGCGTTGTTGCCCGCAGGAACGAGGATTTTCAGCAACGTTCCGCCTTCGAGCGACGTCATTTCCATTGTCGCCTTGTCGGTGTCGACCTCGGCGATCGTCTCATTCGGCTCGATGGCATCGCCCTCGGCTTTGATCCATCTCGAGATCTGTCCTTCCTCCATCGTCGGAGAAAGCTTGGGCATCAAAATTTTGTTGGCCATATAATATTCAACATTCGGGAATTCAGAAAGGGAATCAAGATTCCAGATTCCAGAGATTTCAGATTCAGGATTCAGGATTCCAGATATTCCAGATTCCAGATATTCCGGATTCCGGATATTCCAGATTCCAGATTCCAGATATTCCAGATTCCAGATATTCCAGATTCCAGATATTCCAGATTCCAGATATTCCAGATATTCCGGATTCCAGATATTCCGGATTCCAGATTCCAGATATTCCAGATTCCAGATATTCCGGATTCCAGATATTCCGGATTCCAGATATTCCGGATTCCAGATTCCAGATATTCCGGATTCCAGATCTTCCGGATTCCGGATATTCCGGATTCCAGATATTCCGGACCGGCGATCAAAGGTTCCCCGTCAGCATTGGGTCGGGCGTCAACCCTAAATCCAATCTAAATCTAAAATCCAAAATCTAAAATCCGAAATCAGATGTAGCAAACTTCCTTAATTGCCGCGACGATCTTCTCGACGCTCGGAAGCGCCGCGACTTCGAGGTTGCGTGCATAGGGCATCGGCGCTTCGACAGTCGAAATGCGCTTGATCGGAGCGTCCAAATAATCGAACGCGTTTTCCATCACCTGATGCGAGATCTCGGCGCCGACCGACGCGAACGCGTGCGATTCTTCGGCAACCACGAGCCGGTTCGTCTTCTTCACCGAAGCGACGATGGTGTCGATGTCGAGCGGTTTGATCGTCCGCGGATCGACGACCTCGACCGAAACATCGTAATCCGCTTGCATTATCTCAGCCGCCTTGATTGCCAGCGGAACCGTGAACGATCGCGCGACGATCGTACAGTCCGAGCCTTCGCGCTTGACGTCTGCGACGCCGAGCGGGACCGTGAAATCCGGATCGTCGGGGACTTCGCCCTTCATTCCGTACATCGTTTCCTGTTCGAGAAACACGACCGGATTGTTGTCGCGGATCGCCGACTTGAGCAAGCCTTTCGCGTCGGCCGGAGTTGACGGCATCACGACCTTCAAACCGGGGAAATTTGCGTAAAACGCTTCGAGTGCCTGCGAATGCTGCGACGAAACCTGGTAGGCGGAGCCGTTCGGGCCGCGGAAGACGATCGGGACGTTGAACTGGCCGCCCGACATATAGAACATCTTCGCCGCGTGATTGATTATCTGGTCGGAGGCGAGGATCGAGAAGTTGAACGTCATAAACTCGATCACCGGCCGCAGTCCGGCCATCGCCGCGCCGACGCCGAGCGCCGCGAACCCGAGTTCGGTGATCGGCGTGTCAACGACGCGCTTGTCGCCGAATTCTTTCCACAGGCCGCGCGTAACCTTGTACGCGCCGTCGTATTCGGCAACCTCTTCACCCATGATGAAGACGTTCTCGTCCCTCGCTAATTCTTCGCGAAGCGCCGCATTCAACGCGTCGCGGATGGTCATTTGTGACATAAGTTCAGTGAGCGGTGAGCGGTGAGCGGTAAGCCGAAAAGCGCTCCGTCCCACAATCGCCGCCTATTCAAACCAAAGAGCGCAGATCGCTTGATTCGGTGAGCCGACCGGCTAAATCGCCGACAATCAAAGCGTTCTGAAAATCGTCAAGCTGCCGGTGCCGAACGCCCGTTTGATTTCGGACGTGCTAGACTCCGCTTCAGACCGTAGGTCACGGCCATACATTCATCAAGCAGTTTAGCGACAGCTGAAAATTTGTGTTCATCAACGTGTCCGACGCGTAATGCAATCTCAAGCTGGGTGCTAAGTTCGTTCAACGATCCCAAGGATACGCTCAAGAAATTCCTAAATTGCTCAGTCGATCGATCCGCAGCGCACTCGGCAATATTCGACGGAGCCGATACGGCAGCTCGTCTCATCTGCAAACTCAATCCATAAATCTCTTCTCGCGGAAACGACTTGGTGATGTCATAAACGAGTTCGACCAAATCCATGCATTTTCGCCATGCAATCAACTTCGTATGAGGTTTTTCCATCTGTGTGAGTCTCCGTCTCCTCTTCCCCTTTTTCCTTTTTGCTCGATCATAGGCGCGCTAACTCAAACAATGATCCACGTTGCAATTACTTCCCACCGCCCACCGCTCACGGCTCACCGCTCACTGCTCACCGCTCACCGCTCACCGCTCACGACGCAAAGACATCCGTCATCAATTCGCTTTCGTCCGGAAACGGGCTTTCGTCGGCGAATTTGACCGCTGCTTCGACGACTGCTTTCGCCTTTTCGGTGATCGCTTCGAAGTCCTTGTCGCTAAAGATCTTCGCTTCTTTCAATGAATCCTGGAAAAGGACGATCGGATCGCGCTGCTGATATTTCTTGATCTCTTCCGTAGTGCGATACTTGCCGGGGTCGGACATCGAGTGGCCCATATAGCGATAGGCGCGGATCTCGAGCAGCGTCGGCGAACCGTCCTTTCGGGCGCGCTCGAGTGCACGCAGTGTCGCGTCGCGGACCGCCATCACGTCCATCCCGTCGACGAATTCTCCGGCCATTCCGAATCCTTCCGCCTTCTTCGCAATGTTCGCGATGCTCATCGCGCGCGCCTGCGATGTTCCCATTCCGTAACGGTTGTTTTCACAGATGTAGACGCACGGTATCTTCCAGAGCTGGGCCATGTTGAGCGATTCGTGGAAAATACCCTGATTGACCGCCGCCTCGCCGAAAAAGCAGAGCGTCGCGTTGTCCGTGCCTTTGTATTTCTGCGCGTATGCCATTCCGGTCGCTACCCCGATCTGCCCGCCGACGATCCCGTGTCCGCCGAAGAATCCTTTTTCCTTCGAGAACATATGCATCGAACCGCCTTTGCCGCCGACGTTGCCGGTCGCCCGACCGTACAATTCCGCCATCACCGCGTCGGGCGTGATGCCGGCGATCATCGCCTGGACGTGATCGCGATAAGAGGTGATTACGTAGTCGCCTTCCTTGAGCGCCATCATCGTGCCGACTCCGATCGCTTCCTGACCGATGTAAAGATGGCAAAAGCCGCCGATCTTGCCCAAACGGTAAACTTCGGCGCATTTCTGTTCGAAGATGCGGCCGAGGACCATCTGATAGAGCATCTCGCGCAACAGTTCTTTGTCGAGCTTTTGGATCGCCGCAAGCTGTGATTTCTTACGTTTCACATACTCGGCCTGAGCCTGCTCGACATCGACGACATCGGATACCGTGTCCACCGATGCGTTAACCTTTGAACCGTTCTTTGAAATTCCGTCGGCTTTTGTTTCCGCCTTCGGGCGAATTGCTGTTTTTGGCAAAATCTTTCCCTCCGAATGATCGTCGAATCAACAAAAACTCGATCTCAAATAATTCGACAATCGACAAGTATAATGGACGCGGGGCGAAATGTGCAAAACGCGCGGGTGTTGAAGAAACTCTCTCGATTCGGAGGCTTGACGGTTGGTACAAACGAGTTTATAAATCTCTTGACGCTTCGGACCTGAAACCAAATTGGAAAAACTATTCGAATCGGAGAACGGTGACGCACGCAGCGGTCCGTACCCTCGTGGATTCGAACTCAATTCGCCGCTGATGAAAAAAAATCTCTTCTTATTCATTCGCCACATCGCATTGGTCCTTCTTGCCTCGGTATCGGCCTTCGCGCAATTGAACATTCAGGCGATCGACGTCGCCGGTGACAGCATTTCAAAAGGTTTCAACGCAGCGAGCCAGTTTCCTTGCTCCAACGGCGACCAGGAGCAGTACAACTGGATGACCTCGGACACGCACGGCACGGGTCTCTGCGGCCGCGGAAGCGAGAATGTGTTCAGTTTCGTCGAACGCCTCGAATGCGAATTCGGGACGAACATTCTTGCCGCCAATCCGAACCGTGCCGCGTCCGGCGCGCGGATGTTGTCCGATTTCGTCAACCAGTCAAACGGGATACGAACCTATCTGAACGCCCAGCCGATACCGCGGCTCGCGGCCGTCTTCCTCGGCCACAACGATGGTTGCAGCACGACTCTGACTAAAACCAACGCGAGTTGTCCGACTGCCGATCAGGACCCGAACAATTATTGCCGGACGCGGAACGATTCGTTCGAGCGCGAATTCCGAAAAGGGTTGGACGTGCTGATCACCGTCGCGAACACGAGGATCGGCATCGCGTCGCCGGTGCGCGTTTCACAGTTGTGCAATTTCGGAAACAAGTCGAACTGCCAGCTGATCGGCAACTGCACGTTCCTTTGGGGAAGCGCCAATATCTGCGGTTCGTTGACGCGCGGATGTTCCGATGCCCAGGTCTTGGACGCATACAACACGATGAAGGGCTATCGGGAAATACTAAAACGGGTCACAGCCGATTATTCCGCGATTCCCGACGGCGGCACTTCGCCGGTCGTGATGATCGGCGGCGAGATGGTCGGAGGAGCGACGAAGGCGGTCGGAACGCATTTCGTTTACTCGGACGCGCCCTGGTTTTACAGATTCAATGCCGATCAGATCTCCTGTTGCGATTGTTTTCATCCGTCGGCGCTTGGTCAGGACACGCTCGCGCGATTTGCGAAAGAAGGTTTGAGCTGCAGCAAGACGGCGCCGTGCTGTCGTGAGACGGGCGATCCGCTGACGGATGCGAAATGCCTGACGACGGAACGGAAAAGAGTCTATTATCGGGGGCTATTCTAGATGATCACGATTGCACAATTGGTCGATGGACTGCGCGGTGTGCGCGACGAGGATTTTACGTGTGACGGGATATACGAGTTTCTTGGCGCCAACCCTGTCGATCTCGGCTCGCTGGCGCGTTATCTCTTCTGGAGCGATAAGTTCTACACGCGCAACCTGATCTACAAAGACGCGCGATTCGAAGTTATGGCGCTTTGCTGGGAAAAAGGCCAGGTTTCGCGCGTTCATAATCACGCCGACCAGAAATGCTGGATGTCGGTCGTAAGCGGAAAGTTGCGCGGGCAGAATTTCGCGATCGACGAGATCGACGAAAAGCGCGGCCACTGCAAGCTGAGGGAAACCGACCGCTTCGACCTTTCCGAGTGTCTCGCCGCCAAGGTCGAACTTGAGGAGCCGATCCATCAGATTTTGAATCTCGCGGACTTCGGCGAGCGCGCGATCAGCATCCACGTGTATTCAAAACCATTCGATAGCTGCCTGTCTTATTGCCTCGAGACGAACACATTCAGGGAAGTGAATCTTTGTTATACAAGCGTCGAAGGCAAACTGATGAACGGGATTTCGCTCTAGTAAATGAACGACCGCGGAAAAATCGGGACGGCTGGAATCATCTTTCTCCTCGCCGCGTATGTCGTTTTACGGTTTTGGCGGCTCGAAGATTCCTGCCTCTGGTTTGACGAGATCTTCAGCGTTCACGCGGCTTCGATGCCTTGGTCCGGCATCCTCGGTTTTGTTGCGCAGGATCTGATCCATCCGCCGCTCTTCTACGTTCTGCTGAAACTCTGGACGTCGGTCGGCGGGGAATCGCTCCGTTGGGTCCGGCTGTTTCCTTTTCTATTCTCGATCGCCTCGCTGGTCCCGTTCTGTTTTCTCGCCCGCGATCTAAAGCTCCGTTCGTCGCAAACGCTGCTCGCGCTCCTGTTTCTGGCGGTTAACGGCGGGCTCATCAAATACGCGCAGGAAGTCCGGATGTACAGCGTTGTTCTTATGCTCGCGCTTTTCTCGGTCTGGCTCTTCGTGCGCTTTCTTTATCTCGGTAAAAACATCTGGCTTCTGACGATCGTCAACGTCTTGCTCGTTTACACGCATTATTTTGGTGGGCTTTTGATTCTGGCCGAGATCCTCGTGATCGTCGTTCAGCAGCGGATCAAGATCCGGCAGACGCTGATAATGACCGGCATCGTTTCGGCGGCATTCGCGCCGTGGTTGATCGCGGTTTACGTTGCAGCGGCCAATTCGACCGGGCTTGCGCAAAACATCGGCTGGATCAACGCGCCCGGCGCGGTCGACGCCTTCAACTTCGGGTTCGACCTTGTGGATCCTTTCTATTCGCAGGCGAGCAGTATCGACCCGGCCTCGATGTACGTGTTTTCCTTGCCGATTCTGCTGATCGTTTTTGCTTCCGGGATCGTGTATTTCGCTGATTGGAAAACGCGCGACGAACGCCAGCGGTCAAATGTCGTTTTGCTGCTGATCATCGCCGTTTTTCCGATCCTGGCGGCGTTTATCGCGAGTTGGCTATTTCCGTATTCGATTTGGGGAACGCGTCATCTGATCTTCGTCTTTGCGCCCCTGGCGGTCGCCGGTTCGATCGCGCTGACGGAGATCGGTTCGCGGGTGTTTAGGCTCAGCGCCATCACGTTGCTCTCGACGGCGATCGGGTTCGCCCTCCTGTCGTATGCTCTTAGACCGCCGCAATCCTTTATCTGGTGCGGTTGGGAGAACCTCGCGCGCGAGGTCGATATGTCACGGCCGGCGAAGATCTACGCATTCGAGGATGTCGTCGCGTACGACCTTTGGTTCGCACTGCGAAACTCACCCGCGGTCGAAATATTCAAAGTCAACGGAGTCGAAGGCCTGGTCGAGGACAAGGCGTATTTCATTCCGCGCGGGTTTTCGGCGATCGGGGTGACGGACGAGCAGGGAATCACCGGCGAACGATTCTATGTCGCGTTTCGCGATTCGGCCTGGAACGAGAAGCACGCTCCCTTGCGAAACCTCAGGTCGGCCGGCTATTCGATCGGCGAACCTAAGGTGTTTGAGGCGCAGGGAATCAAGGCGTTTCTGGTCGAGGTCAATCAGCCGGGAAGGTGAATCGGCGATCAAACCCTCGGTCGCGAGCGATTGCTTACTTACGCTTCCAACGGACCCCGTCTTTCGTGTCTTCGAGGATGATACCTTTTTCCAGAAGCAGGTCACGAATCTCGTCCGAACGTGCGAAGTTGCGGCTCCGTCTTGCTTCCTGGCGTTCCTCGATCATCGCTTCTATCTCGTCGTCGAGCATTTCCGACTCAGCCTTGCCGAAGATCCCGAGCACCGAGTCGAATTTCTCGACGGCGCTCAGCACGGCCTTCTGGTCGTCCGCCCGCAGAGTTTCCTTCGCGAGCGCGGAATTGACCTCACGAACAAGATTATGGATCGCCGCAAGCGCGACCGAAGTGTTCAGATCGTCATCCATCGCTTCTTCGAAGTCCTTCAAAGCCTTCTCGACGGCTTTCGAGACCTTGTCTTCGGATCCCGGTTCGGTCTTGGCCTCGCCGACCAATCGGCGGAACTGGCGCAACCGCTCGGTCGTCGTTTCGGCGCCCTTGAGCCCTTCGAAGGTGAAGTTCAACTGTTTCCCGTAAGGCACTGAGATCAGCAAATAACGGATCGCGAGCGGCGAAAAACCGCGGGAAAAGATCTCCCGCAGCGTAAAATCATTGCCGAGCGATTTCGCCATTTTCTCGTTGTCGATCTTAAGGAACTCGCCGTGCAGCCAGTATTTCGCGAAGAGTTTGCCCGTCGCGCCTTCCGATTGAGCGATCTCGTTCTCGTGATGCGGAAACTGTAGATCGACACCTCCGGCGTGAATATCGAACGTCTCGCCGAGATATTTCATTGACATCGCCGAGCATTCGATGTGCCAACCCGGGCGTCCATACCCGAAGGGCGCGTCCCAACCGGCCGGGTCGCTTTTGTCAACGAGTTTCCAGAGAGCAAAATCGCGCGCGTCCTCTTTTTCGTACTTGTCGGTGTCGACGCGTCCCGACCCGCCCGTCTCATTACCTGAAAAGTTGATCTTCGAGAGCTTGCCGTATTCGGGGAACGCCGAGATCCTAAAATAGATCGAGCCGTCGGACTCGTAGGCTTTGCCGTTGGCAAGCAGTGTCGAAATGATCTCGACCATCTCCTTGATGTGCTCGGTCGCGCGCGGCGCGATGTCGGGCCGATTGTTTCCGATCGCGGCCATATCTTCCCAGAACGCGGCAATATACGGCTGAACGAATTCGTCGATCGACTTATTCGCCTTGTTTGACTCGTTGATGATCCGGTCATCGACATCCGTAAGGTTCATTACGTGCGTCAGGTTGTAGCCTTTGAAACGCAGGTAGCGCGCCAGGACGTCGCCGAAAGTGAACGTCCGGAAATTGCCGATATGGGCGAAGTTCCAGACCGTCGGGCCGCAGATGTAAAGCTTCACGTCATTATCGACGAGCGGCCGGAATTCCTCGAGTTGGTTGGTTAGCGTGTTATGAAATCGAAGCATAAAAATTGAATCCTAGTCGAAAAGCCCTTAAACGACAAACGTTCGGAGTTTCACCCCGAAAGTTCTGATACAGAAGCTGATTGATTGATATTTAGTTTCGACAGGGCTCTTTCGGCGCGATAACGAGTGCCGTGAGCATCGATCCGGGCAAGGTTTTGAATGATTCGACCACGAGTTGTTTATATCATCCTGACCGTCTTTTGGGCAAGAGTCTTTCCGGATCCAGAGTCTTTCCGGATCCCTGATTATGCCGCAAGGCGGACGTTCGAATGACAGTTCGTGACGATAAGCGATCGGATCAGCCCAAAGAGTCTCCCGCCATCGCGTCTGGCATTTCCGGCTTGCAGGCCGAAGCTGTTTTCGACAAATGCCTGGCCGGCCGGTGAATCGGTCACCGAACCCGCGACGACGTCGATTTGGACTCCGAAGCGTTTCAAGACCTCGACTCCGCCGATGACGCCGACGTAATCGGACGCGCAGAAGACGAAAGCCGCGGTCGCCGCCTTGATCTCGGCATCGATCAGGATCGAATCGACCGAATATCCGCCGACGATTCCGTCGCCGAGTTCGACGACGATCAGATCCGGTTCGCATTGATTGAGCTTGTTGAGAATCGCCTTTGCAACCGGCGCCAGATCTTCGACTCCGACCGTTGACGGAAGTCCGCAATCAAGAAAGCTCGCCGTCGCCTCGGCGCCGCAGTCGAGCATATTGAGCGTATCGCGCAGACACGCGACGCCCGACATTTTCGCGCCGGCGACGCGCATTCCGGCGTGATGCGCCTGTTTGATGATCTCGGTCGCGGCGACCGTTTTGCCGGAATTCATACAGGTTCCGGCGACGATCACTACCGGAGCAACTGTATTTAGTCGGGCCGCCGGAACGAGTGCGTTGTCGGCAATGTTCAGAATACGCGAAGCGGTCGGGGGCGGATTCGTCGAACCAGCGCCGCCATCGCAAACAAACCCGATGACCTCGACCTCGATCGCGTCGGACAATGACGAATGATGGCCGCTGCAAATACCGATGACGCCCCCCATATTGAGGAGATGGAGACGGTCGCCGGCCTTCGCCGATTCCGGGACGTCGCCGAAAAAGCCCTTCAACGCGCGTCGGCGCCCGAGCACGCCGACGATGACGTCGTTGCGATAGATCTTCGCAAGTCGACCGGTCGGGAGTTCCAGGTTTCCGTATGTCACGGATTCGCTCAGCGCGCGCACGACAACCACGTCGCCCGCCTTCGGTGCCGGATTCCGATCGACAACGGCGACGAATTTCGATAGATCAAGCGGCGAAGTCGCCGAGCCGAGTTTGTCTGTTTCAATCATAAGTAAATAGTGCAAAGTGCAGAGTGCAGAGTGCAAAGTGCAGAGTGCAAAGTGCAGAGTGCAGAGTGCAGAGTGCTGAGTGCAGAGTGCAAGTCAGTGCATAGTGCAGAGTGCAGAGTGCTGAGTGCAGAGTGCAGATGCACTACTGTGCACTATGCACTATGCACTATGCACTGACTTGCACTCTGCACTATCTCAGTCCATCTTCCGGAGCCGTAGGCGCAGGGCTTGAAGCTTGATGAAGCCCTCGGCGTCGTATTGATTGTAGGCGCCGGCATCGTCTTCGAACGTCACGATCCTTTCCTTGTAAAGCGAGAACGGCGATTTGCGCCCGTTGACCGTAACATTGCCTTTGTAAAGTTTCAGACGAACGTCGCCGGAAACCGTTTCCTGCGTCTGTTCGATCATCGATTTGAGGATCTCGAACTCCGGCGCGAACCAGAATCCGTAATAAACCGATTCGGCGAACTTGACGCCGAGCGAGTCGCGCAAGCGCATAACTTCGCGATCCATCGTGATCGATTCAAGCGCACGGTGCGCCGTCTGCAGGATCGTCACGCCCGGAGTTTCGTAAACGCCGCGCGATTTCATACCGACAAAGCGATTCTCGACAAGATCGACGCGGCCGATTCCGTGCTCGCCGCCGATGAAGTTGAGTTTTGAAAGCATATCGACTGCGCCGTACCGCTCGCCGTCGATCGCCACCGGCTCACCCTTTTCAAACGTCAACACGATTTCTTCGGCCTTGTCGGAAGCGTTTTCCGGCGATTTCGTGAGCAGGAAAATGTCTTCGGGCGGGGCGGTCCAAGGATCTTCAAGAATACCGCCCTCGTATGAAACGTGCATCAGATTGCGGTCCATCGAATACGGTTTTTCGGCTGTCGCAGTGACGTTGATGTCGTGTTTCGCGCAGTATGCGATGAGATCGGCGCGGCCCTTGAAATCCCAGTGG
Organism: Acidobacteriota bacterium; assembly: GCA_016715115.1. Lineage (NCBI taxonomy): Bacteria > Pseudomonadati > Acidobacteriota > Acidobacteriota bacterium. Next base: position 349,375 of record JADKBM010000011.1, read on the forward strand.
CGCCAAGGCGCGACGACCTTGATATCGGGCTGCAGCGCATAGTAAGTCAATTCGAAACGCACTTGGTCGTTGCCTTTGCCCGTCGCTCCATGCGCGACCGCGTCGGCGCCTTCGAGCTGCGCGATCTCGATCTGTCTCTTCGCGATCACCGGCCGCGCCAGGGACGTGCCGAGAAGATAGACCCCTTCGTACAGCGCATTTGCCTTGACCGCCGTCCAGACGAAATCCTTGACGAATTCCTCGCGCAGGTCCTCGGTGTAAAGCTTCGAGGCCCCGGTTTTGAGCGCCTTTTCTTCCAAACCGTCGAGTTCCTCGCCCTGTCCGATGTCGGCCGTGTAGCAGACGACCTCGCAATCATAGGTTTCCTTTAGCCAGAGAAGCATCGCCGAAGTGTCGAGCCCGCCGGAATAGGCGAGGACTATTTTGTTGATTTTGTTTTGCATAAATTCTTTTGAACTTGACTCTACGAGTGTGACGGTTTCCATTTCTTTTCGAGCTTCGAGCTTCGAGCTTCGAGCTTCGAGCTTCGAGCTTCGAGCTTCGAGCTTCGAGCTTCGAGCTTCGAGCTTCGAGCTTCGAGCCGCAGGTTTCGAAGTCAATCCGGCACTCGAAGTTCGCAGCCCAAGGCTCAAAGCTCGAAAAAGAAACGCCAGGGTGCCAAAAAACCTATGTCCCGATCCCAAAGATCTCCCAGATCTTTTTCAAAACCGCTTTTTGTCCGTTCGAGTCACGGACCGCGATAAAGATCGTGTCGTCGCCGGCGATCGTTCCGACCACCTCTTCGAAGTTCTCCGAATCGATCCGGACGGCACAGGCCGAAGCCAGGCCCGATTCGCATTTCGCGACCACCAGATTCTCGCCGGCGGTTGCCAGACTCTTCAGTCCGAAGATCGTCTCGTTCTTCGGCTTCAACGGCAGCGCGTAGAACCCGCCAACTTTAACGACGCCGAGTTCGACCAGATCGCGAGAAACACTCGACTGAGTCACTGAAAAGCCTTTTCTTTCAAGCAGCTCGGCAAGCTCGTCCTGGCGTTCGACACGTTCTTTGTTGATCAAATCCAGGATCGCCGATTGCCGCTGTTCTTTCTGCATAAAAAGGTCGGTTTATGCACTTATCGCGCATAAAATACTCATAGGTGCATAAAGTAGCAAAATGGTTTGAAAACTTCAATTGCGAATTTACGATTTTGAGAGAACGAATTACGATAGTCGTATGTCCGGATCAGATAAACTTTGGGGCGGGCGCTTCACCGAAAGCGCCGACGCCGTTTTTGCCGACTACAACAACTCGTTTCGGTTCGACCGACGACTGTTCGAAGCCGATGTGCGGGCGTCGGCGGCACATTGCAATGGCCTTTTCCACGCCGGCGTTCTGACCCGGCTCGAAGCGGAGAAGATCAAGACCGGACTCGGGACAATGCTCAAGCGCGCCGATTTCGACAAGAACTATTTCGACGATCCCGCTGAGGACGTTCACTCGTTCATCGAATCGAAACTGGTCCAACTCATCGGCGACACCGGTCGCAAGCTTCATACCGGCCGGAGCCGCAACGATCAGGTCGCGACCGCTTTCAGGCTCTGGCTTCGCGAGAAAGTGACCGAAATCTCCGAACTCGCGCTTGGGGTTCAACGCGCACTTGTCGAGCTGGCCGAGGCGAACGCGAACTCCGTTCTTCCCGGCTACACGCATTTGCAGCGCGCCCAGCCCGTTCTTTGGGCGCATTGGTGTCTCGCCTATTACGAGATGATCGCGCGCGATCGTGAACGAATCGATGAGGTCTGGCGCCGCATCAACGTGATGCCGCTCGGGTCGGCGGCGCTTGCCGGCACCAGTTATGAGATCGACCGTGAAACCGTCGCGCGCGAACTCGGTTTCGACGGGATCACGGCGAATAGCCTCGACGCGGTCAGCGACCGCGATTTCGCGATCGAATTCGCCGGTGCTTCTTCGATTCTAATGATGCATCTTTCGCGCCTCGCCGAGGATCTGATCGTTTACTCGACGACCGAATTCGGGTTTATCGAACTCGGCGACGCGATCTCGACCGGTTCGAGCCTGATGCCGCAAAAGAAGAATCCCGACGCGCTGGAATTGATCCGCGGAAAGGCAGCGCGCGTCTTCGGACATCATTCGGCGCTCCTGACGATGATGAAGGGCTTGCCACTGGCTTACAACAAAGATATGCAGGAAGATAAGGAAGCCGTCTTCGATACCGTCGATACGGTCTCGGGAACCCTGCGGGTAACGGCGATCGTCCTTCGCAATATCGGGATCAACGGCGAACGTTCGGCGGTCGCGGCGAACCGCGGATGCCTCAACGCGACCGAACTTGCCGACTACCTTGTCCGGAAAGGCGTGCCGTTCAGGATCGCGCACGACACGGTCGGCCGGATCGTGCTCGATGCGATCGGAAAGGGAAAGGAACTTCAGGAACTGAGTCTCGGAGAACTGCGCGACGTTACCGACGCGATCGACGGTGACGTCTTCGAAGCTCTGAGTCTTGAAAGCACTCTCGAAACGAAAAACCAGATCGGCGGAACTTCCCCGGAACGCGTCGCCGAGGCGCTCGCGGCGGCGCGGGAAGAGATCGGCAGGCAGTAGGCGACTTTCGACTTCAATGGATTCATTCCCAAGAAAACTCCTCACCGAATGGCGGAAACTGGGTTTGCCGTTCGCGGACGAGAGGATCGTCGTCGGTGTTTCCGGGGGCGCGGACTCGGTCAGTCTCTTGCTTGCGTTGAGCGACCTCACGAATCGAACGAAGATCGCGAACGAGATCGTCGTCGCGCATTTCGAACACGGTTTGCGCGGCGATCAAGGCCCGTCCGACGCACGGTTCGTTGAGGCGCTGTCGACGAAACTCGGGTTGAGATTCGTCGTGTCGCGGGCCGTCGGACGATTCGAGGTCGCAAAGTCCGGAAACCTCGAACAGAACGCGCGCCGCGCCCGTTATCGATTCCTTGCTGAGATCGCCGAATCGCTCGGGGCATTCGCGGTCTGCACCGCGCACACTCTGAACGATCAAGCCGAAACATTTCTTCTTAATCTGATTCGCGGCAGCGGGACCGCCGGACTTTCGGCGATGAGGCCGGTGATCGACGAGTTCCGGATCGACGAGAATTCCGACCGTGGCGTCCGTCTCATTCGCCCACTATTGACTTGGGCGATGCGGCGCGACACCGAGGCTTTTTGCGGAGAAACCGGCGAAGAATTCGTCAACGATGCGATGAACGACGATCTCGCGTTCAGCCGGGTACGGGTGCGGAAGGAGTTGATTCCGTTGCTTGAGACCTTCAATCCGAGGATCGTCGAAACGCTCGCCCGCAATTCCGAACTGCTTCGCAACACGGCGGAGCCGGCGCCTTTGAACGTGGATGAACCGTTGATCGCTGATCTCAAAGGTCTTCCCCGGGCGCAACTCCTCGAATACCTGCGGCAGTGGGTAAATCGCGAGCGCGGAAATCTTCGCGGCATCGGTTTGAAACACATCGACGCGATCGAACGTTTAATCTCGGGTTCAAAAAGCGGCAAGACCGCTGAGTTGCCGAACGGCGATTCCGTCGTAAAAGGCGGCGGGAAACTTGTGTTCAGACGATCGTTTCGAGGGCCTGAGGGCGATGGCCGATAGATTGCAAATCGGGAATTCGAAGCCATTCGGACTCTTTCAACACCAGTCCGCGCGGAAGCTTATCTCGAAACAAAGGTTGAAAAATGAATTTCCGCAAACTAGAATCTAAGTTGTAATCATTTGCCCGCGCTTTCGACACAACGGTCGGGCGTGAATGCTCATCGAAACAACGTTGTTTTTGAAAGTGGGATAAATGTGATTTTGGAGGCTATAAATTGAGTTCTAAAGCAAAACAAGTCTTGTTGTGGTTGATGATCCTCGCCGGCGCGATGGTTCTGGTTTGGGCGCTTCAGTCCAAACAAGGCAAGAATCCGTTGGAATTGAGCTACGACGAAGCGTTGAATCGGATTCGCAATAAAGACATCGCCGAGGTTCTGATCAAGCAGGATTCGCTTGAACTGACGAACAAGGATCGCGAAAAGTTCATCACCAAACTCGACGCGAGCGACGCCACGCGGACGAATCTATTGGGCGCGATCGACAAGATCAACGAGGCCCAGCAGGGAACGATCAAGACCACGCTCGAACAATCATCTAGCGGTTACGGTTGGATCCTCCTGATAAACGCGCTCCCGTTTCTGCTCCTCATCGGTTTCCTGGCCTTTACCCTCAGGCAAATGCAGGCCGGGGGAAACAAGGCTCTGAGTTTTGGGAAGTCGCGCGCGAAGTTGCTGAATAATCAGCAGAAACGCGTCACGTTCAAAGACGTCGCCGGGGTCGAGGAAGCGAAAGAGGAACTTCAGGAGATAATCGAATTCCTGAAGGATCCGCAGAAATTTCAAAAACTCGGCGGACGAATTCCGAAGGGTGTCTTGATGGTCGGGGCGCCCGGAACGGGCAAGACTCTTTTGGCGAAGGCCGTCGCCGGTGAAGCGAACGTCCCGTTCTTTTCGATCTCCGGTTCCGATTTTGTCGAAATGTTCGTCGGCGTCGGCGCCTCGCGCGTCCGCGACCTCTTTGACCAGGGCAAGAAGAACGCTCCGTGCATCATCTTCATCGACGAGATCGATGCGGTCGGACGCCATCGCGGCGCCGGACTTGGCGGCGGTCACGATGAGCGCGAACAGACGTTGAATCAGCTTCTTGTCGAAATGGATGGATTCGAGTCAAACGACGGCGTTATCCTGATGGCCTCCACGAACCGCCCGGACGTGCTCGATCCGGCGCTTCTTCGACCCGGCCGTTTCGACCGTCGCGTGGTCGTCGGTCGTCCGGACGTTCGCGGCCGAGAGGGCATCCTGAAGGTCCACACGCGCAAGATTCCGCTTGACGAGAATGTCGATATCACGGTCATCGCGCGCGGAACGCCGGGATTCACCGGCGCGGATCTGGCGAACATCGTCAACGAAGCGGCTTTGAATGCGGCGCGTTACAACAAGAAGGTTGTGACGATGACGGATTTCGAGATCGCCAAGGACAAAGTGATGATGGGCGCGGAACGCCGCAGTATGGTTCTTTCAGACCACGAGAAAAAGCTTACGGCCTATCACGAGGCCGGACACACTCTTGTCGGGCTGAAGGTGCCGTCGGCCGATCCCGTGCACAAGGTCTCGATCATTCCGCGTGGTATGGCGCTCGGCGTCACGCAGCAGCTTCCGGAAGCCGATCGTCACAGCTATACGAAGGAATACATCCTCAGCCAGATCGCGATCTTGATGGGTGGACGGCTTGCCGAAGAGATCTATTTCGGCGCCGACCAGGTGACGACGGGAGCATCCAACGACATTGAGCGTGCCACCGAGTTGGCGCGATCGATGGTCTGCGAATACGGTATGTCCGAACTCGGACCGCTAACTTTCGGTAAGAAGGAAGAGCAGATCTTTCTCGGACGCGAGATCTCGCAGCATCGGGATTATTCCGAAGACACAGCGATCAAGATCGACAAAGAGGTCAAGAAGATCATCGCCGACCAGTACGAAGTCGCGCGGCGGGTTCTGGAGAACAATTCCGAGGCAATGGTTCGACTCAGCGCGGCGCTGCTCGAACTCGAAACGCTCGACAGCGTTCAGATTCGCCGCGTTGTGGCCGGTCTTCCGCTCGATGGCGGGGACAGTTCGGTGTCGACGGGCGGCGACAGCGGACCGGCACAATCTGACGATAAGCCGAAGAAGAGTCTCAAGGATTCGCTGATTCCGCCGATCGCGCCGAACAATCCGGCGACGGCGTAACCGACGGACGAACGGTGAGGGATGAGGGATGAAAGTTTTTCGTCCCTTTTCTTTTTTGGGTTGACTGAAAGCTATGATCTGGAAAACATCGCGACGTGAATTCCGTTTCGACCGGACGCTGGTAATGGGAATCCTTAACGTCACGCCCGACAGCTTTTTTGACGGCGGATCGTTCGGCGATCTCGATGCCGCGTTGCGTCGCGCCGAAGAGTTGATCGCCGAGGGCGCGGATATCATCGACATCGGCGGGGAATCGACGCGACCGAACAGCACGCGCGTCGCGTTTCACGAGGAGATCCGGCGCGTCGTCCCTGTAATTGAGGGAATCGCCAAACGCTTCGACGTCGCCGTTTCGATCGATACTTCGAAAAACGAGGTCGCGCGCGCCGCGGTCGATGCCGGAGCGGAGATCATCAACGACGTTTCCGGACTGAGGTTTGACGAACGGATCGGCGAAATCGCAGCGAATTCGGGGTCTGGATTGATCCTGATGCATCTCCGCGGGAACTTCGAAACGATGCATTCGCAAACGCCTGTGCCGGACATCGTTGCGGACGTCGCGGACGGGTGGCGCGCGAGTCTGACGATCGCCGGCCGTTACGGGGTCGAACGTGATCGGATCGCGCTCGACATCGGCATCGGATTCGGCAAAAGCGTCGAACAGAACTTAGAAATTATCGCCAAACTTGATAAACTTGTCCGGGAATTCAATGACCTTGCGGTCCTCGTCGGCCTGTCGAGGAAGTCTTTTCTCGGAACGATCCTCGGCGGCGTTCCCGTCGGCGAACGTCTTGCCGGGAGCCTTTCGGGAGCAGCGCTTGCGGTATGGAACGGTGCGCGGATCGTGCGTGTTCACGACGTCGCCGAAACCGCGCACGCGGTGCGGGTCGTCGAAGCGATCAAAGAGCAGTTATGAAATTAGTGAAGATCCTTCTGGCTTCTGCAGTCTTGGCGTTTGCCTCCGGTTTCACCGAATGCTACAAGCCTGTCACGAATACCGGATTGCCGAAAGACATCAAGATCATCGCCGTTCCGGCTTTTCAGTTCGAAGCCAAGGGACTGCGTTATCGTGTCGAAACCCGCTTTACGGAAGCGGTCTCGCGCGAGATCATCCGCCGCGGCCGGGGGTTGAAGGTTCAGGGGACGCGCGATGGGGCCGATGCAGTCGTCGAGGGAAACATCCGCGATTTCAACTTCTCGGGCGTGCTGCTCGACCGCGAGGGCCGGGCACGTGTGTACGAAGTGACGATCACCTCGGCGGTGACGATCCGCGATCTGCGCTCGAACCGGATTCTCTACGACAATCAGAATTTCATTTTCCGTGACTCGTTTGAGTTCAGCGAAGATCCGCGAACATTCTTCAACGAAGAAGACCCGGCCGTTGAACGTATGTCGAGGGCATTTGCGGAATCGGTCGTTTCGACGATCGTTAACGGAATGGGTGTCAGAGACGAGAAGAAATAGATTCAAATGCCGGTTTTGACCCGCGAACAACTTTGGACGCAGCTTAAGAACAACGAGATCGCCCCGGTTTACGTTCTCTTTGGCGCGGAACCTTATCTGCGGAACAAAGCGGCGACCTTTATCGCCGACCGGGCGCTTGCCGAAAGCGGACTTCGTGAGTTCAACGAAACGGAGTTCTCGCTCAACAATTCGGAGAATATCGCGAAAGCCCTCGCCGCGGCCGAGCAATTGCCGATGATGTCGCCACGGCGCGTGATCCGGATTGAGGACGTTCGGATTTTCGCGTCCGGAACCCGCGATACGCTCAAGGAAGAAAGCGAGGGTGTACTCGCCGCATACCTCGGCCGCCCGGCGGAGACCTCCGTCCTGATATTGATCGCCGACGAACTCGACAAACGCCGCCGGATGTCGAAACTACTTCTCGAGAATTCGGTCGCAGTCGAATTCAAACGGCTTGAAGAGGCCGATCTCGCGAATTGGGCGCGACGCGAGATCACCAACCTCGGCTTCGACATCGATGCCCGCGCGCTGAACTACTTTGTCGGTCTGGTCGGCAACGATCTGCGCCGCCTCGAGACCGAGATCAAGAAGATCTCGACAGCCGCGCTGCCCGGAAAATTGATCACCTTCGATCTGGTCGATTCGCTCGTTCCGAGCTCGCGGATCATTTCGAATTTCGATCTGACGGATCATATGTTCGCCCGCGACAAGGCGCGGACATTTGAAACGCTCAGGAAGATCCTTGATGACGGCGCCGAACCGCTGATGCTGCTCGGTCTGATCGCAAGCAACTTTCACAAGCTGTTCAAGGCGAAGGCGATGATGCTCAACGGCGAGGAACGGCGCGACGTGGCGCGAAACCTGGATTTGCCCTATCGCAAGCAGGAGGACTTCCTGACTTTTGCGCGCCGCGCGGATGAGCGAACGTTGACGCGTGCGCTGAAACGCATTGCGGAGACCGACCTTGCCATCAAAACGTCGCGCGGCGGCGGCGGGAACAATGGGGCCCGGCTTCAGATCGAGATCCTGGTGGCGGAACTCATCGATGGAGAGAGATAGTGCAGGTTGGATAGTGCAGAATGACGGTCTTGGTTGGGCTCCCGGATGAAGTCGGGAGCATTATCCGAGGTCACGCAATAGACTCGAATTAAGAGAATTCCCGTTCTTTACGATCTTGGCGGACTTTCGTGAACGTCCGGCTTGCCTTTCGCCGATCAGGAATTTTCCCGCGCGGAGAACGCAAAGAGCGCAATGTCCGAGTGATCCGCGAGATCGTCAAGAATCCACGATGAAGATCCAAAAGCGTAATTTGGGGCTTATCCCAAATCGCGCACTAGCGGATTTTGCCCGCGAATCTTCGCGAATCCACACGAATAGAAACTGGTCCAAAGCGCGGCAATAGAAGCCGGTATCATAAAATTGGGCCGCCGGACGGGCCGAAGTTTTGAAGAGCGGTTTGTTCGTGCGGGTTCGGACAGAATCTTCTTCGCGCGGATTCGCGGAAATTCGCGGGCCCACTTTCAGACACAAAAAATCGGAGGCACACCGTGTTACCGGTTGCCTCCGTTTTTCAAAGGAGAAACGATCGAGCAGTCTTACTGCGCCAGCTTGTTGACGTGAACCGTCAGCCGCGACTTGTAACGCGCAGCTGTGTTGCGATGCAGAATACCCTTGTTCACGGCCTTGTCGATCGCCGAGATGGTCGGCACCAAAAGCTCGTTGCTCTGTGTCTGGTCGCCCGCCGCAAGCGCGGTGCGGAGCTTCTTGATCTGCGTACGAAGACGGCTCTTGTTGTTGCGGTTGACTAAATTTCTTTTCGCGGTCTGTCTTACGCGTTTCTCAGCTGACTTATGATTAGGCATAATTTATTCAAAAAAGTGAAATCTTTCTCCTTTAAGAGAAACTCCAGATTCTAGCGTCCGGGTCGGCGATTGTCAAGCGCATTCGCAGCCGGTGCGCCGCTTGCTGTCCGGCGATCACGCCGGATTACTCGTATTTCGAGACGATCAAATGCATCAGATCGACGAACAGCACGACGATCGGCGGGTAAAAGAAGATCTCGGGCTTGAGTTCCGCCGAATAGAGCGTCGGCATCGACGAATGGATGATGAACGAGAAGTAGTTGCCCGTCAGCCAACCCGCGGCAAGGCTCAGCAAAAATCCCGAGACCACAAACGCGACCGCCGTCAAGCGTGAGTAAGGCCGGGTTTCGGGAGCATTCTCCTCGAGGATCGTGTCGTGAATATTCTCCGTGTAAGTGTATTTTTGAAACGCCTCGCGAAGCCGCCCGAAAAGATGTATCAAACCCGCGGCAGAAAGGGAAACGAGAATGATCTTTCCGATCATCGTCGAATCCGAAAAGAAACTTGGCCGGAAGACCGCCGCCGCGAATGTCGAAACAAACAATGCGACCATCGGAAAAACGATCTTCTGAAGCGCGACCGATTCCCGACGTTCATCGGCGATCATCCGGTCGATGATCTCGTTGTAGCGCCGCTCGTAAACCATCTGGCGCCAGCGCCGGACGTGCGGGTTGTCGGGACCGAAGACCGAGTCGTCTTTGCCCGACCGATACTGTTCGTCGAGCCTGAAACGGTCATACTCGGCCCGCTGCTTCGGATTGCCTAGAACCTCGTAAGCCTTCGCGACCCGCGCGAATTCAACCGCCTTCTGCTCGTCGCCGTCGGTCTTGTCCGGATGAAGTTTGCGCGCAAGTTTGCGGTACGCCGACTTGACCTCGGCATTCGACGCTTTTGGCGATACTTTGAGAACCTCGTAATAGTTCATTCTGTGTCGGAGAGGGATCGGTCGGCACGCGCGACTACGCCGATTATATCACAGCCGCAGCGCCGTAAAACAAAGCGAGGTTCAATTCGGTTTGTCGATCTTGAGGCCGACAGGATCCGCGCCGGCGCCCTTGACCGCGTCGACGGCGCGAACAACCGTGCCGTAATCGAGCGAAGTCGGCGCGCTTATGAAAACCGTCTTCTCGATTTCGTTCGTGTTCTCGCGAAAGATGCCGTTTTGCTCTCGAAATCGGAAGACGTCTGCGAGTTTCTCACTCAACAGGCGCGGGTCGTCGACTGCCCCGGCCTCGCTATCGAGGTTCAAACGGAAAGATCCGTTCGCCTGAACCGTTACGATCAGGGTATTCGGATTCTGGTTCATTCCGGCGTCGGTTTTTGGCGGCGACGGGACGTTCGTTTCGAAGTGCGTCGGTTTTGCCGGCGAAATGACCATAAAAATGATGAGCAGCACGAGCAGGACGTCGATCAGCGGCGTAACGTTGATGTTTGGTTTCATTGATCTCCTCCGGGGCCGGTAATTTTGAAAGGCCGGGATCAAAGGCCAAACTTAAGGCAGGTTTTTCAGGAGCTCAGCCATTCGATCCGACCTTTCGCGGACTTAGACGCCGACGGCTGCGATTTGTTCCCGGAGGAAACCCGAATTACGTCATAGAGGCAGATTTAGAAATCCCGTTCTTTGCGATCTTGGCTGACTTCGCGCGAAGAGCCGGCTTTGGAGTGCGCGGATTCTCGATTCGCGCACTCGACGGCCGATCCGGGAACGGTATTTCTTGAGCCCAAATTACGCATTGAACTATGATCGAGAGCCGCTAAATACCTAGTTAACGGCGGTCCGGGCGCCGTTTCTGATACAGATGAACACATCTCAAATATCTGAAATCTCAAAGTGATCAAACGACTTGTGGGGCGGAAGGAGCGGTCGCTTCGATTTCCACGAACCGAATCGATCCGACGCGCGCTCGCGCCGGTAGAACGATTCCGTGGAACCTGAATCACGGAAGTTACTTCGCGCGGCACTCCGAAATTTGTGAATAGGCCGATCGAAATGAGCGATCGCGCTTTTTCACGAATCCGGCGGGCGAGTACCGTTCAATGCGTAATCTGGAAACAAGCGTCGGATGTCGCCGCACAGCGCTCCAATCAGCGCCCGGGCTTTGGCGAGCGATTCGCGATACTCGTCGTCGCCCTCGCTGTCGATGACGATCCCGCCGCCGACATTGAAAACGGCTTCACGCGCGCGGACGACCATCGTGCGGATGGCGACCGACAGATCGGCGCGCGTTGCCGTGCCGAGATCGCCGCCGAATCCGTCACGGGCGTAATAGCCGATGGCACCCATCGAGAGGCCGCGGGACGAACGTTCGATCGAATCGATAATATTCATCGTACTGATCTTCGGCGCGCCGGTGATCGATCCGCAGGGGAAAAGCGCCCTCAAGATATCCGAGAATTCCAGATCCTGGCGAAGGGAGCCGCGGATCGTTGAAACGAGATGAAAAATCGTCGGATGCTCTTCGATCGCGCAAAGTTCCAGAACCGCGACCGACCCGAACTCACAGACCCGTCCGAGATCGTTGCGGAGCAGATCGACGATCATCACGTTTTCGGCACGGTCCTTTTCCGATGCCTCGAGTTCGACCCGCAGGCGTTTGTCTTCGGCGGCGTCGGTACCGCGCGGTCGTGTCCCTTTGATCGGAGAAGCCTCGATGATCGACCCGTCGATCGAGAAGAAGCGTTCCGGCGAGGTCGAAACGACGGTCGATTCGGTCCGTTGAATGTACGCCGAGAACGGCGCCGGATTGGTGCGCCGCAAACGGGAAAAGATGTCTGCCGGTGTCAGTCCCGCGGGCAGATCGGCGCGGACCGGATGGGTCAGATTCGTTTGATACGTGCTTCCCGAGCGGATCAGTTCGTGGATCGACGCGATATCGGCGAGATAATCCGCGCGCGAAACGTCCATTTTGACGTCATCGGCGAAAATCGGCGATTCGGCGAGCGGGTCGTTTGAGGAAAGCAGTTCTTCGATCTCGTCAAAACGGCTTGAATCGCCGATCAGACGGGTTTCGGAGCAGTCATAATCGTGGATCAACAAACAATCGAAAAGCGCGAGAAAAACGTCCGGCTCGGCGACGTTGCGGTGGCGCGATTCGATGTTTTGCAATTTGAGGCCGAAGTCGTAGGAGAAGGTGAAGATCGAGAAGGGATGCGACGAGATCTTTTCGTCAACCAAACGAACAGTATCAGAAGCGTTCGGCGAACAGATTTCAATCCGTTCGGCGGCGCGGAGTCCGCAGATCAGGAATCGCGAGCCGGCATACTTTGCGCCGGCGCTGTCGAGCAGACAGAGCTCCTCACTCGCCGCGAGACGCAAAAGACGTCCGACGAGGTCGTTCGCCGATTTGATGTTTAACTTCCGCTGGTTCACTCTTGCTGCTTTGCAGAATATACCACAGCGAGTTACTTGCGGCGGTCGTTTTCGGCTGTCTGCGTGAAGACCGAATTGATCTCGTCGGGGATGTAAAACGATCGCTCGAAGACCTGAAAGTCGTTCTGCGAGTTTGAATATTCGGCGGTCGGACACCACGAATGGAGAACGTAGAACGTCAATTCATCGTACGTGATTGTCACGTGGCCTTTGACGCGCTGACCCATTTCGGTCTTTTCCACGATCAGGAGTTTGCCGGGATGTTTGCCGACAAACGTCCCGACGCGCGAGACCTCCGTGACCGTGGGCTTGCCGAAGATCGATCCCTTGTCGGTCTGCTCCTGCATTGAGGCCACGACGCCGTCGCAGAGCTTGTCGAGGATCGCCGACGGCGTCTGACGCTTCATATCGAGCTGCGCCGGAACCGGCACGACCTCGAGCATTGCCAACCGCTCGCCGCGGTCGTCCATCGCGATCATTCGCGCCATCGGCGTCGAGACGATCGGGTTTGACGGCGCGATCATCACCCAGCCATCGGGAAGTGAGACGGACGCACCGGTGGTCTTGTCCTTGAAATCTCTGCCTTCGAGCTTGTATTTTTCGATCTGCGAATTTGCCAGATCGAGTTTGGCGAGCGACGGAAGCGCCAATCCGAGTCCGGCGACGCCGAGGACGCCGAAAGCGAGGAGGGCGAAAACGCTGAACGAACCGATACCGGCGTAGATTCTTCCGGCGGAGGGATTCGAACGACCGTGAAGGACGAGCGCCATCGCCAGAAGATAGAACAAACCGAGGATCGCGAAAACGATGCCGATGACAATGCCCACCGTATCCTTGGAGACGAACGGGAGTGCCAAACCGATCGCGAACCCTACGTAGCATCGGGCGAGCACCCATTTTCGTGTTGATTCGGGATCCTTGTTCATCCAGAGCTTTGACGCGAGCAGCAGATCGATCGCGACCGGAATTATCGTTTGCCCGACCATTCGTCCGGTGCTTTCCGCCGAATCGCCTTTCGTGGCGAGTCCGTTGATGATCACGACGGCAACATATAAGAAAGCGTTGATGATGAGAAAAACGGCAGCCGGCCGTAAACCGGGACGAATCGCGGGATCGCCTTCGGTTTGGCCCGGAAGATAGCGGACGCTCGTCGGAGCATAGCTCGACTGAATATTTTGGAGTTTGCCGGCGGCCGGAAGACTCTCAGCTTGATAAAAGGTTTGGCTTTGATTATTTTGTCTGTGACCGTTCGGCGCCGGTTCATTTACAAGCGAGTTCACGGTATTGGCAGAAGCCGCCTCGAAATCTTGTCCCGCCGACGGTTGTGGATTGGCGGGTTGCGGCGCAGATGCGACATAGGTTGCCTTCCGGACCGCCTCCGGAAGCCACTGGGACAGGTCGAATTCGCGCTTCAGCATACGCCAGTTCGGATCGGTTCTCGACCGGACGAGGGAATTCTGATTGATCTGTCTGCCGAAGAACAGTTGCTTGACCTGTTCCAACGAGAGATCGCGTTGTTCCTTTCCGTCAAGCAAGACGACTGTGTATTCCATACGTTTTGTAGGTGAGAGTGGGTCGGGAGGCTCATTGAGCGGACCTGACAGCCGCTACTCGCTCAGAAAATTATATTTGCTGCGTTGGAAAATGACAATCATTTTTTAACAGCGTTTAACTCAAAGGATCGGTATGCAAAAAGACACAATGTCATTGGTTCGGGGGCTCGGACTGATGGCCGCAATCTCAATGATCGTCGGCAACGTCATCGGCACTGGCGTGTTCCTGAAAGCGCGCGTAATGACGTGCAACGTCGGCTCGCCTGAGTGGGTGCTGCTTGCGTGGATCGCGGCCGGAATCTTGTCACTCGCCGGCGCTCTGACTTACGCCGAGCTTTCGGCGATGAAGCCTGAAGCGGGCGGCGAATACGTCTTTTTGCGTGACGCGTACGGGAAGGTATCGAGTTTCCTGTTCGGCTGGATGCAGATCTTCATCGCCAAAACAGGTTCGCAGGCGGCGGTCGCCGTGGCATTCGCGGTTTTTCTCAACGACTTTCTCGGCGGCGGGCTCAAGCAGACATTGTTCAAGACCGATATTCTCGGCTACGTATACGAGTTGACATCACTGCAGATCATAGCGGTGATGATGATCGTCATCGTGACAACGATCAACTGCGCGTCGGTGGCGATCGGCGGGCAGATCGCGACGGTGCTCACATTCGTGAAGATCGGGCTGATACTGCTCGTCGGATTCGGCGCCTTTTTTCTGGCCGACGGGAATTGGGGCAACTACTCGATGGTCAACGACGGCGGCGCTTGCGAGGCGGTTGCGGAGTCCGCGCGATACGGCATCGACGGCAACACGTTTCGGGCAGGCTTGGGATTCTTGGAAACGATGACCGTCGTGAAGGCGTTTCTTGCCGGATTCGGCGCGGCGATGCTCGGCGCGCTGTGGGGGTATGACGGTTGGAACAACCTCTCGCTCGTTGCCGGCGAGGTCGATAACCCGAAGCGAAACATCCCGTTGGCTTTGATCGGCGGAACGATTCTGATCATTTTTCTCTATGTATTCATAAACTTCGCATATTTTTATGTTTTGACTCCGACCGAGATCGCGAGCGTTTCAAAGGATTCGTCGGTCGCACGCGAGGTCGCCGTCAAGTTCTTCGGCGCCGGCGCGCTGGTCTTGATGACGACGGGACTGATGCTTTCTTCGCTCGGAACCCTTCATACGTCGATCCTCGCCGGTTCCCGGGTTCCATACGCGATGGCGCAGGACGGCGTGATGTTCAAGTCGCTCGGACGACTCTCGGCGACGCGCGTGCCGGTCCTTGCGCTGGTCGCGCAGGGCCTCTGGGCCTGTTTGCTGGCGCTTTCCGGATCGTTCGATGCATTGACCGACTACGTTATTTTCGGTTCCTGGATCTTTTACGCTTTGGCGACCGCGTCGGTCTTCGTTTTCCGCCAAAAGTACCCGGATATGGAGCGTCCCTATAAGGCGTGGGGATATCCGGTCGTTCCGGTCCTGTTCCTGCTCGTCGCCGGATGGTTGCTGATCAACACGCTGATGACGAGTCCGACGCAGTCATTTATCGGAATTTTTCTGATTTTGGCCGGATTGCCCGTTTATTATTATTTGACGGCCGGAAAAACCGGGAATACGGACGGTAAGACGGAATGATCGACAGACGCGCGGGTGATGACAGGAGAAAGTTCCCGAGATATTCGGTGAACATCGAGGTCGAGTGGGAAGTTGCCGCCGGCCGCAAGAACGGAACGTTGAGCGATCTTTCGCTTGAGGGATGTTTCGTCCTATGTTCGGGCGAGGTCGAAAACGGCGATCGTGTGCGAGTCTTTTTGCCGGTCAGCGACGGGATGAAGGTCCAGTTCGCGGGCGAGGTCGTCAATCATTTTTACGAAATCGGCTTTGCCGTCCGCTTCATAGACCTCGGACCGGCCCAGAAGAATTTTCTGGAGAATTACCTGGCGACGCTCAGGTCCTGAAAAAGGCAAAAGGCAAAAGGCAAAAGGCAAAAGGCTAAAGGCAAAAGGCAAAAGGCAAAAGGCAAAAGGCAAAAGGCAAAAGGCAAAAGGCAAAAGGCAAAAGGCAAAAGGCAAAAGGCTAAAGGCAAAAGGCAAAAGGCAAAAGGCTAAAGGCAAAAGGCAAAAGGCAAAGGCAAAAGGCTAAAGGCAAAAGGCAAAAGGCTAAAGGCAAAAGGCTAAAGGCAAAAGGCTAAAGGCTAAAGGCAAAAGGCAAAAGGCAAAAGGCTAAAGGCAAAAGGCAAAAGGCAAAAGGCAAAAGGCAAAAGGCTAAAGGCTAAAGGCTAAAGGCTAAAGGCTAAAGGCTAAAGGCAAAAGGCAAAAGGCTAAAGGCTAAAGGCTAAAGGCTAAAGGCAAAAGGCAAAAGGCAAAAGGCTAAAGGCAAACCGCAGATCATGGATCGTTTTGCCTTTTTTCATTTCCCCTTTTGCCTTTTCCCCTTTGCCCTTTGCCCTTTGCCTTTTCCCCTTTGCCCTTTGCCCTTTGCCTTTTCCCCTTTTCTACCTGTCATCTCTGATCTCGGCCAGTTTGGCGAGCGCTTCGACGGCGACCTCACGGTCGTCGAAATGATACTTTTCGTTCCCGACGATCTGATACGTTTCGTGTCCCTTTCCGCAGATCAGCACCACATCCTCCGGTTTTGCCTTGGAAATCGCCTGAAAGATGGCGTCGCGGCGGTCCGGAACGACCAGATATGGCGTCGAGGTCGTTTTTGTTCCCGTTTCGATCTGTTCGATGATTTTGAGCGGATCCTCGGTACGCGGATTGTCCGATGTGATGATCACCAGATCGCTGTTCTGACCGGCGACTTCGCCCATCGGCCCGCGCTTTGTTTTGTCGCGGTCCCCGCCGCAGCCGAAGACCGTTATGATCCGGCCCTTTGTCAGGTCACGGGCAGTCTTCAGCGTGTTGAGGAGCGCGTCGTCGGAGTGTGCGTAGTCGACGACGATCGCAAAATCTCCGTCGTGCGGTACGCGTTCGAAGCGCCCGGGCGCGCCGACGCAGGTTTCGAGTCCGCGCGCGACGGCGTCGAGATCGTAGCCGAGCGCAAGCGCCGCGCCGGTTGCCGAAAGCATATTGTAAACGTGGGGGCGTCCTACCAACGGGGAAGTTATCCGGCGCTCACCGCCCGGCGAGCGAAGCAGGAACGACGTGCCCTTGAGCAGCGAGACGTCAATTTCAGTCGCCGACAGATCGGCCTCGGAAAGCTGCGAGAACGTTGTCACGCTCGCGCCTTCCGCGCGAAGCCCTTCGGCGAGTTTGCGGCCCCATTCATCGTCGATGTTGATGATCGACGCCTTCGGCCGTTCACCCAATCGGCCGTCAAACAGTTTTCGCTTGGCGTCGAAATAGTTCTCCATCGTCAGATGGTAGTCGAGGTGGTCGCGCGTCAGGTTCGTGAAGATCGCGACCTCGAACCGCAGCCAGTCGCAGCGGTGAAGATCGATCGCCTGCGATGACGTTTCCATCACCGCGATCCCGCAATCGTCGTCGAGCGCTTCCCGAAGGAATTTGTTCGTATCGGACGCTTCGGGAGTGGTGCGAACGGCCGGTTCGCTCTTGTCGCCGATCCGATATTCGACCGTGGTCAGCATTGCCGCCTTGTCGCCGGCCGCCTCGGCGAGCGCAAAACACAGATAGGTCGTTGTCGTCTTGCCGTTCGTCCCGGTGATCCCGACGAGTTTCAGATCGTGCGACGGATCTCCGTAGATGATCGATGCCGCTTTCGCGAGAGACTCTCTAGCATCCGGGACCTGAAGCCAGGCACCGCTGAAGCCTTCCGGGCATTCGAGTTCGGAGATGATCCCGACGGCTCCGCGCCGCATCACATCCTCGACAAACCGGTGGCCGTCCATCGTCAGACCGCGAATGGCCGCAAACAGCGCTCCGTTGTTCGCCTGTCGCGAATCGTGGGTGACGTTCGAAACGACGAGGCTTCCGTCGCCCGTGAGTTTCGCGCCGAGTCCGTCCGCTATCGTCTTCAGGTCAGCTGAAATAAAAGTCAAAACTTTATCCTCGAAAAAAACGTTTCCAAAATCAGGAAGAATTATAGCGATTTCAGGAATGATTTGCGACAATGGCTTGAGATCGAGTTTGCGAAGGAGGGCGAAATGGACATTATCAAACTTATCCTGCTGGTGATCGGAATTTTGGCCGTCTTGGTCGTCGGTTACTGGTTGGTCGGGATCATCTTCGGACTGTTCTGGCTGTTGGTCTACGCCGGCGTCATCGGACTCGTCGGTTACGGCGGATACAAGCTTCTGTTCGGGAACAGTTCATCCGGCCGTTCGCTCGAAGAAAAGTCGCCGATCACGATCGCGGAATTCGAAGGCTCGGACCGCGCGCTCGAAGAATACCGTCAGAAGTATCTTCCGAAGTAGTATTCCCCCTTGTTCCCGAGCCGGGGCCTAAAGCGCGAGACGCGAAAATGGACCGCTAGACTTTCCCTTTCAAAAACGCTAAATTCAAGTTTGCGGAAGTCGTCTGGAAAAGACGGTTTCCGCATTATTGCCGAGATGGTGTAATTGGTAGCCACGCAGGTCTTAGGAGCCTGTGCCGAAAGGCGTGCGAGTTCGAGTCTCGCTCTCGGCACCAGATTGAATCGAAATCATCACGACTTTTTGAACGCAGACATTTACACAAGATTATTCAAATCAACCAGATGAAAACAGAACTTATCGAAGTATCCGAGATCGAGCGCGAGATCAAGATCGAAATCGACGCTGAAGCGGTCCGCGACGTTTACAACAAGGTCAGCCAGAAATACACGAAGATCGCGAACGTCCCGGGTTTCCGAAAGGGCTTTGCGCCGCTTGACGTCGTGCGTCTCCGGTACAAAGAAGACATCAAGAACGAGGTCATTCGCGAACTGCTCCCGAATCGCGTCACCGAGGCGATCCAGGAACACGGCCAGATGCCTTTGACCGAACCCGACCTTCATTTCGAGAATTGGGAGACGATGAAGGTCAACGGAACGGAAGCGCTCTCGCTTCATATTCATTTCGAAGTGATGCCTGTGATCCCGACTCCCGAATACAAGGGCGCGGAAGCGGTTCGCCGTGTCAAGCCGACCGCCGATGACGAGATCGATAAACTGATCGAGGCGCGCCGACAGGATTTCGCCAGCCTGATCCCTGTCGAGGGACGGAAATCGAAAGACGGCGACACGGTGATCGTCGATCTGACCGGGACCTTTGTCGGCGGCGAGGAACAGGAACCGATAGTTTTGTCCGATCTCGAGATCAAACTCGGCGACGATTCGATCGAGAAGTCGTTTACCGACAATCTCCAGGGCGTCGAAGCGGACGACGAGAAGGAGTTTACGGTCACGTATCCCGAAGGGTTTTCGGCTCCGAGCCTTTCCGGAAAGACAGTATCGTACGCTGCGACGATCAAATCCGTCGGGACGATCGAGCTGCCCGAAGTTGATAACGACTGGGCGAAGAGCCTCGACGAAGGCTACAAATCGCTTGCGGATCTGCGCAAGAAATTGGCCAAGGACCTGGAAGCGGTGGCGAAATCAGAAGCCGACATACGCGTGCGCAACGATTTGATCAACGCGCTCATCCAAAAACACGGTTTCCCGATTCCGAACGCGCTCATTGAAAGCCAGGCGCGCAATCTGCTCGACAATTTCGCCCGCGATATGCAGAGCCGCGGTTTCGATCTCAAGAACGTCGAGGAAGATTTCATCAAAATGGCGTATCAGCAGATGCGTCAGCAAGCGGAGTTTGACGTCCGCGGGGCGATGCTGCTTGAGAAGATCGCCGAACTTGAGAACATCGTCGTTTCCGATGATGAGGTCAGCGACGAGATCGGCAAGATGGCCGAGTATTACGGCGTAACGGCCGATGAGATCCGCAAACAGGAAGGCGTCGAGTCGAGTATTTCGAACACACTGCGCACCCGAAAGGCGGTCGAAGCCGTGTTCGAAAACGCGAAGATCACCGACGGCGAGTGGCGGGATCCGAATCAACCGGTTGTCGAACCGGAGCCGGAAGTCGAAGCGAAGAAGACGAAAAAAGCTGCTTCGGAAGGCGAAAAGCCAAAGAAAAAAGCGGCAAAGAAAGAGAAGTAGGATCTCTTTGAAAGTCAGGGGCGGGCGGGATCTGTATCCGGTTTTGCATTTTTGAAGATAAGTTGTAGAATGCTTTTGACGGCATCAGCCTGTTATTTCAATAACTTATCTTCATTGGCTTAAAGCAACTCTTGAACAAACTGCCCGAAATTCATAGATAAGGACAAAAGAAAAAGATATGTTAGTTCCAATGGTTGTCGAGCAAACTTCGCGTGGCGAGCGTGCCTTCGACATTTATTCGCGCCTCCTTAAAGACAGCATCATTTTCATCGGTACGCCGATCGACGATATGGTTGCGAATCTGATCGTCGCCCAACTCCTGTTTCTTGAAGCGGAAGATCCCGAACGCGACATCAACCTCTATATCAATTCGCCGGGCGGTTCGATCACGGCCGGAATGGCGATCTACGACACGATGCAGTTCATCAAGAACGACGTCACGACGATCTGCGTCGGACAGTGTGCGTCGATGGGTGCTCTGCTTCTGACGGCCGGAGCCAAAGGCAAGCGTTTCGCCCTTCCGCACTCGCGAATCCTGATCCATCAGCCGTCGGGCGGCGCGTCCGGACAGGCGACGGACGTCAGAATTATGGCCGAAGAGATCCTCCGGATGCGCGAAATGACATCGAGAATCCTTTCGGATCATTCCGGACAACCGTTCGATCAAGTCGAAAAGGACGTTGAGCGAGACCGGATCCTGTCGCCGATGCAGGCGAAGGAATACGGGCTCATCGACGAAGTGATCGAACATAGAGAGAAGTAGGATTTGCGATTTGGGATTTGCGATTTGCGATTGGTCTCTCTGCACAGCCGCAAATCGAAAACGCCCCGGCGTGATCGCAAATCGAAAAAGAACCGGCGCAATCGCAAATCGAAAATCGAAAATCGAAAATCGCAAATCAAATGATACGTCGACCTGAAGAAATCCTGCGCTGCTCCTTCTGCGGCAAATCTCAGAACGAGGTCAAGAAATTGATCGCCGGTCCGAGCGTTTACATCTGCAACGAATGCATCGACATCTGCAACGAGATCATCAACGATGACGAGCAGGCTGAAACCGCGGGACTTCGAACGGCGCTTCCGAAACCTCAGGAACTGAAATCATTCCTCGACGAATACGTGATCGGGCAGGATGAGACCAAGAAGCGTCTCTCGGTCGCCGTCTATCAGCATTACAAACGCATCGAACTCGCCAAACGGAGAACCGATGTCGAGCTTCAGAAATCGAACATTCTCCTGATCGGGCCGACCGGGACGGGCAAGACCCTTCTGGCGCAGACGCTCGCCCGCGTGCTGAGCGTCCCGTTCTGCATCGTCGATGCCACGAGTTTGACGGAAGCCGGCTATGTCGGCGAGGACGTCGAGACGATACTGCTCCGTCTCCTCCAGTCCGCCGGCGGCGACGTCGAACGCGCACAGAACGGAATCATCTACATCGACGAGATCGACAAGATCTGCCGCAAGGACGACAATCCGTCGATCACGCGCGATGTCTCGGGCGAAGGCGTCCAGCAGGCGCTGCTCAAGATCCTCGAGGGGGACGGTCGCGAACGTTCCGACGCAGGGCGGGCGGAAACATCCGCAACAGGAATTCACGCCGGTCGATACGACGAACATCCTTTTTGTCTGCGGCGGCGCGTTCATCGGACTTGAAAAGGTCGTCGAAAAACGTTTTCGCAACAAGTCTCTCGGATTTTCGGCGGACGTCAAGACCAGCAAGCAGCGCCAGAACGAGGCGATCGAGAAACTCGAACCCGAGGATCTGATCCATTACGGGCTGATTCCTGAATTCGTCGGACGGCTCCCGGTGCTCGGGACGCTTCAGGAACTCGATGAAAAAGCGCTCCTGCAGATCCTGACCGAACCGAAGAACGCGCTCATCAAGCAGTATCAGCGCAAATTCGAGTTTGACAACATCCGGCTCAAGTTCACCGATGACGCGCTCAAGACGATCGCCCGCAAAGCGATCAAACGCAAGGTCGGCGCGCGCGGACTGATGATGATTCTCGAGGAGATACTCCTTGAGTCGATGTACGTCCTGCCGTCGCAGAAAAAAGTCAAGGAACTTTTGATCACGAAAGAGATGATCGAACGAAAGGCTCCGGTCTTCGAAGTCATCGCCGAACTCGACGAAGCGGCATAGTTCGATTTGGGATTTTAGATTTTTGATTTTGGATTGGCCCGGGGCAGTATGTCGCGGGCCTTTGATTTCGGAATTCCTTCGCGCAGTTTCGCGTGGATTCGCAGTTGGAACCTTACCGATTGATTTGTAACCGCAAAAACAACGCCAACAGCATCGGTCTGATCATTGCCCTTTGACCTCTATCGGCGATCGCCGACGGCGATTTCCGCGACGTCGGCCTGTCTTCCTCTCAGCAGGCTTTCTGGCTGAAAATTGAAAATCGCTTGGATTTCCGCCGTTCAATCATTTAAAATCAGAAATCAACGGTTAATAGAACTTTATCGAAAGCAAATCAGTCCCAGTTCGATAGAAAAATTATGCAAGAGTTTTCAGACCAAATGCCGAAGGATATCGTTCGGTTTCCGATGGTTCCGATCCGCGACGTCGTCATTTTTCCGTACACCAAGGTTGCTTTCAAGATCGGCCGATCGAGTTCCGTGATGGCGCTTGAGAAGGCTATGCTCGGCGAGCGCAACATCTTTCTCGCGACCCAGCACGACGCGTCGGTCGACGAACCGAACGCCGACCAGGTTTATACCATCGGCACGCTCGGCCGCATTTTGCAGGCGCAGAAACAGGATAACGGACAGATCAAGGTCGTCGTCGAAGGACGCGACCGCGGCGTCGCCGTCCGCGTCGAACAGGATGCGAACGGAATGTTCTACGCCTACGTCCGCAAGGTCGATTCGGTCGACGAATCCGGTTACCGCACCGACGGGCTTTTGCAAAAGATCCATAATCTTGTCGAACAACTGCTTCGCGTCTCGCCGGATGCATATTCGGACGCGTTGCACGCTTCGCTGCGTGGAATCTCGGCGGCGCAGATCTCGGACGCGATGTCCTCGCATCTGCGGATCTCCGTCGATGAAAAGCAGAAATTGCTAGAAACCTCGTCGGTTCAGGAGCGATTGCAGAAACTTATCGACATTCTCGAAGCCGAAATCGAAAAGAAACAACTCGACCGCAACATCCACGCTCGCACCAAGAAGCAGATGGACAAGCATCAGCGCGAGTATTATCTGAACGAGCAGATCAAGGCGATCCACAAGGAACTCGGGCGCAAGGATGAGAAGGTCGAACTCGAAGAACTCAAGAAAAAGATCGAAGAGGCCGGAATGTCCGACGAGGCCCGCGACAAGGCGATGGTCGAATTCGGGCGCCTCGAAGCGATGTCGCCGATGTCCGCCGAATCGACCGTATCACGTACCTATATCGACTGGCTGCTGAACGTGCCGTGGAAAGAGCGGACCGAAGAGATCGAAGATCTCGGAGAAGCCGAACGGGTTCTGAATGAAGATCATTACGGGCTCGAGAAGATCAAGGAGCGAATCCTCGAGTATCTCGCCGTCCGGCAACTCGTCAAAAATCCGAAGGGCACGATCCTGTGTTTCGTCGGTGCGCCGGGCGTCGGCAAAACGTCCCTGGGCAAGTCGATCGCGCGCGCGACCGGGCGAAAGTTCGTTCGTCTTGCGCTCGGCGGCGTCCACGACGAGGCCGAGATCCGCGGCCATCGGCGAACATACATCGGAGCGCTTCCGGGACAGATCGTCCAGCTGATGAAGCGCGCCGGTACGGTAAATCCGGTTATTTTGTTGGACGAAGTCGACAAACTCGGCCGCGATTTCCGCGGCGATCCGTCGGCGGCTCTTCTCGAAGTTCTCGATCCGGAGCAGAACAATACGTTCCGCGACCATTATCTCGACGTCGACTA
This sequence comes from Acidobacteriota bacterium, assembly GCA_016715115.1. Classification (NCBI taxonomy): domain Bacteria; kingdom Pseudomonadati; phylum Acidobacteriota; species Acidobacteriota bacterium. The sequence goes on from JADKBM010000011.1 coordinate 373,372, forward strand.
CGACCTGTCGCAGGTCTTTTTCATCGCCACCGCGAACGTTCTCCATACAATTCCGCCGGCGCTCCAGGACCGCCTCGAGATACTCCATCTTTCGGGCTACACCGAACGCGAAAAATGCGAGATCGCGAAACGCCATTTGATCCCGAAGCAGGCCGACGGGAACGGTCTCGACGGCGAAGCGGTCAGGTTCTCGGATGACGGGATCCTTGAGGTGATCCGCCACTACACACGCGAGGCGGGAGTCCGCAATCTCGAACGCGAAGTTTCTTCCTGTTTGCGAAAGATCGCGAAACAGTATGTCGTTTCGACCGCCAAAGAAGACTTTCGCGCCGTCATTGATGCGGAAAAGGTTCGGGAACTTCTCGGGACGATCCGCTTCCGCAAACAGGACATCGCGCGCAAGAGCGAAGTCGGACTCGTGAACGGACTCGCCTGGACTGAGGTCGGCGGCGACGTTCTGCAGGTTGAGGCGACGCTTGTCAAAGGAAAGGGAAATGTCACGCTGACCGGGAAACTGGGCGAGGTGATGCAGGAATCGGCGCGGGCGGCGCTGACCTGCGTCAAAACGCGCGCCGAATCGCTCGGCATCAGCAATGACGAATTCAACGAAAAGGACCTGCACGTACACGTGCCCGAGGGCGCGATCCCGAAAGACGGTCCGAGTGCGGGAATCACGCTGGCGACGGCGATCGTTTCGATCCTGACCGGTCAGCGCGCACGCCACGATCTGGCGATGACGGGCGAGATCACGCTGCGCGGAAAGGTCCTGCCGATCGGCGGCGTCAAGGAAAAACTCCTTGCCGCGCACCGCTTCGGACTCAAGACAATCATCTTGCCGAAGGACAATGAAAAGGACCTCGCAGACATTCCGGAAGAAGTGCGCGAGGACCTGACGATCCACGCGGTCGATATGATCGACGAGGTTTTGAAGTTCGCGCTTGAGCCGAAGGCGGACCCGGAAACCGCGATCGAAGCGCCTCAGGTTTGGTCCGAAAAGCCCGCGATCGCCGTCCCGACGGCGATCGTTGAATAGGCAGTTCAGTCGGGGCAAACCGCTGACCGCTTCAAAATCGTCGGCACGCCCCGCTCGTAATTCAGCCGGGAGCTTTGTGAACTGAGTTCGCGGCTTTCCGGATTCAGGTGGCGATGTTTGACGAAACGAAAATTTACAAAAATAACGGACACTTCTTTTTCATTGAAGGCGGAAATCTCAAGCGATTGAGTCACGAGATTCCTGCACTGCCCGGGGTCTTCTATGTCGTGCGGCTGGCGAAGGGGCGAATCGACTTGGTCTATATCGGCAAATCCCGCGCCGTCTCGCGAAACGGCAAGGTCCGCCTTATAACGCTCCGCGACGAAATCAACGATAAGCAGGACGGTATTCCGCGACAGAAGTTCTTTGATCGGAAGATGACCGAGGAGAATATCGACGGGTTGGACATTTACTGGTTCGTCACGATCGACGGACGCAACCATCATTTGCCCGGCTACGTCGAAGGCCTTTTGATGCAGGAACATTTTGAGCGATACGGTCAGCTGCCGGCTTGGAACAAGGAGTTTTGAGTAACGAAAACTCAACCTGATCGCGCCGGGACGTGACGATCGACTGGACCCTGCGCGGATCCCTGAATCATTGCGGAAACGCGCACGGAGTGAGCGTGCACGGCCGCGGAGCGGTCGAGGCGTGGTCATTCGACGCGCTCGGGATGACGACGGTAACGTATGATGACGGATGAGGCTGTCTGGAAAGTCACTCAGAAAGTCTCCGGGATTGCCGTTTTTCTGTTGTCTGTTTTGGGAGAGTCCGCTTGGCCGTCATCAGTTGGCCGGTCGCCGAGCGCATTTCCGCTTTTCAGACGGTTGCCAGCCTTTGCAGGTTGTGTGCGATCGCGATCAATCCGATCTCAATCTGTACTTTTGCCAACCCCTCAGTAAGAACCTTCTGAATTTCTTGTTTTCCTTTATGTTTCCGATCACCGCCTCGACCTCGTACCGTTGTTTCCTCCGTTCGACGCCTTTCTCGCTTTCGAGCATCTCGCGCGCCTTGCGCCGGTGCCTCAGAACTTCTTCGTTGCGCTCGATCGACCGTCCCCCTCGCCCTTCGAACATTGGCCCGCATCGGACATCCGCCGCAGGCCTCGGTCCGGTAGATTTTGACGTTTTGCTTCCGGCCGTTCTGCGTCGTCTTCACGGATCCTCCGAGAACTCCATCACGTGCCCCGCGGACACCGGTAAGTATCGGTCCGCGTCGTATTGAAGTTGTCTGCCGCGAACTTCCCTTGGGCTCCGGAATCGAACCCGGAAACTTCACAAATGCCTTGATCGCCCGTTTCTCCAGATAGGCGTAGTTCTCTTCACTGCCGTAACCCGCATCGGTCCGCTTTCGGGTTCCGTTCCGTACGTTTCGATCATCTTGCCGACATGCTCGGCGCGCGGTCGTGTCCCCGCGATTGTGTCAGCGTGTACCCGGTCAGAAAATGCCCTCGGTCGCCAGCTGGCTTGTACGCCGGTCTCAACTGCCCGTTCCAGATGGTCTTCCTTCATCCTCAGAACGTCGCGTCATGATCGGTCTTCGAACTGCTTCGTCGCCCGTCCAGCATCGCTCCTGCGCCTCGACCTTCGCCGCCCGGCCCGGCAACTCCGCCTCAATTTCCGACGTGTGTCTTCGCATCGGGCTCGGCTTTCAGCAACTCCTCGTCGATCGCTCTCGCGCGCGTCACCGCTTCGGGTCCACCGCCTCAAAATCCGGCTCGTTCGGCGCCTGCTCTTCCTCCGCGCTCGCCCGCTCGACGTACTTCCACACGTCACGCAACTGTTCCCTTATCCGCTGCTTGTTCCGCTCCACCGTCTTTGCCCAGACGAACGTGTACCGGTTCGCGTTCGCCTCGATCTTCGTCCCGTCAGTATCACTTCCCGCAACGATACCGCCCCTCTTTGACAAGCAGCAGCACGACCTGCGAAAAGATCTTCTCAAGATGATCTTTCAGCCGCTTCGACCGAAAGTCCGCCAGCGTGTTGTGGTCCGGCCTCGCGTTGCCGGCGAGCCACATGAAATGCACGTTTTCCTGCAACGCCTGCTCGATCTTCCGGGACGAATAGATATTCCGAAGATACGCGTAAACCAGCACCTTCAAAAGCAGCCGCGGATGGTAGCTCGACGCTCCGCCGCCTTTGTACCCAAGCTCAAGCACGCCGATGTCGATCCGCTCGATCACTTCGTTCACAACGCGCACCGGATGGTTCGGGGCACCAGATCATCCAGGCTCGGCGGCAACAACATCGGTTGGTTCTGATCGTAATGCTTGAAGACCACCTTCTTCCTTTTCTCGTGTATCATACTTAGTATTATAACCCACGTATGCAACTCGACGAAATTCAAACAACACTCCCGAGACCGAAAATCGCCGAACCCGAGGGGACTTTTCAGACAGCCTCGGCACGCTTACTCCGTGCGCGTTTCCGCATTCTGGACCGTTCGGGAGTAACGCGTGAACGTCGGAGGCGGCGGAGCCGCTTGGTTGTTTGGGAAGCGGACGGCGACGCCGAGCATCGCCGCACATCAGGCGCCGAAGTCGCGGGCCCGATTGAATCTTCAGTTTTGGATCGTCCAATTTGAATAAGGCAGCCGCTTCGATCAGCCGAAAAGCTCGTCCAGGTCCCGTGCGCCGTGCAATACTCTGACGATCGCGACAATCCCGGCCCATTCTCTGTAAAACACCGGATAATTGCCTTCGGGAAAGCTTCGCAAATCTTGCTTTAGTTCCGTACGATCGCGACCGGCCCTCGGGTTTTCCGCCAGCATTTCAAAACGGTCGATGAGCCGATCAAAAAATGCGATTGCCGCGTCGAGATCATCAACGGCGATGAAGCGCAAAATCTCATCAATGTCCCGCTCCGCGCTCGACGTGATGATGTAATTAGCCACTGTTCTCCTTCAATTTCAGCAAGAGGTCGCGCTTTTCGTGCATCGCCAAACGGCCATCTGAGAATCTTCCGGCCTCAAGGTCATCGACGCCTTTTTGAATCTCGGTCCGCAGCGCCTCGAGTTTCAGTTCGCGGAGTTCGTCGCGCTGTTGAAGGAGTCGCAGTCCCTCACGGACAACCTCGCTGGCTGAATTGTACAACCCGCTTTTGACTTTGAAATTAACAATTTGCTCTAGTTCCGGTGTTAAAGAGACGTTCATTGAAAATCCTCCTTACGAACTTTGATAATAACATTCGTTGGCGATCGTAACAATCATTGTTATCGACCGTCGGCGGTCGGCTCTTGAGAACCCGTTGCAGTTGCTCGAAGCGAAATCACGAGTTCCTCATCGACCCAAGAAATCGTTTGCCGTCAACGAATTGCGTTCTCTTGGATTGACATCGGCCGCGTTCGCGAAAACAATTGAACAGTGAAAATAACATCGGCGGAGTTTATCAAGAGCGCCTTCGAGCGCGCTCACTGGGTCCCAGACGGACTTCCGGAGATCGCGTTTCTCGGGCGATCGAATGTCGGGAAATCGAGCCTGATCAATTCGCTCATCCAACGCAAGGGCCTCGCACGGACGTCCAACACTCCGGGCCGGACGCAGTCGATAAACTTCTTTCTGATCAACAATTCCTTTTATTTTGCGGACCTTCCCGGTTACGGCTATGCGAAGGTCTCAAAGATGATGCGCAAGGACTGGGGCAAGATGGCGGAAGAATATCTTGTCAACCGCCGCGAGCTTATGCTATTCATACAATTAGTAGATTCTCGCCATAAGCCGACGGAACTTGATCTCAATCTCTGCGAATGGCTTAGATTTCACGGCAAGAACTCGATCGTGGTCGCGACGAAATCCGACAAGCTCTCGAGCAACCATTTGATCAAGAACATTCGGGACATCGAGCAAGCGATGCCGGACTCGACCGTCGTGCCATATTCGGCGACGACCGGAAAGGGCCGCGACGTGGTTTGGTCGCATATTGAAAAATCTTTCGCGAAAAGTAAAGAAATGGGTTGATTTTTCCTCTTGGACTCTGTAATAATTATGCATTCCAGAAAAAACTCAAGGGTTTTGAGAAAGCTCGAGAGCTTAACGCACAATTTCTGAACTTTCCGGACAATTTTCTCCACGAGTTTAGCTTTTCAACTAAGTAGGATTTAGAGATTCTGTGCGGAATCCCAAATCTCTGCGTTACTGCAAACTAACTACCCAGACAACGGACACAAAATGGCAACCAAAATAGCAAAACCGAAGGTGACAAAGAAGAGTCGCGTCGAAGAAACGACGGCTGCACCTGAAGAACCACAAGAGATGATGCCGGAAGAACAACCGGCGCCCGAACCCGTGCGGCGAAAGGAGAATCCGCTTCCGTCGGGTGTGAACCTCGATCTGACCGACCTCAAAGACATGTCGATCTCGGAACTGACGCACATAGCCAAGGAAATGGGCGTCGAAGGCGCTTCGGGTATGCGCAAGCAGGAATTGATATTCAAGGTTCTTGCGGCGCAGACCGAAAAGAGCGGCTTCATCTTTTCCGAAGGCGTGCTCGAAACTCTGCCCGACGGTTTCGGGTTCCTGCGCGCACCGGAGTACAACTATCTTCCCGGACCGGACGACATTTACGTCAGTCCGTCGCAGATCCGCAAATTCGATCTCCGGACCGGCGATACGGTTTCAGGACAGATCCGCCCGCCGAAAGAAGGCGAGCGTTACTTTGCGCTGATCAAGGTCGAGGCGATCAATTTTGAAGCGCCGGAACAGTCGCGCGAGAAGGTCTTCTTCGACAATCTGACGCCGCTTTATCCGGACGATCAGTTGAAGATGGAGACGACGATCGACAACATTTCGGCGCGCGTCATCGATCTCGTGACACCGATCGGGAAAGGTCAGCGCGCGCTGATTGTCGCGCCGCCGCGCACCGGTAAGACCGTTCTGCTCCAAACGATCGCGAATTCGATCACCGAAAATCATCCGGAAGTAACGCTCATCGTTCTGCTGATCGACGAACGTCCGGAGGAAGTGACGGATATGCAGCGTTCGGTCAAGGGCGAAGTCATCAGTTCAACGTTCGACGAACCGCCGACGCGTCACGTGCAGGTCGCCGATATGGTGATCGAGAAGGCGAAAAGGCTGGTCGAGCACAAGCGCGATGTCGTCATTCTGCTTGACTCCATCACGCGTCTCGCACGCGCCCACAACGCCGTCGTTCCGCCGTCGGGCAAGATCCTGTCGGGCGGTATCGATTCGAACGCGTTGCAGCGCCCGAAGCGCTTTTTCGGCGCCGCGCGCAACATCGAGGAAGGCGGCAGCCTGACGATCATCGCGACCGCGCTGATCGATACCGGCTCGCGTATGGACGACGTCATCTTCGAAGAGTTCAAGGGAACCGGCAACTCCGAGATCCATCTCGATCGCCGGCTTTCGGACAAGCGCCTTTTCCCGTCGATCGATCTGCAGCGTTCGGGAACACGCAAGGAAGAACTGCTCATCAGCAAGGAAGACCTCGCCCGCGTTTGGGTTATGCGCCGCGTACTCAACCCGCTCTCGCCGGTCGAGCAGATGGAAGTCGTCCTCGAACGTCTCGGAAAGACCAAGACGAACGCCGAGTTCCTCGCATCGATGCAAAGCTAACGCATTTTGGGACTTGGGATTTCTGATTTCGGATTGATTGACTTTGATAACGGCCGATCCGAAATAGGAAATCCCAAATCCCAAATCGCGAAATTCGAATTCAGAAATCCCTCAGTCCGAAATTCTAATCCGTTCGATCTTCGTTGCTTTTCCGCTTGTTTCGTCGATCTCGATGATGACGGCGCAGAGCCAAACGTCGCCTTTTGAGTGTTCGGCACGCGGAGCGGGGAATTTGGTGAAGCGTTCGATAACGTGGGATTTTTCCATTCCGATCACGCCCGAGTAGCTTCCCGTCATTCCGAGATCGGTGATGTATGCCGTGCCCTTATCGAGAATCCGCTCGTCGGCCGTCTGGACGTGGGTATGCGTACCGACGACCGCCGAAACACGCCCGTTAAGAAACCAGCCCATCGCGTATTTCTCGCTCGTCGCCTCGCAATGCATATCGACGAGCCGGATCTTGACGTCATCCGGAATCGCCCGGACGCAGTCGTTCGCGGCGCGGAACGGATCGTCGACGGTCGGCATAAAAACGCGCCCCATAAGATTGAGCGCCGCAATCCGAAAGCCATTTATCTCGCCGACGAAAAGCCCTTTTCCGGGTGTTGCAGGTGGGTAATTCGCGGGACGGAGGAGTTTCGGATTTTTCTCGATATACGGAATTACCTCAGGTTTGTCGAAGATATGATTGCCCGAAGTCATCAAATCGATGCCGGCGGCGAACAGTTCGTCGGCGATCGGCGGGGTGATCGAAAAACCGCCCGCAACGTTCTCGGCGTTCATCGTTGCGATGTCGATCCTGTATGTTTTGCGGATCTCGGCGAGGTTGTCGAGGACGATCCGCCTTCCCGGGCGCGCGACGACATCGCCGATCATAAGCACATTCATAAACTGAAAAGTCCCAAGCGTTCATACATCTGCCGGAGTGTTGCGACCGATGCATTGAAACCTGAGACGAGAGACTGAATAGTTAGCAGAAGAGGACCGCGATGGCCGTTCAAACGGAAAAATTGAACCTGTATAGACAGGTGGGCGGCCTTCTGCGTCGAATTTCTTCGCCGCATCCGAGCCCCGTTCTCCGGCAGACCTTTTGCTTTGAAAGACTGCACTGAACGCGGCATTGGCCTCCCGATCAATTAGTGTTGGCTCAATTATTATGTCGTTCGGTGACGAACCCCGCAGTGGAGTTCTTCTGCTGGAGGTGATTATATCACGCCGGGGAAGGCAAAAGGCAAAAGTAAAAAGGCAAAAGTAAAAAGGCAAAAGTAAAAAGGCAAAAGTAAAAAGGCAAAAGTAAAAAGGAAAAAGTAAAAAGGCAAAAGTAAAAAGGCAAAAGTAAAAAGGCAAAAGTAAAAAGGCAAAAGTAAAAAGGCAAAAGTAAAAAGGCAAAAGTAAAAAGGCAAAAGTAAAAAGGCAAAAGTAAAAAGGCAAAGTAAAAAGGAAAAAGTAAAAAGGCAAAAGTAAAAAGGCAAAAGTAAAAAGGCAAAAGTAAAAGGCAAAAGTAAAAGGGCAAAAGTAAAAGGCAAAAGTGAAAGGCAAAGTAAAAGGCAAAAGTAAAAAGGCAAAAGTAAAAAGGCAAAAGTAAAAAGGGCAAAAGTAAAAAGGGCAAAAGTAAAAAGGTACAGTCCTTCCTTTTCCACCTTTGCCTTTTGCCCCTTGTCTTTTGCCCTTTTTACTTTTGCCTTTTGCCTTTTTACTTTTGCCTTTTTACTTTTGCCTTTTTACTTTTGCCCTTTGCCTTCCCCTACTGCTCCGTCTCAAGTTCCTGCGGCGTGACGTCTTTTTGCTTGAAAACGTGATCGAGCATCTCGGTCATTTCGGCGCTGCGCGAGGCTATCTGGGCGTCGGTCTGTTCCTGGATATTCTTCAGCTGGTGAAACTCGTCGGCAATGTGAAGCGCGGCGAGAATTGCGACCTTGAGTGAATCAACGGTCAGCGTGCCCGACGATATCTCGCGCATTTTGCCGTCGACGTACTCCGCGAGACGCATAATGTACTCGTTGTCGCCGTCCGAACGAATGTTGTACGTCTGATTGTAGATTTCAACTCGGATTGATTGTTCGGTCACTTCGGTTCGTCCTCTCGTTGTTCCAATCATCGGGCTTACCTTCCGAGCGCCTCGGCGACGTCGGGTTCGATGATCGTGATCGCATCGAGCATTGCCTCGACCTTGAGTTGGATCGCGTCGCGTTCCGAAAGCAGGTCCTCGATCTTGACCTCGAGCCGGTTTTTCTCCGACAAGAGGCTGCTCACCTCGTGGCGTAGCGAGCGAAGCTCATTTTCGAGCCGATCCTTTTCGTCACGCATCTTTTTGACGTTCTCGATCGTGAGATAGATTTTGTCTTCGAGATGCGAGAACTTTTCCATTCCTGCAAGACCGTTCATTGAATTCTCCAAAGTTGGGTTGAGTTGTAATGCGTTTTGATTATGTTCAGTTTTTGCGAAAACTTCAAGTCAGTGAGCGGTGAGCAGTGAGCGGTAAGCAGTGAGCGGTGAGCGGTGAGCAGTGAGCAGTGAGCGGTGCCTGAAAAGGTGGACGGCGGTTTTGAGTCACCAGTGAAGGTTCAGGCGAAGAAAGTGGGTGAGATCGAGCGTTGCGTCACGTCGGTCAGTGAGGTGAGCCGCGATATCAGGTTTCCCGGTTGCTATATGCATGGATGCGTCAGTATTCACGTATGAGAAACAGGAGCGGCTGTGCGGAGAGCTGAGCGACACGAGAAAGTCAAGGCGTTGAAGGAAAGGTGAAAGAGCTGGAGCAGGCTGTCGGGCAGAAGCAGGGGGGGGGCAAGGCAGGCGTTTCACCAGCGAACGTCCAGATGTTGGAAGAGCAGGAGCAGCTGCCGGTGATCGCCGAGAGGCGACCGGAGCACCGCAAATGCCGCCGCGCGGCACGTGGGGGGGGAGAGGGGCGGGGCCGTGCGGCGGGGGGGGGCGGGGGGGGCCGGGCCGGCGCGCCGCGGGGGGCCGGGGGGGGGGGGGGGGGCCGGCCCGGGGGGCCGGCGGGGCGGGGGGGGGCGGCGGGTGGTGTGGCGTGTCCCGGCCGGGGGGGGGGGGGCAACCGGGGCCGGGCCGGGCGGCTCACCCCCCCCCCCGGCCGGGGGCCACGGCCCCGCCCCCCGCCCCCCCCCCCCCCCCCCCGCCCGCCCGGGGGGGGGGGGGGGGGCCCCGGCCCCCGGGCGCCCCCGCCCCGGGGGGGGCCGGCCGGCGGGCGGGCGGGGGGGGGGGGCGGGGGGGGGGGGGGCCCGTCCCCCGGCGGGGGGGGGGGGGGGGCGGCCCGGGGGGGAATTGGGGAACGCCCGGGCCCGCCCCAGGGCGCAAAACACCGGGGGGGGGGGGCCGGGGGGGCCCGAGCGCCCGCCCGCCAGCGGGACCCGAAAAAAAAAAACCGCCCCCCCCCGCCGGCGGCGGAGGCCCTACCCCCGCGGGGAAAGCCCAAGGGGGGGGCGGGGGGGCACAACCCCCCCCCCCCCCCAACGCGCGGACCCCCCCCCCCCCCCCCCCCGCCCGGGGGGGCGGGGGGCGGGGTTCCCCGGGGCCGGGGGGGCCGGGGGTTTTAAAAAAAGGGGCGCAAACCGGCGCCCCCCCCCCACGGCCCCCCCCCCCCCCCCCCCCGCCCCCCCGGGGCGGCCCCCCGGGGGCCCCCCCCCCCGGCGCCGCCCCCCGGAACGGAGCCCCCCCAACGCGTAAACGGAAAAAAAAAAAAGGTTTCATCACAAAAAAACAAGGGACATCGCGGGACACGGTGAGCAGTGAGCGGTGAGCGGTGAGCGGTAAGCAGTGAGCCGTGAGCAGTGGCCGGTGGCCGGTGGTCAGTGGTCAGTGGTCAGTGGCCACTGCTGACCGCTCACCGCTTACCGCTCACCGCTTACCGCTCACCGCTGACCGCTCACCGCTTACCGCTCACCGCTTACCGCTCACCGCTTACCGCTCACCGCTTACCGCTCACCGCTCACCGCTCACTGCCTAGGTTTGATTCCGAGTTCGCGTTCGATCGATTCGAGGATCGCGCCGTGGACCTTTTCGACCTCTTCCTCGAGCAATGTGCGCTCGTCGCTTCGATATTCGAGCCGGACCGTCAGCGAGCGTTCGTCGCCGGCCACTCCTTTGCCCTCGAATACGTCGGAAAAACTCACTTTTCTGAGCAATTCAAACCGCTCGCGCTCGATCGCGTCCCGGACGGACGCAAAGGTCAGACCGCGCTTAACGAGAAAAGACACATCGCGCTGGATCGACGGATAAACCGAGAGCGGCCTGTACAAAACCGTATCCGTTTCGGCGGCAAGTACCGCGTCGAGATCGATCTCGGCGACGTAAACGGGTTGCCGAAACTTGAAAAGACCAGCGGCCTCGTCCGAGAGGCGTCCGATCGTCCCGACTTGCTTTCTGTTGAGCCAAACAGTGGCGGATTGTCCGCTCCGAAGATGCGAAACATCCGCGGCCGAATACTCCAATGCCGGCGCGCCGATGGCATCCAACGCACTTTCGAGCGCGCCTTTGGCGTCGTAAAAATCGACCTCGCTTACCGGCAACGCCTTGTTTTCCAGTACTTTGCCGCCGCTGATCGCGAGCGCGAAAAGTTCGCGCTCGACCGGCAATCCGTTTTCTTCCGACGATGCGGCGAACACCTTTCCAAGTTCGAACAGAGCCAGATTGCGCTGTTGTTGATTAAGGTTCGTACGCACTGCCTCGAGCAATCCGGGAATCAACGTCGCACGCATTCGCGTCGCGCCCTCGATGATCGAATCCCGCAGGGTAATGAACTTCTCGTCAAGATTCTCGTCGACCAGTCGGTCGATCAACTGGAAGCGACCGTCGTACTTCGTGTCAATGAAGCTGTACGAGATCGCCTCGTCGAAGCTTAGATTCGCGAGCGTCTGGCGCAAATGAAACTTGCGCATCTCGTTCGGTTGATACTCGCCGGCGCCGAATGCCGGGGCGAGTTCCTCGCCGATCTTGTCGTATCCGACGATTCGCGCGACCTCTTCGACCAGGTCTTCCTCGATGCTGACGTCGTGCCGCCAGGAAGGAACGTGGAAGATTTGCGATTTGCGATTTGCGATTTGCGATTGAAAGCCGAGCGAATCGAGGATCTTGATGATCTGATCTTCAGAAACATCAAGTCCGGTGAGACGTTTGACGGCCGTTTCGATGTCGTTTGATTCGATAGTCTTCGGTTCCGGTTTTGTCGGAAAGACGTCGACGAACTCGCCGGCGATTCCTCCGGCGAGTTCGCAGATCAACTGTGTCGCGCGGTCCGAAGCGCGTTTCAGATTTTCGATATCGACGCCGCGTTCGAACCGATGGCTCGCTTCGGTCGAGAGCTTTAACTTGCGCGATGTCTGCCGGATCGAATCGCGGTTGAAATAGGCGACCTCAAGCAGGACTTCGTTGGTTCCTTCGGTGATGCCGGAGTCGAATCCGCCCATCACGCCGCCGACCGCGACCGGCTTTTCGGCGTCGCAGATCATCAGCATCGACTCATCGAGTTTGCGTTCGACCTCGTCGAGGGTCTTGATGGTTTCGCCGGCGCGCGCGCGGCGGACGACGATGCGATTCTCTCTGAGCTTTGCAAGATCGAACGAATGCATCGGATTGCCGAGTTCGTGCATCACGAAGTTGGTGATGTCGGCGACGTTGTTGATCGAGCGCTCGCCGACCGCTTCGAGCCGTTTTACGAGCCATTCCGGCGACGGCCCGATCTTGACGTTTCGGATAATGCGGCCGGTGAAGCGGTAACAAAGATCAGCGTCGACGATGCTGACCAAATTCGGATTTGGGATTTCGGAATTCGGAACTTCGTCAAAATCCGAAATCCCAAATCCCAAATCCGAATTTACGCTGAGTTCTCTCGCGATGCCCCAGTGGGAAAGGCAATCACCGCGGTTCGAGGTGAGATCGATGTCGAACACGAAATCATCGCCATGTTCCTCGATGCCTTCGACGGCATTGCCAACGGACGTCAGTCTGTCTGCCACCTCGCGCGGCGACAGGTCGATGTCAATAAGGTCTTTTAGCCAATTGTAGCTGATAAGCATAGCAAGTACATCTCGGGCGCAGCCCTTACATTAAAGACGACACGAAACGGCAGAGCAGGAGCCAAGCCCTGAACAATTATCTGAACTGCTCCAAAAATCGAACATCATTTTCGAACATCAAACGAATGTCGTCGAGCGCGTACATCAGGGCGCACATACGTTCGAGGCCGAAGCCGAACGCGAAGCCCGAATACACCTGCGGATCGACGCCGCAATTCTTGAGAACGTTCGGATGGACCATTCCGCAGCCGCCGAGTTCGATCCAGCCCGAGCCCTTGCAAGGCCGGCAGCGCGCGCCTTCGGATTGGCCCGTGCCCGCGCATTTGAAACATGAAAAATCGAATTCCGCGCTCGGTTCGGTGAAAGGGAAGTAACTCGGACGCATCCGGACCTTCGTGCCCTCACCAAACAGACGACGCAGCCATTCGGCGACGGTGCCTTTGAGATGCGCCATCGTGATTCCTTTGTCGACGCACAGGCCTTCGATCTGATGGAACATCGGGACGTGCGTCGGGTCCGGCGTGTCGCGGCGGAAGACGCGGCCAGGCGCGATGATTCTGATCGGCACGCCGCGGCGTTCCATCGCGCGGATCTGCACGGTCGAGGTCTGCGAACGGAGCGCGAAGCCGCTCGTCGTATAAAACGTGTCCTGCGACTCGCGCGTCGGATGCCCTTCGGGAATGTTGAGCGCGTCGAAATTGTAATAGTCGGTCTCGATCTCGCGGTCGTCCTCGATCGTGTAACCCATCGCGACGAAGATATCCTCGATCTGCTGCCGCAAAATGGTGATCAAGTGGAGATGCCCGACGCGCGGACGTCTGCCGGGAAGCGTGACGTCGACTCGTTCGCGCTCGGTCTTTGCCTTGGCGACGTATTCGGTGAGCGCGGCTTCGGCTTCGTCGATCGCCGAAACGATGCGCTTTTCGACCGATTGCACGAGCTGGCCGAAAGCGCCGCGATCTTCGGGCGCGACGCGGCCGATCAGCTTCTTGGCGTTCGCGATCTCGCTTTTCTTGCCGGTATGGCGCGTCTTGAACTCGCCGATCTCCCGCTGCAGGCCTTCGGCCGCCGCAAGCCCGGCATCGCTGATCTTGTTCCGCAAATCAACAAAGCGTCCGAATTCTTGCTCGAACGCTTCGCGGATCCTCTCAACTTGTTTCTTTTCTTCAGACATCAAGTTTTACTCAAGGCTATTCCGCGTCGCCGTTTCGCCGAAGCAAAACGCAAACGGAAAAAGAAAAAATCTATCGAATTCTTCCTTGCCATTTTCGATTGGAGGGATCGCAAGAACTTCCGCGATCCGTTCCCGAACTATGCAACAGCGGCCGGCTGTTTGCTGATGGCGTCACGCGCCTGGCCGGCGAGCGCGGCGAACGATTCCGGCTGTTTCACCGCGAGATCCGCGAGTACTTTGCGGTCGAGTTCGACTCCGGCAAGCTTCAAGCCATGCATAAACTGCGAATACTTCATTTCGTTCAAACGGCAAGCCGCGTTGATGCGGACGATCCAAAGTTTGCGAAAATCGCGTTTCTTCAGTTTGCGGCCGGTGTAGGCGAAATTCAGCGCGCGTTCGACCGATTCTTTGGCCGAGCGATAAAGTTTCGATTTGGTTCCGCGATAGCCCTTGGCTAAAGCTAATATCTTTTTGCGCTTCTCGGTGCGCTTATTTCCACGTTTTGCACGAGGCATCGGATTATCCTCCTAGTATCATTAAACCTATTGAATAAAGACGAATCTTATTGAATTCGGGCAATCCAAAATCCCAAATCCGAAATCCCAAATCGCCTAGTCTCTTCCGTACGGCAACATCTTTTCGACGCGTTTCTGATCGCCTTCCGAAACTAGCGCGTCGATGTCGAGATTGCGTTTACGCTTGCTCGTCTTCTTCGTCAAAATATGTCGCGCGTGGCTGTGTCCACGTTTGAACTTGCCGCTCGCCGTCGAACGGAATCGCTTGGCAGCGCCCTTGTGTGTTTTAAGTTTTGGCATAATTTACTCCATTTGTGATTTGCGATTTGCGATTTGCGATTTTGTCCTCTGGACAAATCCGAAATCAGAAATCCCAAATCCGAATTATTTCTTTTTGGGGACAAAGATCGTAAACATCTGATAGCCTTCCATTTTCGGGGCCACCTCGATGTCAGCGATGTCCGCAAGATCCTGTCTGAGCTTTCCGAGGATCGCCGCCCCGAGCTCTCGGTGCGTCATTTCGCGACCGCGAAACGCGATCGTCGCGCGCACCTTATCGCCTTCAGTCAGCCAGCCGCGGGCACGTTCCATTCGATAACCGTAGTCGTGATCGTCGGTCGCCGGCCGGAACTTGATCTCCTTGACCTGAACCGTCGTCTGCTTCTTCTTGGCTTCGTGCTGTTTCTTCTTCTGTTCGTAAAGAAACTTTCCGTAGTCAATGATCCGGCAGACGGGCGGCTGCGCGTTCGAGGCGATCTCGACCAAATCGAGCCCGGCCTCGCGGGCGCGCTGCACGGCATCGCGCGTATCCATCACTCCAATCTGCTCGCCCTCAGGGCCGATCACCCGAACCGCGGGAACGCGGATTCGTTCATTCGTGCGATGGATCGGCTGGCGTCTGTTGTCAAAACGTCCGCGGCCTCTGTGTATTGCGATAAAATTACCCCCTCTCGATTTTGGATTTGCGATTTGCGATTGCGGATTGATTAACACAAATCCGAATTCCCAAATCACAGATCCGAAATCTTCATCAGTCGTTTGTCAGCGCTCGAGACAACTTGAGTCTCATCGCCAACTCCTTGAATTCCTCGAGCGTCATCTGTCCGATGTCGCCCTTAACCTTTTCGCGTACCGCAATTTTGTTGTCTTCGAGTTCTTTGTCGCCCAAGACAAGCATAAACGGAACCTTCTGCAGTTGCGCGTCACGAATTTTTGCACCGATCTTGTCGCTTTTCAAGTTTACTTCGACGCGAAATCCGGCGTCTTTGAGGTCTTTGCCGATCTTTTCCGCATATTCGTTGATGCGGTCAGTGATCGGAAGCACGGTGACCTGAACCGGCGCGAGCCAGAACGGGAAAGCTCCCGCGTAATGCTCGATCAAAACTCCGAAAAAGCGCTCGACCGAGCCGAACAGCGCGCGATGGACCATTACCGGCCGATGCGGCTTGTTGTCGTCGCCTATGAACTCAAGCTGAAACCGTTCCGGCAGATTGAAGTCGAACTGCACGGTCGAGAGTTGCCACAAACGACCGATCGAATCTTCGACCTTGATGTCGATCTTCGGGCCATAAAACGCGGCCTCGCCCTCGATACGTTCGTAGCCGATCTCGCGTTTCTTGAGCGCCGCGACGAGGGCCATCTCGGCGCGTTCCCAGTCGGCGTCCGAACCGAGATATCCTTTGTTATCCGCCCCGCCGCGGACCGAAAGCTCGACCTTGAAGTTCTCGAATCCGAAAGTCTTGAAGACGTCGTATGCGAAATCGACGCACGCCCCGACCTCGTCGGTCACCTGATCCGGGCGGCAGAAAATATGCGCGTCGTCCTGCGTGAATCCGCGGACGCGCATCAGCCCGTGCAGCGTCCCCGAGAGTTCGGCCCGGTAAACGGTTCCGAGTTCGGCGTAGCGCAAGGGAAGTTCGCGATACGAGCGCGGATGCGACTTGTAGATGCCGATATGGAACGGGCAGTTCATCGGTTTCAAACGAAACTCGATGTCTTCACCGAACTTCGGCGGCATCCCGACCGGTTCGAACAGGCCGTCGGCGTAGTTTTCTTCGTGCCCCGAGGTCTGCCACAACTGCCGCTTCGCGATATGCGGCGTGAAAACCATTCCGTAACCACGTTTCTGCAGTTCTTCGCGGAGATAGTTCTCCATATCGGTGCGTATCGCGCCGCCCTTCGGGTGCCAGAAAATGAATCCCTGACCGTACTCGTCCTGGATCGAAAAAAGATCGAGTTCCTTTCCGAGTTTGCGGTGATCGCGCTTTTCGGCCTCTTCGCGCTGCTTCAGCCAGGCGTCGAGTTCGTCCTGCGAAGCGAACGCGGTGCCGTAAATGCGTTGCATCTGTTCGCGCTCCGAATCGCCCTTCCAATAGGCGCCGGAAAGCGCCAAAAGCTTGAAAGCCTTGAGTTTGCCGGTATGGCCGACGTGCGGTCCGAGACAAAAATCAATAAATGGAGAACCGTCTATGTAGTAAACGCTCGCGCTGTCGGAAACCTTGTCGGCGATCAACTCGCATTTGAGCGGTTCTTCGCGCTCTCCGAAGATGTTCAGGATCTCCGATTTCGAGATCTCGTCGCGGCGGTAAACGAGGTTTCGTTTCGCCATCTCCTTCATCTTCTTCTCGATCACGGCGAGATCCGCTTCGGTCAGCGGGCGTGGCGCGATGACATCGTAATAAAACCCGTAGCGCGCGTCGTCCATCAGCGCGGGGCCGATGCCGAGTTTCGTTCCCGGGAAAAGTTCAAGGACTGCCGCAGCAAGCAAATGCGCGGTCGAATGTCGAAGCACTTCGAGTCCGTCGCGTGAGCCGGTCACGATCGGTTCGAGCGCGAGCAGTTCTTCCGCCGGAACCAGTTGTCTCGACAGATCGACTTCTTCGCCGTTGACCTTGGCCGCGATCGTCGTTTTCAAAACGTCGCGGTCGAACGCCTTGATCGCGTCCAAAACGGAAACCGGTTCGGAAAATTCCTTGACTATTTCACCGAATTTTATGTGCATCGCTTTGTTAATGGTTGATAGCTAATTGTTAACTGATTTCAACGTCCACCGCCCAAAAACCTGACAAAGCCGGGTCCGAATCACGAAATCGTATAACTACTAACGATTAACAATTTTCCTACTACGAAAAAAGATTTGATCCGATAAGAGCGACTTTGCCGGGCATTCGTTAATTCAAATGCCAATTACGCGTCATTAGAAACGCGTCGTAGTAGTTCGTCCGAAAATGGCAAAGTTCTTTGAAAGCATCTTACCGAAAAATAAAAATGGTAGTCAGTAGCAGATTTGAACTGCTGACCCCTACCGTGTCAAGGTAGTGCTCTACCACTGAGCTAACTGACTAAAATTCGCTGCAAAAAGCGAATTGATAGAATGCCAAAAAAGGTCGCCAAGTGTCAAGTTACGCGCCTGATTCCGTGCGATTTACTTAACGAATTGAAAGATCCGGCTACTCGCAGCGCGAACGGTCGGAATGCGCTGAGCCCGCCAGAAGCCGGCCACCGAGCTCCGGCGATGGGCATAAATTCGCGGTAGATGGTCCGGAAGAAGAGCGTCTCGCGTTTCTCTTTCGGGGCAACGGCAACTATCATTGAAAAGAGCAGTCGGCTTGTGGTCAGGGGGCGAGAGAAGGGTTTGTCAGCGAAGATTCGCAGCATTTTTGAACGTTGGGCGGAGTTTCTCAAGGTTGCCTGGGATTCGGTCCGCGCGCATCGGTTGCGTTCGTTCTTGACGATCATCGGGATCGTCATCGGCGTCGCGGTCGTCGCGCTCGTTTCAGCGCTTCTCGATGGGGCAAGCAATTTTATCGTTTCGCAAACGGCGAACTTCGCACCGGACGTCGTTCGCGTCGATAAGGCGGCTTTTCAGGACTTTTCCGGCGACGGCCAGGAGTTCGTCACCGCTCTGTCGCGGCGTCCCGACATCTACAACGACGAACTTCAGAGGCTTCGAGACCGGCTTTCGGAAACGATCGAAGTCGGGGCGCAGGCCGATGCCGGACTCCCGGTCCGGCGAGGTGAGAGGACGTTGGAGGGGGTTGTTGTTCAAGGCGTGACCTCAAATATTACCGCGCTGACGACGATCAAGGTCGCGCGTGGCCGTGAGTTTACTCCGACCGACGATTTCTACCGATCGAATGTCGTGATAATCGGCACCGACCTTGTCGACGAACTTTTTCCGACGACCGATCCGCTTGGCAGTGAGATCCGGATCGGGCAACTTCCATACACGGTCGTCGGTGTCGCCGAACCCCGCGGATCGTTGTTCGGCGCGTCGCAGGACGGTTTTGCGCTGATTCCGCTCGGCACGTTCGCCAAGATATTCGGCGGTCGCTCGCGTTCGCTTTCTCTGCTTGCGCGCGCGAAACCGGAGACCGGGATGTCAGTCACCGAAACGGAGGACACGGTTCGCGTCGCACTTCGAATTATGCGAAAGCTCGAATCCGGTGTTGCCGACGATTTCAGTCTGACGACGGCAAAGAGCGTCCAGGCGTTTACCGAGACGCTGACGGGTCTGGTCGCGACGATCACGTATCCGCTGACGATGATCGCGCTCGTCGTCGGCGGCGTAGTCGTGATGAATATGATGCTCGCCTCGGTAACTGAAAGAACGCGCGAGATCGGGATCAGAATCGCCATCGGAGCGCGGCGGCGCGATATCTTGACCCAGTTTCTGTTCGAGGCGACGCTCCTGACGCTGATCGGCGGATTGATCGGACTTGCGTTGGCTTACGTGGTGGTCAAAACGGCAGCGATCCTGACGGGTTTTCCGATCGCGCTGCCGCTGCGGGCGGTCGGTGCGGCGATCCTTTTGTCGTGTTTGATCGGAATCGTCTTTGGCGTTCTCCCGGCGCGGCGGGCGTCGCGGCTCGATCCGATCGAGGCTTTGCGCAGCGAATGACGGTTTTTTTGCGTGCCGTGACGGCGGACCGGACTCCGGCGATATCCGCGGCAATGAAATGTGGGTATGAACATCAACCGCCAACTTTTCAGGGATACGATCGGGACCGTTTTCGGCTCGTTGCGATCGCATAAGTTGCGGGCGGCGCTGACGCTTACCGGCGTTATCATCGGGACGGCGGTTGTTTCGATGGTCGGCGCGATTCTCACAGGACTTTCACAGCGCGTCGCCGAGGTCACCGAGAACTCCGCGCCGAACACGATCTGGTTCACCAAAGAAGAACGGATCGGGCCGTCCTTCGATCGCCCGACCGCCGAGGAGCGCCAGCGCAAGGATTTGACTTATGAGGACGCGCTCGCGGTTTCCGGGCTTCCGACGCCGCTCGGCGTCTCGCCGCAAAAGATTCGCGGCAGCTACGGGCCGACCGCGAATCCGCCGAAGATCAACTACAAGAGCCGGGACGGTTACAATCCGCTGATTCTCGGCGTGTGGGAAAATTTCCCCGAGATCGTTTCTGTGCCGCTTGAAAGCGGCAGGTTCTTCGTCGAATCCGAACGCCGCGCCAGGGCGCCGGTCGCGGTCATCGGGAATGGCATCGCGCGCCAGATATTCGAGGAAGAGGATCCGCTCGAAAAAGAGATAAAGATCGATGGAAAACTGTTTCGCGTTGTCGGCGTGCTCGCCGACCCCGCCGGGCAGGGAGTCATCGGGAGTGACGAGATAGACCTGCGAACGGTTTACATCCCATTTGACACTGCGCTCAAGAACTACCCCGAGATCGAGGGCACGGCGATCGTCGTGCGCGCCGCTCAGGGCAAAACGGACGAAACGACCGACGAAGTTTCCGCGCTTCTTCGCCAGCGCCGCGGAGTCGCGGCAGGCGCGCCGAACAATTTCGGCGTCAACCGCGCGGAACAGGTTTTTACGATCGTCAATCAGGCCATCGCCGGGCTCGCGCTGATCGTCGTTCCGATCGCCCTCGCGAGCCTGCTCGTCGGCGGACTCGGCGTGATGAACATAATGCTCGTTTCGGTAACCGAACGTTCGGCGGAGATCGGCATCAGGCGCGCGCTCGGCGCTCGGAAAAATGACATTTTGCTGCAATTTTTGATCGAGGCGATGACGCTCACCGGAATCGGCGGGCTGGCCGGAATCTTCATCGGGCTCGCTTTCGCCTTTTTGATTCGCTTGCTGGTCAGTTTCCCGACGGTCGTGCCGCTTTGGGCGGTCCTCTCCGGATTCATAACGTCGGTCGCGATCGGTCTCGTCGCCGGAATTTATCCCGCCGCCCGCGCTGCGAACCTCGATCCGGTCAACGCGATGCGCGGAGAATGAACGGATTTGGGATTTGCGATTTGCGATTTGCGATTTGCGATTTGGGATTTGGGATTTGGCATTTGCGATTCCACAAATTCCAGATTCCAAGTTCCAGGTCTGGAATCTGGAATCTGGAATCTGGAATCTCTGGAATCTCTGGAATCTGGAATCTCCGGAATCTGGAATCTCCGGAATCTGGAATCTCCGGAATCTGGAATATCTGGAATCTGGAATCTCTGGAATTCTGCAATCGCAAATCGCAAATCGCAAATCCGAATTCAGAGTTTTGCGCTGCAGATGCGGTGCATCGCGATCGCGACGAGCTTTGCGGTTTGACCGTTTTGGTCGGATCCGGGATTGACCTCGGCGAACGCGATCAGTTTTGTGTTGACGAGGTCGGCGGCGAATTCGACGAGTTTCAAAAACTCTCCGGCACGAAGCCCGAACGGACTCGGCCTCGTAACTCCCGGCGCCTCCGAAGCGCGGACGGCCTGAAGGTCAAAACAGAAAAAAACGTTCATCGTCCGGCTGTGATGGATGAACTCCTGCCGGATCGTCTCGCGAAGTTCCGTATCCGCGGCGTTTCGCGATCGAAGCATCTCGAGGCTTATTAGTTTCGATCCGATCTCGACCAAATGACGGTAGTGGACCGGTGAAACGTCCTGCGTCTGAAAGGCGATCTCGTAAAGGTAAGACGGAAGGATTAGGTCGGCTTCGAGCAGTTTGCGAAAAGGCGTCTCGCTCGTGATCTCGGATTTCTCGGCAATATCCAGACGCGCATCGACGTTGATCGCGAGCCATCTGTCACGGCCGAAGATCTCGGACATTGCGACGCCGTTCGGATAAGCGATGTCGCCGCCCCCGCCGAGCACAATGAGTCGTTTCCCGTCGCGCAGGACGGCATCGGAAACGATTCGCAGACGCTCGTGGGTTCGCTCAGGATCGCCGTCGGTCACGATGTTCCCGAGATCGAAGATCTTCCGATGAATACCGAAGTTCGAGAGCCTGTAAAAATGTTCCCGGATCGCGTCCGGCGCGGAAGATGCCCCGGCCGGTCCGCCGGCGCGGACGATGCCGCCATCGTCGGGACATCCGACAATGACGACATCCGAATTCCCATAGTGGTCGATCTCCGATGAAACCAACTCGCCGAGACGCACGTCCTGACGGTCGTGATTCCGGAAGAAAAGTGCGTCCGACGGACGGTTTGTGACTTCGAAGATCTCTTGCATAGTTTGCAATTTCCGGTTCGTTTGAATATAAGTATGATAGCACAGAGAGATGAAGTCGAGGATTATGAACATCGTCGGAAGCCGCATTATTGCCGAACTTAGATGGTCGCGCGGATGGCGTTTGCCGACGGTTTCCCGCTAACTTCTTTTTGCTCGAGAAATTAGGAATCCGTGGCCCGAAAACGATCTGGTCGCGGGTTTTTTGTATTTATGCACAGCGACTCTTCATTTTTGTTGAAATTGCCCGCGCGCACCGACGAGGCTCCTCCAGACGCTTTGAAGTCGATTCTTCTCAAATTGATGGGGGGAATCGACCTCGCTCGTGACGAAGCGCGCGGACTGCTCAATGCATTGCTTTCGGAATCGTCCAACAATTCGCAGATCGCCGCGGCCCTGGTGGCGCTCGCGATCAAGGGCGACACGTCCGAAGAACTTGCCGGGATGGCACTGGCGATGCGCGAACACGCGGCGCGGATCGATCCGGTCCACGAACGGTTCATCGATACCGCCGGAACGGGATCGAGCCGCGTCAAGACGTTCAACGTGTCGACCGCCGCCGCGTTCGTTATTGCCGGCGCGGGCTTGCCGGTCGCGAAACACGGCAGCCGCGCGGCAACGTCGAAGTCGGGAAGCGCGGATGTGCTTGCGGCTCTCGGCGTAAATGTCTCGGCAGGCCGCGAAGTCTCGGAAGCGTGCTTGAACGAGATCGGAATGTGCTTTATGTTCGCGCCGCTCTATCACGCTTCGACGGCGCGGGTCGCCGCGGTCCGCCGTGAGTTGGGCGTGCATACGACCTTCAATCTTCTCGGGCCGCTGACTAATCCGGCGGGCGCGCCGTTTCAGGTGTTGGGTGTCTGGCACGAGAATCTTGTCGCCAAAGTCGCCGAGACGCTGAACACTCTCGGGACGCAAAAGGCGTGGGTCGTTCACGGGCTCGACGGTTTGGACGAACTCACCCTTAACGGAACGACGCGCATCGCCGAGGTGACGCCTCGCGGTGTCGATGTTTTCGAGGTCAGTCCCGAAGATTTCGGTATCGAGAGCGTTTCGGACAAAGAGATGGCCGGGCTCCGGGGCGGGGACGCGGAACGAAACGCGGAAATTGTCAGAAGTGTCCTGGACGGAACCGAAACCGGCCCGGCGATGTCCCTCGTCCTTTTGAACGCCGCCGCCGCACTGTTTGTCGGCGGTGAAGCGGCGGGCTTTGACGAGGCGGCCGCGCTCGCGCGTGAGAGCATCTCGAGCGGGCGGGCGATCCGGAAATTGGAGGAGCTAAAGGTCAGGACTAACGCTTGAGCTGCCCGATTGTGGGAAGTTTCGGAGTAGATGAAACTGACTGGTGATAGCGGATAGGATGCAATTTCTTGAACAGATTCTGGAATTGAAACGCGTCCGCGTCGAGGCGGCGAAGGCGAACTGCGATCTCGAGAATTTGCGGTCCCTTGTAGGATCGGCGCGCGGGACACGGCCACGTCACCGGCTATCCGAAGCGCTCTCGCGCGATTCGATCAATGTCATCGCCGAGATCAAACGCGCTTCGCCCTCGAAAGGCGTGATCAATGCCGAAATCGATGTCGCGGAAACCTCGCGAATGTACGATGAAGGCGGCGCGGCGGCGATCTCGGTTTTGACCGAAGAAGATCTTTTTCAAGGCAGTCTCGAGGATCTGCGCGCCGCTCGCACCGCGGTCGCGCTCCCGCTTCTACGCAAGGATTTCGTCTATGACGAGTTTCAGATCTACGAAGCCGCCGCCGCCGGTGCGGACGCGATCCTGCTGATCGCGGCGATGCTCGACGACGCGACGCTCGCGGGGCTTTATCGATTGGCGGATGCGGACCTCGGGCTCGACGCGCTCGTGGAGGTTCATACGCGCGAGGAACTCGAACGCGTCAAAAAGATCAATCCGCGGCTGATTGGCATCAACAATCGCGATCTCAGGAGTTTTGAAGTGTCGCTCGATGTTTCTCGTGAACTCATAAGATACGCGCCCGACGGATCGCTGATGGTCACCGAAAGCGGGCTTTCGACGCGCGCCGAGATCGAGGAACTTCGTGGGCTCGGATTCTCCGGATTTCTGATCGGCGAAACGCTTATGCGCGGCGCTGACGCCCGCGAAATGCTAAAATCCTGGCGATGAACAAACCGCATATCCGATACCGGAATCAGACCCCGAAAGAGCGGCACTGGACGATTCATTTGCTTGCCGGCGTCAAGCTTCTGAAGGGAATTTTACTGTTTGTCGTGGCGATCAAGTTACTGACGCTGCTCAATCGCGATGTCGGCGAGTGGTTCGCGGATTTCATTGCGCGGCACCGGATCGATCCCGAAAACAAGATCGTTCACGGATTGATCGAAAAGATCGCCGGGATCAACCGCAACAACCTGATCGCGTTCAGTGTCGGTTCCTTTCTGTACTCGGCGCTCCAGATCACGGAAGGCGTCGGATTGTGGCTTGAAAAACGCTGGGCGGAAATGCTGACGGTGATCGCGACGTCCTTGCTGATCCCGGTCGAGATCTACGAGATAATCGAGAAGTTCACGTTCTTGCGGGTCGCGGCGCTTGTCGTTAACTTATTCATCGTGTGGTATTTGGCGACGCGGCTAAAGGACGAAAAGGCGGAACTCAATGACGCTCGTTAAGATTTGCGGGATCACGAATTTCGAGGATGCGGAACTCTCGGTGCGGTGCGGCGCCGATGCGCTCGGATTCAATTTCTATCCGAAGAGCCCGCGATTTGTTACACCGGAAGCGGTCGGCGCGATCGTCGATCGGTTGAAAACCGTTGTTGTAAAGGTGGGCGTTTTTGTCGATGAGCCAATTGAGTCGATCCTCGAAACGGCCCGGATCGCGAAACTCGACGCGATCCAGTTGCACGGCGGCGAATCGCCCGGGTTCGCGGCGGAAGTCAAAGTGCGGACCGGACTTGAAGTGATCAAAGCGTTTCGCGTTTCGCCCGATTTTCGGCCCGAAGTTGTTTTGAAATATGACGTCGACGCGATTCTGCTCGACGCATACAATCCGCACGAGCACGGCGGAACCGGCGCGATTTTTGATTGGGAAATTGCTCGCAGAGTAAAGCGGCTTGTTCCGGCGCTCTATCTTGCCGGTGGGTTGAGCGGCGAAAACGTCGACTCCGCGATCCGCAAAGTTCAACCGTTTGCCGTCGATTCCTGCAGTTTGCTGGAATCCGAAAAGGGAAGGAAAGACAGAGAGAAACTACTCAGATTTGTTTCAGTCATAAAAAAGGGAGCGGGAACCCCTTGATTGAACCCAAAACGCACAGTAGCGAGCTTTGCCCTCGAACCTTCGCCAATGCGAATAGAAATCCAGTCCGAAGCGCGCCGAAAAATGCCGGTCTTTTGAAATTGGGCCACCGGACGGACCTCTTAGAGGCGGTTTGTTCGTGCGGGTTCGGACAGAATCTAATTCGCGCCGATTGGCGGAGATTCGCGGGCAAACCCGCGCGGCCGCATCAGCAAATCGATAGCGATACGGGCCGCGGTAAGCTGGAACTCCCGCGGCCTGTATGATTCCAGGTCGGACTACTGAGGTATCCCCGTGAAATCCGCGTCGGTCAGGTTGTCGTCAACCTGAATTATCCGCGACGGGTTTTCAAACACGAATCTTCTGCTGGTAATCGCCAGAACATACGTGCGGCCCACCTCGACATCGTCAAATCCGTAGCGGCCGAATTGATTGGACCGTGTCGAAACCGTGTTTCCCCGGTCATCCGTCAAAGTTATGAGCGAGCTCGATATCGGGCGCCCGTCATTCGTCATAACCTTGCCCGAGACTTCGACGCCGGCTGCGGTCGGTGCGAGCACCGGAGTGAATTCGGACGTGTTGTTGTCCGCGTCGGTCGCGGTCGATGTGACGTGGTCGCCGGTCTCGAAACCGAGCAGTAGCGCGTTGCCGAGATTCACGGTCTTTGTGCCGGCCAACGAACCATTGTGATCGGCAGTCGTGTATCGATCCGAACCGATAAACTCAGCGCCCTCGCCGCTGCCGTCGGCGATGAAGAACTCGACATAAAGACCGTTCGCCCCATAATTCGAATTCGCCGGCGAAGAATCAACCTCGTACTGGATCACCAGATCGCCGCTCCCATTAATCGACAAACCCGAAATTTCCGGGTAGTTTTGTCCCTTGTTCGCACCGCCGTCCGAGTCGCCAGCATCGTTCAGAGACAATCCCAGAAGGTTCAAATCGATGCCGAGTCCGCCGTTTCCACTGATTACATTCGGATCGACAAGAATGCCTGTCCCTGCTGTTTCATCGATTCGGACCCCCGCGCCGACGCTTGCCGTGATCACGTTTCCAGAGTTTTCTTCAGGGCCGCCGATCAAAATTGTCCCGGCACCGTCGGTTACGAAAATGCCGTTGGAACCGTTGCCGATGCCGGGCGTGCCGTCCGCGTCGGTGCCGACCGAATTGTTCTTGATCGCAATGTTGTTTGAACCCGCTCCCTTCACGACGATCCCGTCTCCGCCGTTTGCAGCGATCACGTTCCGCGGTTCGTTGACGTCTGCAAGGCCAACGGAAACGTCGGAGATATCTTCAAGCCGGATTCCGTTTTGTTGATTTCCTCCCACAACGAGCGCCCCGCTATCGTCGCGCATAACGCCGATATTGTTGCCGACAATGATCGCGGGGTCGTTCTGGTTTCCTCCCGGTGCGGTTGAGTTTCCGGCGAAACTCGCCGTGAAGTTATTCCTGAAAAAGATCCCGGAGTTGACGTTATTCAGCAGATCATTTGAAATGATCCGTGTGGAAATCGTATTGAAAACATAGATCCCGTTTCCGGTGTTGCCGAGGCTTTGTCCCGTTGGCGTTACGCCGACGAAATTTCGAACGACCTGGTTCCGCCGCGTCGTGCTCTGGGTCGGAACGGGTATCGTGCCCTCGATGCCGATGCCGTTGCCATTATTCGCGACGACGACGTTCCCGAAACGCTCACCGCCGGAATCTTGCTGCCCGACGAAGTTTTCGGAACTGTCCTGAACGAGGATGCCGCCGGTCCGGTTCGGTGCGAGAAGAATCCGATCAAGAATTTCCCCCCAATCCGAGAGTCCGACGAGATTGCCGGTGATCTTGTTGCGGATAGGAACCGTCGCGCCGGGAGCCGGCGGGCAGACGACGCCCGTTAAAATCGGGCAAACGGCGATTCCCAAGTTGAGATTCGCGGAGACGATATTGCCGTCGTGATTTGATGATGTGAAGTTTCCCAGAGCGCCGCCGATGGTATTGTTGTTCGCACCGTTACCAACGTGAATTCCGATTCCATTCGGGATCAGAAGAATTTGCTGCGAAGTTGCCGACGCATCCGGGCGCGGACCGACACCGATCCGGTTGCGCACGAGGACGTTCTGCGTCGGCGCCGGAATATCCAGATTAGAAAGCTTCGCGATTTTAACGCCGATTTCGGTGTTGCCGGAGATTACGTTGCCGCTGCCGAAACCGACCTGAATCCCTGGGCTGCCGCCGATCGTGTTGCCTACCGAGCCGTCGGCGATAACAATACCGATTCGGTTTCCGATTCCGGCGGTGGCGTCTTTGTTGGTACCGATTTTGTTTGAATAAATGAAATTGCCGGAGACGGCCTGCAATCCCGGTTCAGTCAGGGATAGCCTGATGCCGGTGTCGTTGCCCGAGATCAGATTCTTGAAGACCTCGTTTGCACGAGCGCCGTTGGCCAAAAAGACGCCGATATTATTTGGAGCCCCGCCCGTTCCGGCTTCGTCGGTTCCGATGCGGTTGTTTTCGATCCGATTATTCTGTTCGACGGGATCCGCCTCGCCCTTTTCGATGAAGATACCTACATCGGTGTTCCCCGAAATAATGTTCTGGACAACGTTGTTATTGCTTCCCTGAAGACGAATTCCGTATCTGTTTCGATACCGTTCCCTAAGGTTGTCGAGCGTTCCGATCAGGTTGTTTGCAATCGTGTTGCCGGAAGACGTCGCATCAACCCAGATACCACTTTCGCGCTGGCCGAAGATATCGTTTTTCGAGATCGCGGGGAATTCGCGTCTTCCGGTATCCTCACCGATGGTGAATCCGTTGCCTTTGAGATAGATACCGTACCTGTTGTAGGCGACGAGGTTGTTGACGATCGTGACACCGGTGCCGTTGCCGCGGAGGTCAATTCCGGTCGGCGTCGCTTCGCCGAGGTCAAAGGGTTCCCGGGTTGTGTTGGTACCGATGAGGTTGTACCGCAGCTCAGTGCCGCTAATAGACGAGTTCTCGCCGGAGAGCAGAATGCCGGCGATCTTCGAGACGATATTATTGACCGCAGCGACATTTCCGATCAGCGTTCCCCGCGCGTAGTTTCGAATTCCAAAATTGTTCGGCCGCGCTGAGTTTCCGCTTCGGTTAAGACCTATCTGATTGCCGACGATTAGGGTCCCGATGCCGGCGGTGTTGCGAATCTGGATCCCCGTCGAGTCGCCCGTCACATCATGCGCTGAGATAACGTTTCCAGCTCCTTCGCGCGTTCCCCCGATTACATTCGTATTGCCGGAAATCACGTCGATGCCGAACTGGCCGTTCGGAAGCCGCAGGCTTGTTTCGTCGATGCCAAGATTGACGCCCTCGACCGCATTGGAATTCCCGGCTATCTCAATTCCCGTGTCGCGATTGGATGAAACATAGTTGGGTACGAGCCTTCTTCCGATGATGTTGGAATTCGACCCGATGATCCGGATGCCGGTAAAGTTTCCGTACTGAAAGTCTTCCCCGACAAAAATCTTGTCAATGTCTTTGTCGACGCCGATAAAGTTGCTTACAGCCCGATTGCTGGAGCCGCCAGAAATCCTGATTCCCTCCTGATTGCCGGAAATGACATTCGGTTCGTCCTCGTCGCCGATTGTGACGATTTTTGAGTTCCTCAAGCTGATACCGATCGCCTGCCTTCGGGCCGGGTCGAACGTAAGACCGTCGGCATAAAGTCCGATGAAACTGTTCTTAACCAAGCCGTTATCGCCGTTGAACTCGATGCCTGCCCCGAGAAAACTGTTGATCGCGAGGGCGTCCACGACCGATCCGCTGCCCGCGCCGCTAAACGTCAGTCCGTTTGCATTCCCATCGACAAGGTCGCCGCGAATCTCGATCAGCGGGCCGCCGGCGTATCCGGGTTGGCTTTGCCCGTCAAGGCGGAGTTTTTTCGTTACTGTCGGAAGTGCGGACGCGGGACGGATTACCTTAACTCCCTCGCCGGGTATGTCAAACTCAATGAGAACCACCGACGTCTCCCGCGTGATGGCGAATTCGATTGCGGCGCGCAGCGAGCACTCGTTCGGATTGGTATTCGATGTGTCAATGTCGCACAGATCGTCGTTTGCGTTGCCGTCCGGGAGGTCGCTGGTGGTCGTTACAACGAGCGGTACGGCGCAGACTACGCCAAGAGAATCGATCAGCTCCTCAAGGTTCGCGGCAGCCGTGCAAACACCGGCGGCGCAGGAGAACTCGGACGTTTCGCCGTCGCTGTTCGTGGCGGTCGCGGTAATCAAATGACTTGACGGGACAGGTCCGTCGGAGATGAAGAACAACGATACGAAACCGTTGCCGTCGGTCGTTACAGTCTCGGAGCCGAGAAAAATCTCGCCCTCGCCGTAATTGCTCGAGTCCGTTTGGTTATTGGAGTAAAAATCGACCCTGAATGTCCCACGCGGAGTGCTGCGCAAAACGCCCTGGACCGTCACATTGGCGGCGGTAAAGATCGGCGCGATCAGTGTCGGATAGTTTTGCAAGGAATTGGCGCCGTCGTCGCCGTCGTAGCAATCGTTTGTGTTGACGCCGTCGTTCGGGTAGGGAATCGGAGTGTCCACGCGCATCAGATCGATGCCGAGTTCGCCGTTGGCGAAGATCGAATTTCCGATTATTTCCAGACTTCTGACCGTGAAATCGTTACCTGCAATCGCCGCGATACCGGCTTTCGTGTTGTTGCTTATTATGTTTCGCTCGTTGCCGCCGGCTCCGCCGATTGTCGTTTGACCGCCGCCGAATACCTGAACCCCGTTGAGCGAATTGCCGAGCGGCTGCTCGAATTTGTTGACGCCGATGAAAGTGTTGATGATCCGAAGTTCACCGGCCTCGTTGGTTACCGTGAGTCCGTTGCCGAAATTTCCGGCGACGACGTTTTTCTCCTGGTCCAGCGTTCCGCCGAGTTCCAGATCGCCGAAGAAGTTGCTGAGGCTAACGCCGCCCTCGCCGCAGTTTTCGGAGCCTGCGACGTTGTTCGGAATCGCAAAGGTTCCGGTCGCGTCGGTGCCGATCAAATTGGCTTTTGCACGAACTCTTCCGAACGCGTTGTTGCGGACCGACGACCCGAGGATAAGGCCGCCGCAGTAGCCTCCGGAGATCAGGTTGCCGAAGGAAACCGGAGTCGATTCTGCGATCGCCCAGTCGCCGACGATCGTATTCCCGCGCGACGCCCTCACGCCGGACAGTTCCGCGTAGTTCGTCGGAAAATTCGTTAAGCTTGCCGTCCCGGTCTTGTTGACACCGGTATAGTTGCTGAAGATTCCGACTTCGCCGAATCTGCCGCTCCTGTAAATCACCCCATTGACGAGATTGCAGAATCCGGTACAGCTTTCGCCCATTGTGAAGCCAAGCGGGAACCCGACCGTCCCGAAATTCCGGTTGTGAATAACGTTGATGCCGTTCAATGTAACGAGGCCCAGGCCTCCGACACCGCTGACCAGAGTATTGGGAATGCCAACCGTTCCCGTGACGTCGGTGCCGACATTGTTGCCCGCGATCGAGCAGAATCCGAAATCGGACGAGACCGAAGAGTCGACGTCTCCGAGGCAGCTTATGCCGCCCCAGCCATTGCCCGAAACCGTGTTCCGGCCGCGTTCGGTGATCGAACCGATAGCCGTCGCGGTGACCGGCGACGCGAGAATGCCCTCGCGGCAGTTTCCGACCGCGATCGTGCCATTTACATCGGTACCGATCCGCGTTCCCTGAATTCTGTTTTCGAATGTCAATAAATCGCCGGTCGGATTTCCGTTTTCGTCGAGCGTAGTCAGCGGAAAAACAACAAGTCCCTCGCCAGAACAAGTACCGAAACCATTGAGAATCGCCTTCGTATTGCCGGAAATCGTATTGCCTTCGCCGAAATTGTCGCCGCCGATCGCATTTTGCGAACCCGTCAGAAAAACGCCGGCCGAATTCGGCATTGCGACGGCGCCCGTGATGTTGAGGCCGATGATGTTGCCCCAAAAATTTCCGCGAACGCTGTCGGTTGTCGTGATGCCGATCCCCGGCTCGTTCGCGACGGCGTCGCCGTTGCCCGAGATTAGCTGACGATACGTCGGATCGGTGAAGCCGATCTGGTTGTCGTGCGAGTCAAAGATATTGAGTCCGGCATTGTTGCCCTTGTCGGTCGAACCGTTAAGGTCCGTGCCGAGATAGTTCGCGAAAACCCAGTTGTTCCCGTTGTTCGGAGAAAGCTGAGTCGATTCGATCGTCAGAGCGTTGCCGCCGACAAGACTGCCGTTCCCGTCATCGATCCCCTTAAACGAGTTGATCGCAAGTCCGGCGACGATGGCGTCGCTCGTGCGGATCTTGATGCCGTCAGCGGCACCGGCGTTTGTGCCGTCGATTTCGACGCCCGGTAGATTTACCGCGAGCCCGTTGATAATTGTCCCATTGCCGCGAACAACCGGTAGTTCGCTCGTCGCGGCGATCGTCGGATTAGACGCAATGTCGAATCCGATTTGCGTCCCGGGGCTGCCGTTTGCCTTGATGATCGCCCCGCGAAGCGTGCACGGCCCCGCGTCTTCGCAGCTCGAAGGGCCGTCAAGGTTCGTGTTGACGGTTAAATTGAGCGTCGCGGCAGAGAGCAGAAGCGTCGGCTGAGATGAACCTTTTCGAAGGACGACGAGATCGCTTTTGGCGTCGAGGTTGAGGCGCACAGGCAGGACCGCGACGGGTGTCGACTCAGATTCGAAAGAGAAAACCTGGGTCGTCGTCAGGCCGTTCCCGTCCGTCGTTTCCGCGATCACGTTCAGGCTATTCGATGCGGCGTCGATCAGCACCAGGTCGTCTTTTCCGCTAAAGCCGATTCGGGCCTTGGTCAGGCCGGCGACGCTGCCCGTTGCGAGCCGCGCGTCGCGAATGATCGATTTCGCTTCCCAGGCGGCGAAATCGACCGGAACGGCGGCGACCGTTTTGAGGAAGTTCTCGCGCGATTTTTCGTTGTTTACGAAAGCTTCTTGTTTCGCGTTTGCGATCATTGCCGATTGTTCCTCCGGCGTAAGTTTGGCAAACTCCGCGGCATCGAGCTTCATTATCGCTTCTCGCGCGGCACGCTGCTCGGCGCCGCTCAGGTTCGGATCGATCCCGTCAATTGCAGGCGTTTCGTCCGTGTTTGCCGTCTGCGGCATATCCTGAATTCCCGAAAAGCTCGCGGCGTCAACGTCGGTCGGGACGAATGCGACCGGTTTTCGTGCAACATTTGGCAACGCGGCGTTGGCGAAATTCGTCGACTTTTCGGCGCGCGCCGGAGCGAATGTCTGGACGGTTCCGTCGCTTGTGAGAACCGAGAGCGACAATCTGCTGTCGTTTGTGAATTGACCGATAGCGAGTCCGTTGATGTTTCCCGATAACGTTTTCGTCAAAACGACGGCTTTCGGACGCTGAATTTCCTTTGGCCGGAGAATGTCCCACGGCGTGACCTGGCCGCGGCCCTGGACGAGCACGATCTTGCTTCCGCACGCGACGGCGATGTCGGAATAACCGTCAGCGCCGAGAAATCCGGTCGCGATGTATTGCGCCGCAGACGGAAGCGCGATGATTTCAGGCTTGTGCTTGAATGCCCCGGCAGGATGTTCGAAAACACGCAGCTGTGCGCCGTCTTTGCCCGTTATTGCAACGGCGACGTCGGTTTGACCGTCGACGCGGCCGATCTCTCCAACAGCGAGAGCTGTAAGCGGGCCGTCGAGTTCGATCCTCAACGGCGGCGCAAATTGTCCGTTCCCGAGTCCGGCGTGCAGGACGATCGATCTATCGCCCCGTCGCGCGGCTAGAATGTCCCGCTGGCCATCAGCGTTGAAATCGCCGTGCTCGAAAAACTCGGGAATTACGCCGACAGTCGCCATCAAGTCAGTTTCGGAAAAAGGATCAACTTGCGAATTGGTTAGGAATCGAGAGTTGCCTTTAAGGAAACGCATCCCGCCGCTCTGGTCGGCAATGACGAGGTCGGCGACACCGTCCGAATCGAAATCAGCGCTTGTGGACTTTGTGGCATCGGCCGTTTTGCGGTCGCCGGGCGATGCGTTGAGTTCAAAGCCGTCTCTCAGACTGACGAGCGGGAAACCGTTCGGTGCCGACTTTATCGTCGGAGCCTTTTCGGAGGGCCTATTCTCCGAATCGCCTTCCTGTCCGGCCACCGAAAATGAACCGAAAATCTGAGCCAAACCAAAAGCCGCCGCCGTCAAGACCAAAAAAACCAATCGAAACGATCGCATAAGCACCTCTTCCTTTTGAAAATGAAAACCGTGAAAGACATTTTCGTATTTGACCGATTCACGCCGACAAACCGCATCGGCCGTCCGCTTTTTTGCCGCAGGTATAATGTCTTTCATAGTGCAAGGCGAAATCGCACGGCGGATTGCATCATTTCTTGTCAGAAAAATTTTCAAGCGCCTCGAAACTATGTATAATCTCAGCTAAATCAACCGTTTAGATTTTGAAGAAAATGCCACAGGACGTGACCTTACTGCTCGATAAGATCAACGACGGCGATGTTTCCGCGCCCGAGATTCTTCTTCCGTTGGTTTATGACGAACTGCGGAAACTGGCGAACAGTTACCTCAAAAAGGAACGCTCCGACCATACTTTGCAGGCGACGGCGCTCGTTCACGAGGCATATATCCGGCTCGTCGATTGGGAGAACGTCAGCTGGCAGAACCGCGCCCATTTCTTCGCCGTCGCGGCGCAGGTCATGCGACATATTCTGGTCGACCACGCGCGGCGCAAAAAGGCCGACATACACGGCGGACGCTTGCAAAAACTCGCGCTCGAAGAAGCGATCAGCTTCTCGAAAAACCGCGAAATAGATCTTGTCGATCTCGACGACGCGCTGAAGGAGTTGGAAAAGCTCGACCAACGCCAATCGAGAATCGTCGAACTTCGTTTTTTCGCCGGTTTGACCATTGAGGAAACGGCGCACGCGCTCAGTGTCTCGACGATGACCGTTTCGCGCGACTGGAATTTTGCGAAAGCCTGGCTGTTTCGCCGCCTCGAAAATGACGGATAAGCATTCGCACGAAAACATCAAGGAACTATTCTCGGAAGCGCTCGAACTCTCGCCGGGTGAACGCGCGGGTTTTTTGGACGAACTCTGCGGCGATGCGCCCGAGCTTCGCCGCGAAATCGAATCGCTGCTTGCGGCATTTGAAAAAAGCGAAGATTTTATCGAAAAACCGGCGGCGCGGATCGAGGGCGTTCTTCCGCATGGAAACAGCCTTGAAAAAGTCGTCGGTAATTACCGGATCATTCGTGAAATCGGTCAAGGCGGGATGGGCGCAGTTTATCTTGCCGCGCGCGACGACGGCGAGTTCGAGAAGAACGTCGCCGTCAAACTCAGCCGCCAGACCATCGCCGACGGCGAATCGATCAGGCGTTTTCTCGCCGAACGGCAGATTCTCGCCAAACTTCAGCATCCCAACATCGCGACTCTGATCGACGGCGGCCTGACCGAAGACGGCCAGCCGTTTCTCGCGATGGAATTTATCGACGGCGTTTCGATCACCGATTTTTGCCGGCAAAATGAACTTTCGGTCCGCGAACGGCTCAAGCTGTTTCTGAAAGTCTGCCGAGCGGTCGCATATGCCCATCGAAATCTGATCGTCCACCGCGACATTAAACCGTCGAACATTCTCGTCAGCGGCGACGGCGAACCGAAACTGCTCGATTTCGGCCTCGCACGGCTGACCGATGCGGGCGCGGAAACGGATCGGACGAAAACGATCTTCCGTGCGCTAACGCCGGCTTACGCATCGCCCGAACAATTGCTTGGCAGATCGATCACGACCGCATCGGATATTTACAGTCTCGGCGTTGTGCTCTACGAAATGCTGACGGATTCGCGGCCCTTTGCGACCGACAATAGGAGCCTCGATGAAGTGATCGGAACGGTCGTTAATTCGGAGCCGCGGACGCCTTCGTCGATCCCGTCGGCATCCGCGCGCCGCAGTCAGTTGCTGAAGGGCGACATCGACAACGTGATTCTGTTGGCGTTGCGCAAAGAACCGGAACGGCGTTATGCGTCGGTCGAGGATTTTGCGCGGGATATCGAGAATTGTCTCGACGGTCGCCCGGTTTCGGCGCGACCGAACACGCTTTCTTATCGAACGGCGAAGTTCGTCCGTCGAAACCGCGTTGCCGTAACTGCCGGCTTTCTGGTGTTTGCCGCACTCGTTGGCGGTTTGGCGGTTTCGCTGTACCAGACAAGAATCGCCAACGAAACCCGTGCGCTGGCCGAAAGGGAATCGGCAAAATCAAAAAAAATCACGGCGTTTATGGAGAAGATCCTCAACTTTGCCAATCCGGCGTGGTATGCCGAAGGACGAAGTACGGGCGGTGAGGCGAAGCTCAGCGAGGTTTTGGACGAACTCGCGGAGAAGATAGAGACCGAGTTTCCGGACGATCCGGACGTGCAGGCCGAGCTTCATCATAAATACGCGGAGATCTATCTGTCACGCAACCTAAATGAGAAAGGGCTGTTTCACGCCGAACGTGCGCTGACGGTCCGACGGCGGTATTTCGGGGAACGCCACGCCGAAGTTGCGAAAGATCTCTATTATTTATCGGCTGCAAATCAACGGTTGGGTC
The DNA here is from genome assembly GCA_016715115.1 of Acidobacteriota bacterium. Classification (NCBI taxonomy): domain Bacteria; kingdom Pseudomonadati; phylum Acidobacteriota; species Acidobacteriota bacterium. Next base: position 408,987 of record JADKBM010000011.1, read on the forward strand.
GGGTTACAACGTCCTTCAAGCTCAGCGAAGAGGCGATCGCAATGTTTCGCGAAGTGGACCCGGACAATCGAAATCTGCCTTACCTGCTGGAGAATCACGGTGAAGTGCTAAGTGACGATTACAGGGATCCGGCGGCGGCGATCGCATTTTTCCGGCAGGCATTGGAGTTGTTTCGCCGCCACGACGGTGAAAAACACTACAACACGATTCGCCAGTATTTCAATCTCGCGGTCGTACTCGCCGAAACACGTGACACGGGGCCGGCCGAAGAGTTCTTTAAGCGCGGCGAGTCGTTGATAGCCGAACTTCCGGACGAGAATCTGCGAGATGCAATTACTGAGTATCGCGTTCGTTTCGAAGCCGCGAAAGGAAATCTGTCCGTCGCGATCGGTATTCTCAAAGGCCGGATCGATTCGATCCCTCAGAATGCGGGATCTACGGCATCGGTCGGTAAGACGATTCTGATTCTGAAGACGATTCTTGAAGACAAGCAGGATTTCGCGGCGAGGAGTGAAGTTACAAGGAAGCAGATCGCCATCGCTCTTCGATCAATCGCGGCCAATGATCCCGGAATGGGCATTCTGTACGCGGACCTTGCGAATGACCTTCTCCGGGCCGGCCGCGAGGTGGAAGGACGCGCGGTGTTGCAGAAGGCGCTTTCGATGTATGAAACGATTCCGGGTGCGGATGGCGCTAAATACCAAAGCAGCCTCGGCGAAGGTTTGTATCATCAGAATCGCTTTTCGGAAGCCTTGCCTTTTCTTCGCGCGACGGCCGCTTTTTACCGGGCGAATGTTCCGCCTAATCGCAGATCACGGGAAATCTTTGAGATGTTGGACAAGACCGAAGCCAATCTGAAAGAATCAAGCCATGGATTTTGAGCCAAATGAGCGTGGTTATTGGGGCGAATTCGGCGGGCGTTTTGTCCCCGAAACACTGATGTCGCCGCTTGAGGAATTGACCGACGCATATTTCTCGGTTCGTGACGATGCCGGATTCCAAGCAGAATTCTTGCATTTGCTGAAAGATTTTTCGGGCCGTCCGACGCCGCTTTTCCACGCCCGAAGGCTTTCGGAAATTCTCGGCGGCGCGCAGGTGTTTCTCAAGCGTGAGGATCTCGGACACACCGGATCGCACAAGATAAACAACGCCATCGGCCAGGTTTTGCTGGCTCGCCGGATGGGCAAGAAGCGCGTCATCGCCGAGACGGGCGCCGGCCAGCACGGTGTTGCGACGGCCACCGTTTGCGCGCTCTTCGGGCTCGATTGCGTCGTTTATATGGGCACGGAAGATATGCGCCGGCAGGAGTTGAACGTCTTTCGGATGCAACTCCTCGGCGCCGAAGTTCGCGGCGTCGATTCCGGTTCGAGGACGCTCAAGGACGCGATCAACGAGGCGTTGCGCGATTGGGTGACGAATGTCGAGACGACCTATTACTTGCTCGGCTCGGCGCTCGGACCCCATCCGTATCCACTGATGGTGCGGGATTTTCAATCCGTGATCGGTCGCGAAGCGCGCGAGCAGATCCTTGAACAGACGGGAAGTTTGCCGGATCTTCTGATCGCCTGCGTCGGCGGCGGATCGAACTCGATCGGCCTTTTTCATCCGTTTCTTAACGACGAATCCGTGAAAATGATCGGCGTCGAAGCCGGCGGGCGCGGATCGGGCCTCGGCGACCACGCGGCACGCTTTATGGACGGCGGCCGGGTGGGTGTTCTGCAGGGAACGAAAAGCTATTTGCTGCAGGATCCGAACGGTCAGATCGCGCTGACGCATTCGGTTTCGGCCGGCCTCGATTACGCTTCGATCGGCCCGGAACACGCGTTTCTGCACGATCTCGGCCGTGTCGAATACGTCTCGGCGTCCGACAACGAGGCGCTCGCGGCATTTCAGACGCTTTCGCGGACCGAAGGCATCATTCCCGCGCTCGAAAGCTCGCACGCGATCGCGCACGTCATCAAAATTGCGCCGCAGATGTCACCGGCACGAAACCTGATCGTTAATCTATCGGGTCGGGGTGACAAGGATGTCAGTCAGGTGCGGGAAATGATCGGCTGAGTTTGGATTCGAGCCGCGAGCTTTGAGCTTCGGGCTTTGAGCAACGAAACTCGAGCATACAGCTTGGTTTCGGTCCGCGAGCTTCGAGGAACGAAACTCGAAGCCCAAAGCTCGCAGCTCACAGCTCGAAAAAGTATGCAAAATCGAATCAAATCGGAGTTCGAAAATCTGAAGGCTGCGGGACGCGGCGGTTTTATTCCGTTCATTGTCGCCGGCGATCCGGATCTTGAAACATCGAAGCGTTTGATCGTTGAAATCGGAAAACGCGGGGCGAATGTCATCGAACTCGGCGTTCCTTTTTCGGATCCGGTCGCAGATGGTCCGACGATTCAGGCGGCGTCGGAGCGAGCGCTCAAGAATCCGATCTCGATCGAAGCAATTCTCAATATAGTTGCAGAAGCGCGCGCGGAAGGACTTGAAACGCCGTTGATCCTTTTCAGTTATTTCAATCCGATTCTGCAGTTCGGACTAGAACGTTTCGCGGACGAGGCGTTGAAGTCGGGCGTCGATGGCGTTTTGATCACCGATCTCGTGCCCGAAGAGGCCGCCGAATTCAAGTCGATCCTCGACGTTCGCGGCCTTTCGTTGATAATGCTCGCGGCGCCAACTTCGAGCGACGAGCGGCTGAGGAAGATCTGCGCAGCCGCGAGCGGCTTCATTTACGCCGTCTCGCGCGCCGGCGTTACCGGAACACGCGACGCGCTCAGCGTTGACGCCGAGGTTCTCGTCGGGCGATTGCGAAAATTCACCGATCTTCCGATCGCCGTCGGATTCGGGATCTCGACCGCGAAACAGGTTGAAGAAACGTGGAGATACGCGGACGCTGCCGTCGTCGGGTCGGCGATCGTTGCCGAAATTGCGGCGGATTCCGGCGAGGATGCGGTCGAGAAGATCGGCGAGTTTGTTTCGACACTGCGCCCCCAAAACTGAACCACTGCTCACCGCTCACTGCTCAACGCCGCAACATTCGAAAGGCGAAAAATCCCATCAACACGATCGCGGCGATCATCACGGGCCAAAGCCAGAGCGGACTCGACATCCAGGGCTTTGAAGCCGGCGCCGAGTCGCCGCTCGTTTCTTCGTCGCCGAGTTTCAACTCGGTAACCGTCGCCGGGATCTTGTCGGCGAACTTCGCGATGTCGTATTCGGGTTTCGGGGTCTCAGGCTTTGAATAGACGAGAAAATACCGGGCGTCTTCCGGGAATTGCGCAACGAGTTCGTATGGCGTTCCGGAGATCTCGAAGGCTTCGAAACTGAGCGGCGGACTGTCTTGATTGCTGACCGTAATGCGAAGTTTATCGGCGGCAAAAACGGGGAACCGAAAACCCTCATTGTCGAACGAAGAGAAAACGTCGGCCGCGCCGCGCTTGTAGACCGGTTCGTTGTTCGCGTTCGTGCCGGCGACATATTCGATCGATATCGGCCGGTAGAAGTCGATCTTGTCCTTGACACGCACCCTGAGCGAGTTCAAAGGCACGCGGTCGGCAAGTTCGAGGTCGATCACAGAGAGTCTGAAAGGCTTGTCTTCCGAGACCTTGAACGACTTGACGGGATAGCTCCGAACCACCGTTTTGTCGGATACGCGTTCGATCAGCGACGCCCGAACGAAACCGGGATCTTCATTCGTCGGGATGAACAGCCGAAAATACTTGAACTTCGCGTCCGGAAATCGAAGAGTAGTAAACGAATAGCTCGTGAAAGTGTTTTTGAAGCCAACGATCCGATAGTCGTCGAGGATCTTCATCCACTCTTTCTGGTCGCTGCTGCCTTCCAATCTGACCCTCCAATCGAAGTTCTCCTTCGAGAATGTCAGATCGATCAAATTTAAGGGTTCGGCGGTCGGAACTTCGAATGTCACGAAACGGCCGCCCTTGCCCGCGACCTGATTTACAACCTTGAACTCGACCGTCTTTTCTTTTGATTCGGCGACCTGTCGCAATACGTATGGAACTTCGAATCGTTCGCCGTTTGGGCGGATGCCGACGATTCGGACGTCGGTCATCAATCCTGAGATCTTGGCGTATATCTGATCCGGCAGGACGATCCGCGCCCAACCGATCCGCGCGCCGTTGATCTCGCGCCTGAGCGCGAAGTTGTCGATCTGGGCGAAGCCTCCGACGGCGCCGAGCAGCATCAGCAATATGAGTAGTTTACGATTCATCGGACTTGAAAATAACGTCGCGGAACCTATTGTAGAGATAGGCGACGATCAAAAGCAAAATGCCGAGCGAAACGAAGACGATCGTTTTCGAGATCGTCCCGAGATCGGCCAGATCGTAGAAGAACAATTTTGCAAGCGTGATCGCGAACAGCGCGAGGGCGCCGATTCGAAGATGTTTCTTCGAACGTCCGATTCCAATCAGAATCAAGAACAGCGCATAAATTCCCCAGAGAATGCTGAGTCCGAGTTTCTCGCTTTCCGGAATTCCGAAGATGTCCGTCAGGTTCAGAATCTCGCTGCTCAGACAAGCAAGCGCGACGAGGTGCAGAAGCGCGTCGAAGCCGATTTTGCGAACCGCGCCCGGAAGCGTCGAGAGTTCCTCGTCGCGCGCCAAAGCAGCGAGCGCGAACAGCAATAATCCGACGATCGCGTATGACACGTAGCGCACGGCGATGCTGCCTGCATCGCCTGCAAACGCCGCTTCCGCGGGCCTCAGATAAAGTTCGCGCAGCTCCGTCAGGACGGCAAAACCGGCGGTCACGAACACCAGGAAGAAAAGTCCGGAACAGACCACGCCGGCAAAGGCCGTCGCCCGGCTCCGAAAGTACTTCCCGTTGACGACGAGGGCGACGGCGACGAATAGCAACGAGTAGTCGATCTGCGTGATAGCGTTCCAGTAGGGAATCGACGGATCCGAGATGTTCCCGCCGCGGGAATAGGGTCCGGTCGGAGCCGCGTCGAGCATCGTCGCCGCTTGGCGAAGGCCCCAGAAATTTCCGATCTCCATCCTGAGAGCGTTGTACAGCGCGAACGTCGCCGCGGCAGCGCCGGCGAAACGAAATACGGCGACCAGCGATACGGGCAGCACCGAGCCTTCGCGATGCTTTCCGTCGAGCCACAAGATCAGCGCGCCGCCGGCGACGTAAAACAAACTCGTCAGGAAACCGACGTTCAACATCGGATAGATCGGTTCGACCGCATTGAGTCCGAAAAAACTACTCGCTTCCGCCCAATCGACGAACAGGGCGAGCGTGCCGATAAGCATCAGGGGATACGAGAACCATTCGTAAAGCGAAATCCGTTTGATTCGCCCGATCGAAAAAAGCACGATCGCTTCCGCGATCCATACGAGCGTGATCCAGTGTCCCTTGAGCTGGACCGGAACGGCGATCGTCAAAAAGGTGATGACGAGACCGATGATGAGAGTGATGACCGACGGCGCGGTTGCCGCGAAACGGAAGATAAAGACCGCGACCGCGAAATGGATCGCTGCGTTCGCCAGGGTAAAGAGTCCGAGATAGTTCCGGTACTGCTCTTGGTCCGACAGGGTCGAATAACCCACGCCGAAAAAGATAAATGAATTTGCCAGAACGAGCGCGACGTTCTCCGGGCCGAATGGCTCGTGCGCAATAAGTTTCCAGGCGAGGAAGGTCGCATAAAAAATGGCGAAGAATGCCGCCGAGAACCCGAGCGAAAGGCCAAGATCGTTTTGCGGACTGTAGCCACCGTTGAACCAAGCGAAAAAGATCATCCACGTGATCACAAAAGAAGAGTAAAAGATCGAACGCCAGTAACGCTTGATCGATACCGCGAGGATCCCGGCGTTGATGACGCAAATATATGTGAACAGAAACGCGATGCGGCCTTCGTTCTGACTCAACAGAAACGGAACCGCGTAGGCTCCGACCATTCCGATATGGGCTATGACCACGCGTTCGTAACGGATCGCTGCAAAGACCGTAAACGCCGTAAACAGAACCATTAAAGCGAACGCGAAGGGTTGCGGGATGAGATCGTAAAACGAATAGGCGGCGTAGGTCACGAAATAGAAGATCGCCATCGATCCGCTGAGTGTGACAGCACTGAACCTCGACATCTTCTCGCGAAGACGAAATGCCGGGATCAAAAGCCCGATGCCGATCAGATAACCGAAGACGATGCGCATCACCGGAGTGATCCAGCCCTTGTCGATCGCGTATTTCGCGCCGATAGCGACGCCGATGACGGTGATCACGGCGCCGACCATCGCGATCAGATTCTCGCCGATGAATTTTTCGAGATTCGAGGAATCGGATCGTGTTTCGGGATCCGGAACGGTTTGGAATAGCGGCGGAGCCGATTCATCGATCGGGGAAACGGGGCGCGGGCGCGTCGGCGGCGGAAAATAGACCGAACGCTGATCGGCGGCGGTCGCCGCGGTTGGCTCGGCCGGTGTTGCGGAGCGCGTCTCGAGGGATGCCATCAACCGCCGGATCTCGACCATCTCACGCGCGAAATAATCCTGATACTTGGCGAGATCCTCGACCCGTTTTCGAAGCTCGGCGAGTCGTTGTTCGGTCTCCTGCATCGGCCCTTCCCCCAATCTCGGAATTCGGTAACTAAATGCTTTTCTCACATCACTTTACACCGAATGGCCGAATACGTAAAGAAGTTGACTGGAGCGCAAGCGTCCCCGCTTGCAATGAGCGCGGAGCGCGAACGGCGCCGGAGAAATGAGCGCGCTAAATCCCTAGGCTTTACGGCGTTTCACGCCGTTGCAAGCGGGGACGCTTGCGCTCCAGTCCGGAGACGCTTGCGCTCCAGTGCGGGACGCTTGCGCTCCGGTGCTTTACTTTCGCTTTCCGAGCAGGAATTCGAGCGGAACGTCCAACCGTTTCGCCCAGCTTTTTTCGCTGTGATCGTCGCCCTCGAACTTCTTCGTGATCCACGATTCCGCGGTAAACCCCTTTGCACGCATCAAGTCGTCGGCCCTAAGCTGGAACGGTTCGTACGACGAGTCAAGAGTCGCCGTTCCGTAATCGAAATAGATCCGATGATTCTTCGGCGACGGGAGATTCGACCGGATATAGTCGATCATCACTCCGTTTCCGGCCGGGAAGTGAGTCGAAAGACAACCGGCGCCGCCGAATATGTTCGGATATTCGCTAATCGCATAAAGCGATATCAGCCCGCCCATACTCGAGCCCATCACGAACGTGTTGCCGCGGTCGCGTTTCGTCGGAAAGTTCCTGTCGATGAACGGTTTCAATTCGTCAACAAGGAATTTCAGATAATTGTCGGAAACCACGCCGGTGATCCCGAACGTCGCCGCTTCTTCCTTTTGATCGGCCGACGCCATCTCGAACGCCTTCTGCGGCATATACTCCTCGCGCCGTTTCGGGGTGTTCCAGACGCCGACGATGATCGTCTCCCGGACCTTCTTTTCGGCGATCAGCTTCGCGAGCACTTCGTCCGCATGCCATTCCTGCTTGTTCCACGTTGTCGATTCGTCAAAAAGCATCTGGCCGTCGTGCATATAAAGGACAGCGTACTTCTTTTTCGGCGAGAAGCCCGGCGGCAGCCAGACATCGACGTTGCGCGGAGCGACCTTGTCGGACGGAAAGTTCTTGTAGCGCTCGATCTTGCCGGTGATATTCGGCCCAATGACCGTTTCCGACGTTTGAGCCGCAGAAAGCGCGGAAAAAAGCAAAATGACTGCTAAGATTGTGATTGTTCTCATAGATTTCAGGGCACGGAACTTGCGAGAATTATATTCAATTCACCGGGTTCCGGAAAAGCGTTGATCAAGGCATTGGACATCGAATCGTATAAAAATCAGCAAACCGTTCTGATCGTGATCAATGTCGCGGTCCTCGCCGCGCTGTTCGTAGTCCACATTGTCTTTCTTTTCGAGATCGGCACGCCCTCAAAACTGCTGCTGGCGACACTTGCGGCGCGCTTCGTCGTTTTGATCCTGGAACTCGCTTGGGTACAACGAATCGATGACGCTTCGCCGACGGCAAAGCTCGGTAGATACACTGTGTTTTCGATCTGGCTGAACATCGTTTTCGCGTTCACGGCTTCGAGTTTCGGCGGCACAGCGGACAGCCATTATTCGGTCTTGATGATCATTCCAATCATTCAGGCGGCGTACAATTTCAGTCTGCCGAAGACGCTCGGGGTTGTTTCCGTTGCGGTGATCCTGACGATTCTCGAGGTTTGGATCTACTTTCAACGGAAACCGCCGATCGACTTTGGGGAGTTTTTCGAAGCCGCGACGGTCGGATTGATCTTCTACGTCGTCGGGATCGTCGTCTGGCTGTTGGTCGGGACTCTCCGCGGCGAACAGGCGAAGCTCGGCGATAGTCTGTTGACGCTTGAACGGACGCAGGCGAAACTCGTGTCCGAAGAAAAACTCTCGGCGATCGGCCAGCTTTCGGGTGCGATCGCACACGAGATCCGTAATCCGGTGGCGATGATCGCGAGCAGTCTCGATCTGGCGCTCAAACAGCCCGCCGACTCGCCGCTCCGGGCAGAGATGTTCGAGATCGCGACACAGGAATCAAAACGGCTCGAGGTGTTGACCGGCGACTTTCTCGCCTTTGCAAGGACGAAGCCGCCGGAGACCGCGGATTGCGATTCGCAGGAGACCGTCGAGTATATCGGGGGTTTGGCTCGCGCGCGGCTTGCCGAACACGGCATCGAACTGTTGATCGAGAATTCGTCTCCGTGTGTGCTGAGGTGCGATGCTTCGCAGATCAGGCAGGCGCTTCTGAATCTGGTGCTAAACGCCGCCGACGCCACGCCGTCCGGCGGAAAAGTGATCGTTGGGTTCGCGCCAACCGCGACCTTTTACGTTGAGAACACGGGGCCCGCGATCGATCCGAAGACAGCTGATAGTATTTTCGAGCCGTTCTACACGACGAAACCGAAAGGTACCGGACTTGGTCTTTCGATCGTCAAGAGCATTGCCCGCGCGCACGGCGGCGACGCAATGCTCGCTCATAACGAAACCGGATGCGTCCGCTTTGAGATCCGCTTGAATCCCGGAATTGAGAAAAATGGCAAAGATTCTGATTGTTGACGACGAAGCAAGCATGCGGCGAATCTTGTCGCTGATCCTTCAGGAAGAAGGCCACGAGGTGGTCGATGCCGAAGGGTTGACGACCGCGCTCGCGCGTCTCGGAGAAGGCTCGTTCGATCTCGTCATCACCGACAAGAAACTCGTAGACGGCGACGGTTTTGGGGTTCTCGCAGCGTGTCGCGAGGCCGATCCTTCACTTCCCGTCGTGATGCTGACGGCCTTCGGCACGATCGAACTCGCGGTCGAAGCGATGCAGTCCGGCGCGTTCGATTTTGTCTCCAAGCCATTCGTCGCCGAGGTCGTAAAGGCTGTCGTGCGACGCGCCACGGAACGGGTGAAACTCTTCCGCGACAACGAGATCCTGCGCGAAGAGGCGCGCCGCTTCGCTTTTGCCGACGAGATTCTCGGTGACAGCGATGTCATTCGTGAACTAAAGGAACGCATTGCGCGCGTCGCGCCGACCAACGCGACGGTTTTGATCACCGGCGAGACCGGAACGGGCAAAGAGCTCGTCGCGCGGGCGATCCATCGCGGGAGTCTGCGAAAGGACGAGAATTTCTTGGCCGTAAACTGCGCGGCGGTTGCGGAACAGCTTCTCGAATCCGAGCTTTTCGGGCACGAAAAGGGATCATTCACCGGCGCCGACCGCACAAAACAGGGATTGTTCGAAGCCGCCCATCGCGGGACGCTCTTTCTCGACGAAGCCGGCGAGATGTCTTTGAATTTGCAGGCAAAACTGCTGCGTGTCCTGACCGAAGGCCAATTGACCCGCGTCGGCGCGACGACGCCGCGATCCGTTGATGTTCGGATCATCGTCGCGACTCATCGGGACCTTCTGGAACGCGTCAAGCGCGGGGAGTTTCGCGAGGATCTGTATTATCGCCTCGCTGTAGTTCCGCTCGTCGTTCCGCCGCTCCGCGACCGGCGCGAGGATATCCCCACACTGGTCCGGTATCTTCTGGGGACGACTTCGCGCGAACTCAAGGTCCCGGAGCGCGAGATCAGCAGGGCCGCGCTAGATAAACTGTGTCGCTACGATTTCCCGGGCAATGTTCGCGAACTCAGAAACCTCATCGAACGGGCAAACATACTCGCAACTGGGGCCGAGATCTCGGCTGCCGACTTCTATCTGCAGGCTGCCGGCGAACCCGCACCCGAAAATGGCGCGGTCGATCTTCCGAGATCGGTCGAAGCGTTTGAGCGCGCGCTGATCGTGAACGCGCTCGAATCGGCCAAAGGCGTCCAGGCGGAAGCCGCGCGAAGGCTCGGGATCTCGCGCAGTGATCTCGCATACAAGATAAAGAAACACCGGCTCTAGTTTTGTCGAAATTTTTGAACACGTCTTCAGTCAATGTTCAAAAATTTTGACAGCCGTTGCCGGCGTGCCGCAAGAAACCCCGAAAAGTCCCCGTAAAACAATAACTTAGTTGATGGAACGAAAGTTGTAACGGTAATCGGCGTCAACCCGAAAAGGGAATCGTACGAGGAGAATTACCGTTATGAGATTTATCAAAGTTCTATCAGTCTGCGCGATCGCCGTTTTGGCGGTCTCAATCCAGACAGGTTGCGGCAACGCGCCGACAACGACGAACACGGGCGCATACACGTCTCCGGTTCCGAACCAGGAAGGCAAGACGCTGGCGAATTTGCTTGAAGCCTACAACGGCGAAAGCAACGCCAGCGCGAAGTATCTCGAATATGCGAAAAAGGCCGACGCCGAAGGCTACGGCAAGGTCGCCAGTCTGTTTCGCGCCGCGTCTCGCGCCGAGGCGATCCATATGAAGAATCACGCGGACGTGATAACGAAAATGGGCGGAACGCCAAAGAACGACATCAAGCTTCCCGAGATCAAGTCGACCCAGGAGAACCTGAAAGCTTCGATCGACGGCGAGACATATGAGCGCGACACGATGTACACCGACTTTATGATCGAGGCCCGCCGAATCGGCAATCGCGATGCGCTGCGAAGCTTCAACTTCGCAAAGATCGCGGAGGGCGAACACGCAAAGCTTTACGCGGACGCGCTGGCAAACCTTGAAAAATGGAAGGGCGACAAACAGACATTCTATGTATGTCCCGTTTGCGGCTTCACGACGCCTGACGCGGCACTTCCGAAATGTCCGGTCGATTTTACCGAAAAGGACAAATTCGAGAGCGTCAGCTAGAATTCCTCCGCCCAAACATCGGGGGAATCGCGTTGGGCGCCGGATTTCGAGGGTGAATTCCCGGCGCCCAACGCCTACTAAAAGAGGAGAAAATTATGTTACCGCCAATTCCAGCCTGGGATGCCATGCATCCGATCATCGTCCATTTTCCAATCGCGCTGTTGCTGATCGCGCCTCTGCTGATCGTATTCGGACTCGTTTTCTACGGTCAAAATCGCGCTTTTATGATCTCGGCCTTTGTGCTGATGCTGCTTGGTACAATCGCCGCGGTCGTCGCCGTTGCGACCGGCAGCGCTGCCGGCGAACTCGCGGAACGCGTCGCGAACGTCGAATCGGTGCTTGAAAACCACGAGGAACTCGCCGAGACGACGCGAAACATCTTTCTGGCTCTGACCGTGATCTTCGGAGCGATCGTCTTCGTGCCGATGATCCTCAAAAAGGACTTCGCACGCAAGATAACTTTGCCGGTAACACTTGCGTTTCTGGTGTTTTACGCGGGCGGTGCGGTGGTTCTGATGAACGCCGCGCACGAGGGCGGACGGCTCGTTCACGAATTTGGCGTAAAGGCGATGGTCGCCTCGCAGAACGCGCCGACGGAAGTTCGGACTTCGAAAAAGTCCGATGATGATGACTAAACCAAAGGAGAAATTAATGAAAAATACAGTGCTTATCATTGCGTTGGCCGTTTTGCTCGGGGCATGCGGCGGAACCGAGACCAAGAAGACCGAGACGGAACAGAAGACACCGACACCGACAGCGAGTGTCGCGCCTTCCGTTCAGACTACGCCGGCCGCGAACACTAATTCGGCGACCAACGTCAAGAAGGTCGATGCCGACGACCAAAAGAAACCGTCGAACTCTTCAAATAACTCGCGAAGCCGCGACGACGATGACGACGATCGGGGAAAACCGGACAAGGACGACAAATAGTCAATGCAGAACCCCGCACGAAGTAAGGGGGTACGGCCGCAGAGCGGTCGGGGCGCTTCGATATCGGTCGCTTGGAGACGGTCGCGCAGAATCGGACCATCTCGCCTAACCCGTTACTTCGTGCGGGGTTCCGCACCCCGAATTTTGAATCGTCCCGCGAAGGTTGATAAACTCGCATCAACACGATTATGAAACGAGTCATCAAAGCGCCGACGGGCACCGAACTGCATTGCAAGAACTGGCTGATCGAAGCCGCCTACCGAATGATCCAGAACAATCTCGACCCGGACGTCGCGTTCGATCCCGACAACCTGATAGTTTACGGCGGACGCGGGCGGGCGGCGCGAAATTGGGAGAGCTTCGACGCGATCCTCGAATCGTTGCGCAATCTTGATGAAGACGAAACGCTGCTCGTCCAATCGGGCAAGCCGGTTGCCGTTTTCCGCTCGCACACGGACGCACCGCGCGTCTTGATCGCGAATTCGAACATCGTCCCGCACTGGGCGACGCAAGAGCAGTTCGACAAATACGAACGGGACGGGCTGATGATGTACGGCCAAATGACGGCCGGTTCGTGGATCTACATCGGCACGCAGGGGATTTTGCAGGGAACTTACGAGACGTTCGGATCGCTCGCGCGGCAAAACGGCTGGGGCGATCTGAAAGGGAAATTCATTTTGACCGCGGGCCTCGGCGAAATGGGCGGTGCGCAGGCGCAGGCGATCACTTTCAACGGCGGCGTCGGTTTGCTGGTCGAGGTCGATCCGTGGCGGATCGAGCGGCGTCTGCAATTGAAACAGGTCGATCTCGCGACGAAAAGCCTCGAGGAAGCATTGCAATGGGTCGGGGAATTTACCGCAAATGGCGAGGCAAAATCGATCGCACTTCTCGGAAACGCGGCAGACGTTCACTGGCAGATTCTCGAGAAAGGAATTCTGCCCGACGCCGTCACCGACCAAACCTCGGCGCACGACGTTCTTTACGGATACATTCCGCAGGGACTTTCAATCGATCAGGCGGCGGAACTCAGAAAATCGAACCAACCGGAATATGAGAAACGCGCGATGGACTCGATGGCGCGCCACGTCGAAGCGATGCTCGAATATCAGCGGCGCGGGGCGGTCGTTTTCGATTACGGCAATAATCTTCGCCAGCGGGCGCTCGACAACGGCGTCGCGAACGCCTTCGATTATCCCGGTTTCGTCCCGGCCTACATCCGTCCGCTTTTCTGCGAGGGCAAGGGCCCGTTCCGTTGGGTCGCGCTAAGTGGAGAAAAAGAAGACATTTACAAGACCGACGAGGCGATTATGAATCTCTTCCCGGAAAACGACCATCTCGCGCGCTGGCTGACGATGGCCCAATCGGAGGTCGAATTCCAGGGGCTTCCCGCGCGGATCTGCTGGCTCGGCTATGGGGATCGCGCGAAGGCGGGGCTGAAACTCAACGAAATGGTCGCGAGCGGCGAACTGAAAGCGCCGATCGTCATCGGCCGGGACCATCTCGACTGCGGCTCGGTCGCCTCGCCTAACCGCGAGACCGAAGCAATGAAGGACGGTTCGGACGCGATCGCCGACTGGGTCTATCTGAACGCGATGATCAACGTCGCCGGCGGCGCGACGTGGGTCTCGCTCCACCACGGCGGCGGAGTCGGCATCGGTTATTCTCTCCACGCCGGCCAGGTAATCGTCGCCGACGGCACGCCCGAAGCCGCCAAACGAATCGAACGGGTTTTGACGACGGATCCCGGAATGGGCGTCGTCAGGCACGTTGATGCGGGGTATGAGGAAGCGATCGAGTTTGCGAGGCAGAATGGCGTCAAGGTGCCGATGATGAAACAAAAATATGACAAAACTGAATTTTGATCTGCTTGATGATGAATCTGCGATGCAAACCATTGAAACATTAGGCAAACTGGCAGATGACAACAAAATTGATTGGGCATTGGCTGGCGGTCTGGCTGTAATTCTCTATGGAAGCGACAGGTTGACGAAAGACGTCGATATTATTGCATCCAATAAACTGCCATTGCAGAGTGAAGGGATTTTAGTTCAGGGCGGTGAACGTTATAGCGTGAAAACTGAAAAAAAGGTCGTTGCCGTTGATTGGATTACGCGAAACGACGAGGCCAAGCGATTTTATCAACAAGCATTGAAAGATGCTGTAACGATTCAGCAGACTCCGATACTTACGCCCGAATGGTTGGTGATTCTAAAGTACATCGTCGGACGCTTTAAGGATCAGGAGGACGGAGTTTTCCTCTTGAGCAAAAAAGGTTTGGTTGATCGCCGAAAGATAAAAGAAATGATCATTGATGTTGGAAGCGTTGAAACTTGGGCGGCTTTCAAATCAGGTTTGGAGCGTTGGTATAACCTTGCCGACGGTAAAGCAGCAAACGTTTAAGAAGGCTATATCGATTCCTGAATTGACTGAAAAAACAAATTCAGCATCGACGATTCACTCTGCGCCCGCCAGTGATCGTCGCCCAGCCGCAAAAACCGCAGATCCGGTATATGACTATCATCATCCGTGAGAATCGTGTGCGTCACGGCATACTCCGGAAAACGGTCATTCATAATTTGTCCGCGAGTATCGTCTTCTCGTCCATTCTGAATGCGACCGCGCAGGAATACGGCTTCGAGGTTTGGACCACGGCCAACGCTCTGCCGCAAAACACTGTCACGGGCTTGGCGCAATCACGTGACGGTTATCTGTGGCTTTCGACGTTTGACGGTTTGGCAAGATCGACGGCGTGCGGTTCCGAATTCCTCTGAGCGCGGCGCAGAGCCTCTTTCTAAAATCCGCTTGTTACAGTCCTTGGAAAGTCTGCCCGCGAACTTCCGCGAATCGGCGCGAACAATCCCAAGTTACGCGATGGGAGTTTTTGACCGCGAAAAGACGCGAAACTTCAGCGAAACCTCTCGATCGTGAAATTTGTTTCGCGTATTTTGCGTTTTTCGCGGGAGATGTTTTCTGTTGGGGAGTTTTGAAAAACCTACTTAACTGCGGTTTCGAGCCGTTTCTAACACGGATGACCACAGATAGACCGGATACAGAAGGATATTTGGTACTGAGCGTTGCTTGAAATCCTCTTTTGTCTCCATTGAGTGAAACAAATCCGCTCCATCCCGCCATTCTGTGTTCTGGAGGAAACGCCATTTGTTTCCATCATGTCAGTTTTTCAGAGCTCCCATATTGGTGATCCGGGATAGTATTCTCTCCGAACCCGCACGTTCATCCGATTTTCAAGACTTTGGCCAGTCTCGCCGCGATCCGGACCGGATTTCCATTCGCGCCGATTGGCGGAGATTCGCGGGCGAAACTCGCTGCTTGCGCTCAAAAATACGCACTTCTACTTATACAAAATACGCAGAGACTCTAATTCCCGTCGCCGCGTTTACGGTCTAACTTGATAATGCGTTGATAAAATTTTTTGATTGTTGATGATAACGAAAGAGTCCGTCAGGTCGTGCGCGATTATCTTCCGGCTTCGGTCAGGGAGGTCTACGAATTCGCCGACGGTTTTGAAGCGTTTGCGCTTTAGCAAGAACACCTGCCTGATTGGGTTTTGATGGATTGGGAAATGCCTGAAATGAACGGCATCAAGGCAATCCGCAAGATCATCGCCGCATTTCCGGCTGCCAATGTCTGTATGGTTACGGCGTTTGACGATGCGGAAATTCGCGCCGAAGCATTGGCCGCGGGCGCAAGCCGTTTCGTGTTGAAAGACAATCTCTTTGAACTTGAAGCGATGTTCGAAGACTGATGTTGTTTGAAATATAGATCCGAGAAAAAAGAATTTGTTTTGGCCGCGTCAGCGACAGATTGAATTTAACCGTGTCTTTTAAGGCGCGGAACGCGATAATCAAGCAACCTTGTCGCGTCAGCGACAACTGATCTTGTTATGCAATGTTCAGTCGTCGCTGACGTGACGCGCAACTAGTTCCGCTATTTCCCGCGCCTTAAAAACACAGCGAAACTCAGATAATCGCTACGCGATGTTTAATGATTCTCGGATTTGTTTTTCAAACGCCAAAAGCGGTAACTCTGAACGAAGAAGAGAAAAACTATGAAAACGAATAAAATGAGTGACAACCGAAGCTCCCGTGTTTTGAAACGGGCCGTCAGTTTGGCGATTATGCTCAGTTTGGCGACGGGGATTTTGATATTCACCCCCGCAAAAGCGGAAGCGGCGGCGAGCCAGCTTGACCAGACTTTCGGCAGCGGCGGCAAGGTTTTTTATTCGACGGTCAGCGGAACCGGCGGCAACGGCGACATCGAGATTCAGCCCGACGGCAAGGCGGTTGTTGTCGGGATGAACGGTTTCGAGGTTGCGCGTTTCAACGTCAACGGTGCGCCCGACAACACCTTCGACGGCGACGGCCTCGCGCAAGTTCCGAGCCTCAGACAAGCAAACGCGCTTGCAATTCAAACGGACGGCAAAATTGTCGTTGCCGGTTTTTCGTTGACAGGAGACACGAATCTTGCATTGGCCCGTTTCAATAGCAACGGCTCGCTCGACACGACCTTCGACGGCGACGGAATCGCCATTTTGGTGTTACCTAACAATCAAGATCTTTTTGATATTGCCATTCAGCCGGACGGTAAAATAGTCGTGGGAGGCAATACGGGAACTAATGATTTGGATCAGGATTTTCTGGTTGTCCGCTTTAACGCGAACGGAACGCCGGACGCATCTTTTGGTCCGACCGGCACCGGCGTTATCCAGACTTCGTTTAATGCCGGGGATAGTCTTGGCTCCATTGCGCTTCAAACCGATGGTAAGATCGTCGCCGGCGGATACACATTTGGAACCGGTATTGATTTCGCCTTGCTTCGTATCACCGCAACCGGATCCCTCGATACGACATTTGACACAGACGGTAAGCTGACAACTTCGGTCCGGCAAGAAGACTTCCTCAATAAAGTGCTGATCCAGCCGAACGGGAAGATCATCGCCACTGGCTATACCCGAAGCCCCGGTCAAAATTTCGATGTCGCAGTCGTTCGGTACGACCCGACGGGCGCGCTCGATACCAGTTTTGATGTTGACGGAATAGCGACGACGAATGATGCCCCGTTTGAGGAAACCACTGCCGCCGCACTCCAGCCCGACGGTAAGATAATCGTTGCTGAAAGGCGAGACTTTAATACTTCCGCGCTGATCCGCTTTAATCCCAACGGTTCATTGGATACTTCTTTTCACGGCGACGGGATATTTAAGTTTCCCGCGTCCAACTACACAAACACCTGGGCAAGAGCAATCGCAGTTCAGCCGGACGGCAAAATCATAATTTCAGGGCCGCAGGGGCCGAACATCTTCCTGTCCCGATTGTTAGGCGATCCGCGACAGAGCTTTACCAATTTCAACGGCATCTTTCCTGCCGACCGCACCGCCAACACAAATCCGCCCGGCGTACCGTCCAATTATCCGTCCATCGCCGACATCAACAGCCTGAGCGGCACGGTGACGAAGGTTCGCGTGACATTGACAAATTTTACGCACACTTTCCCCGGCGATTTGGATATTTTGCTCGTCGGTCCAAACGGTCAACGGACGATTCTGATGTCCGATGCGGGCGGCGGTAATCCGGGTGTAACCGGAAGGACCTATATCTTTGACCAATCCGCCGCCGCGAATTTTCCGACGACCAGCGCGCCGAGCGGAATTTACAAGCCTTTCAACGGCGACGGGCCCGCCAATATCGAACCCGGCGCGATCGACGTTTTTCCAACACCCGGGCCGGGCTCAAACAACTATGGCGCGGCGAATCTGGATGTCTTCAACGGCACCGACCCGAACGGCATCTGGAATCTCTACGTCGTTGACGATGAATTGGGAGACACGGGATTTCTCTCGACTTTTACACTCGAGGTTACGACGACGACTTCGAGGCTCAATAATCTGACGGCCGATTTCGACGGCGACGGACGCACTGAAGTTTCCATTTTTCGCCCTTCAAACGGCGAATGGTGGTATCTGCGCAGCTTCGACGGCGCGAATCGCGCTTTTCAATTTGGTCAGAGCTCCGATAAGATCGTTCCCGCCGATTTCACGGGCGACGGCAAGACCGACATTGCCTTCTTCCGACCGTCAAACGGCGAATGGTTTATCCTGCGTTCGGAAAATTCTTCATTCTTCAGCTTTCCGTTCGGGGCGACGGGCGACATCCCCGTTCCCGCGGATTTCGATGGCGACGGGCGCGCCGACCCGGCCGTGTTTCGACCGTCGAATCAGACCTGGTACATTCAACAATCAACCGACGGCACGCTGATTCTTCAATTCGGTGCAGCTGGGGACAAGCCTGTCGTCGCGGATTATGACGGCGACGGAAAAGCTGACCTTGCCATCTTCCGGCCGTCAGTCGGCGAATGGTGGTATCTCCGCAGTTCGGACGGAGCGAACCGCGCGTTTCAGTTCGGAAACGCGAATGATAAACCCGTTCCGGGTGATTTTACCGGCGACGGCCGCGCCGACATTGCTTTCTGGCGGGCGGCAGACGGATTTTGGTACATTCTCAGAAGCGAGGACGAATCATTTTTCTCATTCCCGTTTGGCTTGAACGGAGATATTCCGGCGCCGGGCGATTTCGACGGCGACGGCAAGTTTGACCCGACGGTTTTCCGGCCGTCGACGGCAACCTGGTACAGTAACCGCTCGACCGCCGGACAACTTGCCGTCGGCTTCGGAATCTCGACCGATCGTCCCGTTCCCAGCGCGTTCATACCATAGATCAGCTGGTTTTGCCCGCGAATTTTCGCGGATCATCAATCAGGTCCGCCATTGTCCGGTCCGGGCAAAAACGCAGACGACACACCGAACCGCGGGAAGTTCGACTTCCCGCGGGCGATGCTTTAGATGTGTGGATTCAGACCGTTCGGTCTAGTTGTCGGAAGCCAACGCCTCAACCTTGGTTCTCAGATGTTTGAGTATTTCGAGCTTCTCTTTGAGTCCTTGGCGATAGTCAAACGAATCCGTGTGGTGCACTTCGTCAACCAACGAATTGCATTCACGTCCCAAAACCTCTTCCAATAATTCGCGTTCGCGTTCGCTGAAGTCCAATGTCATATTTGTTTACCTTCGGAGCAGGTGACCACTCCGCATTTAGGTAGTTTACAAGCTTGGATGACGTCAGGCAAGCCGTCGATTGCAACCTGTCGGCCCGAATCCGAACATCTTCCGCTCACGCTGCAATATTACGCCGTGGAAAGTTTGTCCGCGATTTTCCGCGAATCCGCGCGAATACGCATTGCGGACGCTTCTCGAACGGCGAAGCAGATCGACGGACGTTTGAGGGCTCGGAATTGACGCATCGGCATCTGTCCCATATTCTTTGTTGAACGAGAACGGGACTGACGATCGATGATCAAAACGCGATGACGGCAATATCCGGGGCGAAACGGGTGAAAGAACACAGCCTGGCCGTTCAAGCTTCATTGCCCGCCGTCTTCGGCGACAGGCAAGATCGCACGAGGGTTCGAGTGTAAGATCGAACGGCTGATTTTGGATGCCATCGAAAACGAGATTGGCTCGGTTCAACTGAAGGCAATGACTTTATGCCCGGAATCGATTTGTAAACATTTTGTCCGGTTCTTGGATTTCGATTCGGATCGGCCGTAATCCTCGAATGATCGTTGGTTCTTCCCGTTCAGGGAGTCAGATATGAAACAAATGTCAGCGGCGCTTTGTCTGGTTTTATTGCTCACGCTTGTTCCGATTTTTGGCCTTGGCCAGGAAAAGCATTACTATCAGCCGGATTTCACCAAAGAAGAATTTGCCGCGCGGCGGACGCGCATCTTTGAGAAGATCGGCAAAAATGCGATCGCGATCATTCAGGGCGCTCGCGGCACGGCCGATTTCAACGTCTTTCGCCAGTCGAACGAGTTCTATTACCTGACGGGCATCGAAACTCCCCACGCTTATCTTCTGCTCGACGGGCGCAACCGGAAAACGACGCTTTATCTTCCGCATCGGGACGCGGCCCGCGAACGCAACGAGGGCAAGATGTTTTCGGCCGAAGACGAAGAACTGATCAACGGGTTGACCGGCATTGACCAGGTGCGCGGAGTCGAGTTCTTGGCGGCCGATATGGTCGGGAAGGGATTGCTTCGTCCGCCGCCGCCGCTTCTCTACACGCCCTTGAGCCCGGCGGAAACCGGGACCGACAGCCGTGATGAGTTGCTGAACGAACAAGCTCGCGTCTCATCCAATCCGTGGGACGGACAGCCTTCGCGAGAGGCGCGTTTCAGGGTACTGTTGAATTTGCGCGCTCCCCAATTCGAAGTTCGCGATCTTTCGCCGATTCTCGACTCGCTTCGGAACATCAAGTCTCAGCAAGAGGTCGAGGTGATCCGAAAGGCGACGCAGATCGCCGGTTTGGCGATCATTGAAGCGATGCGTTCCACCGAACCGGGCGTTTACGAATTTCAGCTCGACGCCGCGGCAAAATACGTATTTTATTTGCACGGGGCGCAAGGCGACGGGTACGCATCGATCATCGGCGGCGGGACCAACGCTTATTTCGGCCATTATTTCCGCAAAACCGACAAGCTGAAAGACGGCGATATGGTTCTGATGGATTACGCTCCAGATTATCGTTATTACACCAGCGACGTCACGCGAATGTGGCCGGTCAACGGCAAGTATACTGAAGGACAGCGCAAACTATCGGATTTTATATTGGCTTACCGCGATGCGCTGTTTAAGGCTATTCGACCGGGAGTGACTTCGGATTTCGTGCTTGATTCGGCCGCGAAGGAAATGGAGCAATACTTGGTCGGGAAAACGTTTGAAAACGCCGCTCATTTGAAAGCGGTCAGAGAGGGACTGAAATTTCGCGGTCATTTTCAGCATCCGGTCGGGATGGCCGTCCACGACGTCGGATTGGTCCGAGGCGTAAAACTCGAGCCGGGAATGGTTTTCACGATCGATCCGATGATCTGGATCCACGAAGAGAAACTCTATATTCGAATGGAGGACGTCGTCGTCGTTACCGAAACCGGCGCCGAGAATCTGTGCGCCTTCGTTCCGTCAACTGTCGAAGAGATCGAACGGACGATGGCGGAAAAGGGGCTGATCCAATTTCGTCCGGCGGTGCCGTTGCCCTCAAGGGAGTGAAATCGACTGAGGCGTTAACTGAAGTCTAAGATTTGAAAATTAATTGAAAATTGCAAATTGGGCCAACTGCCTCATTTCAATGAATCGGATCCTGACGACATGAAAAAACTGAAGACAACCTTGCTTGCCGTTTTGTTGCTGGCCGCCGCTCTGCCGGCTCTTGCATTTGCCGATACCTACCCGAAGAACTCGAAGATCGACGTCATCAATTACATCTTCAAATTGGAGTTGTCGGACACGACGGACGAGATCGTCGGCGAGGCGACGGTCGATGTCCGGTTTCTGGCCGACGGACTGTCCGGACTCCGACTTGACCTGACCAATTCGTCCGGCGGAAAGGGAATGGCCGTCAGCAAGGTCGCTTCCGACGGAAATCCGGTCGAATTCACGCACGCCGAAAACGTCCTGTCGATCCGTCTGGCCGCGCCTGCGAAGGCGGGGCAGCGAATCAATTTCACGATCTTTTATAAAGGGATTCCGGCGACAGGGTTGAAGATCGCGAACAACAAGTACGGCGACCGTACGTTTTTCAGCGACAACTGGCCGGACAAGGGCCGCAACTGGCTGCCGACCGTCGATCATCCGTCTGACAAGGCAATGTGCGAATTCATCGTCACCGCGCCGAGCCATTATCAGGTCGTCTCGAACGGCCTCAAGATCGAAGAGACCGATCTTCCGGGCAATAAGCGCCTCACGCACTGGAAGCAATCCGTGCCGATCTCTTCTTGGCTTTACGTGCTCGGCGTCGCGCGATTCGCGGTGCAGTATGTCGACGAATTTGATGGAAAATCGATCCAAAGCTGGGTCTATCGACAGGACCGCGATGCAGGATTCTATGATTACGGCGACGTCACGAAAAAGGCGCTCGCGTTTTACAGCGATTCAATCGGTTCTTTCTCATATGAAAAGCTCGCAAACATCCAGTCGAACAGCGTCAGCGGCGGAATGGAAGCCGCATCGGCGATCCTCTACAGTGAGAATTCGGTCGTCGGCGACCGCAACGTGCGTTGGCGCAACGTCATCATCCACGAGATCGCCCATCAATGGTTCGGCAACGCCGTAACGGAAAAAGACTGGGACGAAGTTTGGCTCAGCGAGGGCTTCGCGACCTATTTCACATTGCTTTTCATCGAGCATCAATACGGCCGCGACGCCTTTGTCGAAGGCCTCAAATCAAGCAAGAACTCGGTCGACGCGTTTTACAATAAACGTCCCGATTACCGGATCATTCACGATAATCTGAAGAATATGGAAGACGTTACGACGAGCCAGATCTATCAGAAAGGAAGCTGGACGCTGCATATGCTGCGCGGCGTCGTCGGAACCGATAACTTCTGGAAGGGAATCAGAAGCTATTACCGAAAGTATCGCGATTCGAACGCGACCGTCGATGACTTTCGGCGGGAGATGGGAGAAGCCTCGGGCAAGGACCTTGCGGGCTTTTTCGATCAGTGGCTCTTCAAGCCCGGAACGCTCAAATACAAAGGAAATTGGCGGTATGACGTGAGCAAAAAGCAGATCACCGTCAATCTCGATCAAGTGCAGACCGACGGCAGCTTCTTTAGGATCCCGGTCGAGATCGCGGTCTTTTACCCCGGCCAAAACAAGCCGCAGATCGAGACGGTTCAGGCGAACGCAAAATCGAACGTGTTTTCAATAAATGTCAAAGCCGAACCGGAAAATGTGATACTCGATCCCAATATGTGGATTCTGATGGATGCGGATTTTAAGAAAGCGGAATAAATTATGACGATCAATCTCGAACTTCTCGATAATGAATCCGCGACGGAGGCAATTCAAACTGTCGCGGCCGAGGCCGGCCGGAGAAATATCAATTGGGCCGTTGTCGGCGGTCTCGCGATGGCGTTGTACGGCTCGGACCGGAACACAAAAGATATCGACGTCATAGCAAGCGAACTGTTGCCGCTCGAGAGCGTCGGTCATCTTCGTCAGGGCGGCGAGCGATATTTGATCAAGACCAGAAAGAACGATGTCGCGGTCGATTGGATCTTACGGAAAGATGAATTCAAGAACCTGTTTGGGGCGGCGCTCGCGGACGCCACCGAGATCGACGGTGTTCCGGTCCTCACGCCCGAATGGCTTGTTATCCTCAAGTTTATCGCCGGACGATTCAAGGATCAGGAAGACGCGATCTTTCTGCTGAGCCGTCAAGGGCTTGTCGATCGGAAACTGATCAGGAAAAAGATTCGCCTGGGGGCTCGCCAAGCATAAGTATCAAAGATGGTTCGACATTGCCGACGGCCGTTCGCGTGAGGAACGCCTGAATCTGGAGGACGGGTACATCGATTCTTAGGTTTCCCGGTTGCGTTACAACAACCAATGGGCGAAAGAAAAGCGACTTCCGCAAAAGCCAACGTCGCGCCCATTTGTGATCTTTGCCGATCCGGTGCAAGTGAACTTGCCCAAAATCCGATTTCGGCTTACCTTTATCCCACAAACGAGGAACCCAAAATATGTCTAGAATCGCCGCCATCATCCTGATCTCGCTGATTACCGTATTCCCCGCCTTCGCACAGGAAAAACCCGAAGAATCGTTCGACAAGAAGATCGAAAAGCTCCAGAGGATCGACGGCTTTATGCCGCTCTACTGGGACGCGAAGGGCGGGAAGATGTTTCTCGAGATCTCGCGGTTCAATCAGGAGTTTCTCTATCAAGTCTCGTTGCCGGCGGGATTGGGGTCGAATCCGATCGGGCTCGATCGCGGGCAGATGGGACGGACGTTCGTCGTTTATTTCGAACGCGTCGGGCAGAAGATCATGCTCGTCCAGCCGAATTACCGCTATCGGGCGCTGAGCGTTGACGACGCCGAACGCAAGGCGGTCGCCGATTCGTTCGCGAGATCGATCATTTTCGGGTTCAAGGTCGAGGCCGAGAAGGACGGTCGCGTGCTCGTCGACGCGACTGCGTTTTTGTTGCGCGATGCGCACGGCGTTGCCGATCGCTTGAGGCAGTCGCGGCAGGGAAGCTATCGTGTCGACGAATCGCGGAGCGCCTTCTATCTTGAACGGACCAAAGGCTTTCCGAAGAATACCGAGGTCGAAACGACGCTCACGTTCGCCGGCGAGGAACCGGGACGGCTCGTCGCGTCCGTGACGCCGACCGCGAATTCCGTGACTTTGCGCGAACATCATTCGTTCGTCGAATTGCCCGACAACAATTACACGCCGCGCAAGTTCGATCCGCGCACCGGATCGTTCGGCATCACGTTTTACGATTACGCCTCGCCGATCACCGTCGCGCTCGAAAAACGCTGGATCTCCCGGCACCGTCTGGAGAAAAAAGACCCGAACGCGGCGGTAAGCGAAGTGGTCGAGCCGATCGTTTACTACGTCGACAACGGCGCGCCGGAGCCGATCCGTTCGGCGCTCGTCGAAGGCGCTTCGTGGTGGGCACAGGCGTTCGAGGCGGCCGGATTCCGGAACGCGTTTGAGGTCAGGATCCTGCCGAAAGACGCCGATCCGATGGACATTCGCTACAACATGATCAATTGGGTGCATCGTTCGACGCGCGGTTGGTCGTACGGTGCGACCGTTGCGGATCCGCGCACGGGCGAGATCATCAAAGGCAACGTTTCGCTCGGGTCGCTGCGCATCAGGCAGGATTTTCTGCTCGCGACCGGAATGATTCCGGCATATGCCTCGACCGACGGGTTTTGCGCGTTCGGCGATTCGCCGGATCTGTCGTACCTGAGCGACAACGAAGAGGTCTCTGCAAAAATGTCGCTCGCGCGTATCCGCCAGCTTTCCGCACACGAGGTCGGCCACACGCTCGGATTCAGCCATAACTTCGCGGCAAGTTCATATGATCGCGGATCGGTGATGGATTATCCGGCGCCGCTCGTCGAGCTCAGGAACGGCAAGATCGATCTTTCGAATGCCTACGCGGTCGGCATCGGCACTTTCGATAAGTTCGCCGTCAGGTATGCGTATTCGCAGTTCGCTAACGGAGCAAATGAAAGCGCCGAACTCGCGAAGATCATCGCGCAGGGCGAAAAGGACGGAATGCTCTACATCGCCGACGACGACGGCCGCGGGATTGGAACGGCGCATCCTTTGGCGAGCATCTGGGACAACGGCAACGATGTCGTCGCGATGCTTCGCCACGAAATGGAGGTTCGGCGAATCGGTTTGAACGACTTCGGGCTCCGAAGCGTACCGGCTGGGACGCCCATCTCCGAACTCGAAGCGAAGTTGATCCCGCTCTATCTTCATCATCGTTATCAACTGGTCTCGGCAGTCAAATCGGTCGGCGGAATGTACTTTACCTACGCGGTCAAGGGCGAGAACGGCGTCGTGCCGGCGCGTTTCCGCGAGATCGTCGCGCCCGAACGCCAGCGCGAGGCGATGAATGCCGTCCTCGACACGTTGAAACCGGAAGAACTCGCGATTCCCGAAAACGTCCGCAAACTTCTTCCGCCGCGAGCTGACGGTTTCGAAAACGGCACCGGCGAGTATTTTGAAAAGCGCACGGGGCCGGTCTTTGATTCGCTCGGGGCGGCCGCGATCGCCGCCGACCTGGCGATCTCGGCGCTGCTCGAACCGACGCGTGCCGCTCGGATGATCGAGTTCAACGCCGAAGATGCCAAGTATCCGCATTTCAGGGAAACGGTCGATGTTTTGGTTTCCAGAGTCTGGAAATCGCCGAAACCAAAGACCAATTACACGGCCGCGATCTTGGCGACCGAGCAGGCGGTTTTGATCGACCGACTGATGGATCTGGCCGCTAACCCGGACGCCTCACTTGCCGTCCGGGCGGTGGCGAATGAGGCACTTCATCAGATCAACGAATCCCCTGAAGGTTGAGCTGAAACTCAAACCGGACGCGCAGCGGCGATTGATCGAGCAGAACATCGAGCGTTTTCTGACCCGACCGGACGCCCCGCGCCAACGCACTCCCGCGCTCGCGACTCCCGCAGGCGAACCGATCGGCTAGACCGCGATGAACAACGGCCAGATCGACACAAGCTATGTTCTTCTTGCGATCTTCGCGCTCGGCGCGCTGTTTCTTCTGCTTGTCTTTGCGGGACTGGTTTTTCTGTTGGTCCGCGTCGGATTGAAACGAAAGGAGAACCATAAGAAGCGGAGCGTCGAACTTCGAGCGGTTGCCGACCGCCTTGGTTTCGAATTTACGGAGGCTTCGGAACTTTCATCGCTCCCGTTTCTTGCGGATTTTGAGATCTTCGAAGGCTCGCCGAGCCGGATCGAGAATCTGATGACAGGATCCCGCGGCGGCGAACGGATCGGAGTCTTCGACCTCGCGTATGTCAACACCGGACCGAACGGCGGTTCGCAAACGTCACGCCAAACGATGTGCGTCATTGAATCGACCGGCCTGAACCTTCCCAGATTCTATGTAAGACCGGAAGGGATTCTGGAAAAGGCGCTTCAGTTTGCCGGACGGAATGATATCGACTTTCCCGAGTTTCCGACGTTCTCGAACGCGTTCTACCTGTACGGCGACGATGAGGCCGCGATCAGGGCGATCATCAAGCCCGAATTTGCAAGGTTTTTCGAGCAGAACTCCGTGCTGTCGGCATATGCCGCCGGCCCCCGGCTGATCGTTTTCCGGTCCCGATATCCGGCTCGCCCTCAGGAATTCGGGGGTTACGTCACGATCGCGAAAGCGCTGAAAGGCCTGTTTTGAACGGCAGCGATTTCGGGTTGCGGAACCCGCCTAGAAGAATTTGCCCGCGTTCTTTTTCACGAAGTCGCCGATCGCCTTGACGGTCTTGAACTCGTTGAGAAGTTCGTTTGATTCGTCGCGGGTGGTGAAGCCGTTGCCCTCGTTGCTGTAAACCGCGTTTTGCGGATACGAATCCCTCGCCGAGAGGCAACTGCCGGCGATGATCACATCGGTTTTCTTGTCGTCGTTGAGGTCCTCGAAGCCGACCGCTTCGACCCAACAGGCCTGTGTTCCGGCGAACGCGTCCGGAAAGTCGAAGACCTTCTTGCCGTCTTTGAAAATGTGAAATGTCGATCCGCGCGGGACGTCTTTTTCATCGACCATATCCTCCCTGTTCGCAAATGTCACGAAACACGAACCCTTGAACGGTTCGTTGTCAAAGACGAAGGTCTGCGACGCGATCAGTTTCTTGCCGTCCATCTTTGCGGTCAGACAGGCCGACTTGTCGGCGGCCGCCGGTTTGGACTCGGTTACATTGGATTTCGCGGTCGTACTTGAAGAATTGTCAGTCGCCTTGTTGTTCGCGGCCGGCGCGGCGGAGTTTGCTGGCGAATTGGCCTGGTTGTTAGCCGCCGGCGATGAACAAGAAAGTGAGCCGAAGAATGAAAACGACAAAATCGCCGCAGTCGCAAGAAAGTTGATTGATCTCATAGTGTTTGAAAAAAAAGTGCTGAACCAAGAGTAACCAAGGGCAACAGTGCTGGTCAAACAGCCGGAGCAAGCGGGTTGCGTTGTCCCTCCCGATCCGTGCGGGAATCCTGCATCGGTTTCGGTTTTTTGCGCGGACACGGAATTCGGTTAAACTACTCGTCGGTTCAAACTAATCGAAAGCAAAGTATGACAAGACCCGTTTCATCCTGGCTCAAGCCGTCGCTTGATCGGTGTTTTGATATTTGTGCCGGACAAAGGGTCTCGCCGGCGAAAACAACTGGCTCGAGGGAGTCCAATTACTGTCGGTCGATGCCGTGCTCGGAATTCTTTTTTTATTTCTTGCCAGAGGTTCAAACCGCGGTCGAGACGCTCGCACCGCACCACTAAACTCCAATGACACAAACCCAAACTTCATCTTGGCTCAGACCGTCGCTCGATTGGTTGTTGATCTTCATTCCGGTCGCGGTCGCTCTGCGTTTTGTCCCGTCGTTCGAGAATCCGACGGCGCTTTTTATCGTTTCGTGCCTCGCGATCATTCCGCTCGCCGGGTGGATGGGAAAAGCGACCGAGCATCTTGCCGAACATATGGGGCAAGGGATCGGCGGGCTCTTGAACGCGACATTCGGAAACGCGGCCGAACTGATCATCGCTCTTTTCGCGCTGTCAAAAGGACTCGAAGGCGTCGTCAAGGCATCGATCACGGGTTCGATCATCGGCAATATGCTGCTTGTACTCGGACTATCGGTTGTTGCGGGCGGAGCGAAGTACAAGATTCAGAAGTTCGACCGCACCGCCGCGAGTACCACCGCGACGGCGCTGACGCTGGCGGCCATCGCGCTGCTCGTGCCGACTATTTTCCATCAGGTTGCGGCGCAGGTCCCCGTTGCGAACGGCGGCTGGACGCCGGAGAAAGAGCAGAACCTGAGTCTGGCGATCGCGATCGTCTTGTTTCTTACTTATTTGGGAACGCTTTATTTTTCGCTCGTCACTCATAAAAGCTATTTTGTCGGAGAGGCGATGCAGGGTTCGGCGCAGGAGGTCGGTGAGGAAGAAGAAGCGTCCGGCGATCACTGGTCAAAAGGGAAAGCGATCACGGTTTTGCTGGTGGCGACCGGATTCGTCGCCTTGATTTCGGAGTTCCTCGTCGGCGCTGTCGAGGCGGCGCGCGGTGCGCTTGGATTTACCGAAGTGTTCGTCGGCGTGATCGTCGTCGCGATCATCGGCAACGCGGCCGAGCATTCGTCGGCGATTCTGATGGCGATGCGCAACAAAATGGATCTCAGTTTGGGTATCGCGCTCGGATCGAGTTTGCAGATCGCGCTATTCGTCGCGCCCATTTTGATTTTCGCGTCTTATCTTTTCGGCAAGCCGATGAATCTCGAGTTCACGATTCCCGAAGTCGTCGCGGTCATTGCCTCGGTCCTGATCGCGCAGCAGATTTCGTCGGACGGCGAAAGCAACTGGGTCGAAGGACTCCAACTCCTCGCGGTTTACACCATTCTCGGGATCCTGTTCTTCTTTTTGCCCGATCCGCACCACGCGGTTACGGACGCAGTGAAATCGGCGACCGGGCATTAGCCGGACACCAAAATCGCTTGTTTGGAACGCGAAAGCGACCGGAGCGCAAGCGGGGACGCTTGCGCTCCAGTCGTCAAATGCGAGGGTGACTGCGTCCGCTCGGACGTAGCGTTTGCGGGCTGGCGCGTCGCGTTGCGCTGTCGTCCGTGCCTGTGCTCCGCCACATCGATTTCTCCGACGGGCTCGAAAAAATCGGATCCTAACTAGACAATCGTCGGCTCTAAACTTTACACTTTCGTAAAGTTTATTTGGAGATTGTTTGTTTATGAAATCCCCCTTTTTTGTCGCACTTCTTTTTCTTTCCGGCCTGGCTTTTTGCGCCCACGTCGTTGCTCAACAGCCAAGCGCAACGCTTACCGGCGTCGTCAGCGATCCGAATGGCGCGTCGATTCCGAATGCATCGGTAACAGTCAGAAATACGTCGACGAACCTTGTGCGAACTGTAGCCAGCAACGCCGAGGGCATTTTCGTCGTTTCGAGCCTTCCCGCAGGCGAGTATGAGATTCGGTTTTCGGCGACTGGATTCACGCCCGTCAAGATAGTCAATGTAGTTCTCGCGGTCGGACAGACCGAAACCAGAAACCAACGACTCGAGGTGATCACGCTCGACACGACGATCACGATCGACGACACGAACGCCGCTCCGCTAGTCGAAACTCAGACTTCAAAGGTCGACGAAGTGATCGGTGCCCGCGAGATCGAAAATCTGCCGCTCAATGGCCGCAATTTTCTCGAACTGGCGCTGCTTACCCCTGGAAACTCGATCGCGCCCAATTTTGATCCGACGAAAACGAACACCGTCGTCATCTCGTCCGCCGGCCAGCTCGGCCGCGGCGGCAACGTGATGGTCGACGGAACCGACAACAACGACGACCTCGTCGGCGGTGCGCTGATCAATATTTCGCAGGACGCTGTCCAGGAATTCCAGGTCGCGACGAACCGCTTTTCCGCCGAGTTCGGCCGTTCGGCGTCGTCGATCATCAACATCGTCACCAAAAGCGGTACGAACCGTCTGCGCGGGTCGCTGTCTTTCTATGAACGCGACCGGCGTTTGCAGGAACTGCCCGCGACCTTTGACCGGTCACAACCGACGCCCCCTTTCGACCGCCAGCAGTATTCGTTCACGCTCGGCGGGCCGATCATCAAGGACAGACTCTGGGCGTTCGGAGCCGCCGAATACCGCGATCAGGACGGCGCGACGCTGGTCGGAATCCGCAATGTCGCGACGCGCACGATCACGCGCGGGTTCGCGACCGCGCCGCTCAAGAATCTTCTTCTGAACAGCCGTTTGGATTATCAGGCGAACGCGAAGAACAACGTGAATTTTCGTTATTCGTTTGAGGACATCGACGCCACCGACGCCAGCAAACTCGACCGCCCGATCGGTTCGGCGTCGTACCGGCAGATCCTGAAGAACCGTTTCCATTCGTTTATGACGAACTGGACGAGCGTCATTTCGCCCAAGTTCGTTAATAATTTCAGCTTCAGCGTCAATAACTTTGACAACGACACGGCGCCAACCGTCGACGGCATCCAGTTCACCTTCCCGAGCATTCTGGACGGTGCGAGTTTTCGCGTGCCGCAGGCGACGAAACAAAATCGCCTGCAGTTCACGAACGCGATGACGGCGGTGCTCGGCGAGCATACGCTCAAGTTCGGCGGTGAATACCAAAGAATCGACGGAACCCTGAATCTCGGTGTTTTCCGGCAGGGCCGGATCGAGTTCGTTCAGGACTTCGCCAACTTCGACCGCAACAACGACGGCCGGATCGATGACGGCGATCTGCTGTTCGCAGTCACGCTTCGCAGCGGATTGCCGAATCAGGATCTGAATCTCCAGGATATCGACAACAACTATTTCGCCTTTTTCGTGCAGGACGATTGGCGCGTCCTCCCGAATCTGACGCTCAACCTCGGATTGCGTTACGAGGTCGACACGAACGTCAAGAACAATTCCGGGTACGGAGGGATCAATCCGCTCGTCGCGTCGTTCTATCGCGGAAACCGCAGCGTCGACACGGATAATTTTGCCCCGCGGGTCGGTTTCAATCTCGCGTTGCTCGACGACAAGTTGAGCATTCACGGCGGTTACGGGATCTATTACGACCGCGTCACGCTCGAACTGATCACGCTCGAACGCGGGCTCGACGGACGCGCGCTGCCGGTTCAGGTTCGCGCCGGAAACGCTTTGACGGATCCGAACGGCGTGCCGATCTTTCTCGACCAAAACGGCCGTTTTTTGCCGTTCGCTCCGACCATCCAGAATCCGTACATCGGTTTTGTTTTGCCGGGCGCGGGCGCCTCGGGTATCAATATCATCGACAACGATCTTGAGAATCCGATGATCCAACAGTCGAATCTGGGGATTCAGTGGGAGTTCTACCGAAACTTCGTACTTCGTGCGGACTATCTTCGCAATTTCGGGACGAATTTCATCATTGGACGCACCATCGGTACGGTCAACAACCCTGTGGTCGGTGGCCCGGACCGCGTTGTCAACCTCGAATCGAGCGTCAAGTTCTTTTACGACGGCCTTCTGCTCAGTTTCGAAAAACGCTTCGCGGACCGTTTCGGTTTCCGCGCCGCGTACACGCTCTCGAAAGCTTTCAATTACTCGAACGACGATCAGATCCCGTTTTCGAACGGACCGCTCGATCCGAACAATTTGCAGCTCGATTTCGGACCGACGCCGAACGATCAACGGCACCGTTTTACGCTCGCGGGAACAATCGAGATGCCGTACGGCTTTCGTTTGTCGCCGATCCTGACGCTGGCGTCGGGCGTTCCGATGGACATTCTCGTGCCGGGCGGCGCCAACCGCGTTCCTGCGATTCAGCGCAACGCCGGCGGGCGTCTGTTCGGGAACGCGTCTGAGTTGAACGCTTTTCTGACGGCGTACAACGCCGGACAAGCGGTCGCGAATCGCCTTCCGCTTGCTCCGGCAAACGCGCGATTCAACGATAATTTCAGTTCGCTCGACCTGCGCTTCTCGAAGGTCTTCAAGTTTAAGGAGCGATTCCGGCTTGAGCCGATCGTCGAGGTCTTCAACGTCTTCAACACGACGAACATTCTCGGCGTTTCGAACACGAATTACTCGGGGTTCGGCAACGTCCTCGGAACGGCCGGATTCGGTCAGCCGGTGACGACCGCCGGCGGCGTGTTCGGTTCCGGCGGCCCGCGCGCCTTCCAGTTCGCGGCGCGATTCACGTTCTAGGGCTGAAGCGTCCCCGCTGGAGCGCAAGCGTCCCCGCACTGGAGCGCAAGCGTCCCCGCTTGCAACGGCGTGAAACGCCGTAAAGCCTTGGGGATTCAGCGCGCACTTTTCCCCGGCGCCGTTCGCGCTCCGCGCTCATTGCAAGCGGGGACGCTTGCGCTCCAGTGCGGGGACGCTTGCGCTCCAGTGCGGGGACGCTTGCGCTCCAGTCGGCTTGCGCTCCAGTGACCAAACCAATGCAACTAAAGCGAAATCTCGGACTTACAACTGCCGTCGCGCTGATCGTCGGACAAGTTATCGCGGTCGGCATTTTCCTGACACCGGCGGGAATGGCAAAGTCGGTCGGGTCGCCATTTTGGCTATTTGCGATCTGGATCTTCATCGGTTTGATGACGCTCAGCGGCGCGCTTTGCTACGGCGAATTGGCTTCGCGCTACCCGGAGGCCGGAGGCAGTTACGTCTATCTTCGCGAGGCATACGGCAAGGGTACGGCTTTTCTTTACGGTTGGATGGTTCTGCTCGTGCTCGATCCGGGATTGACGGCCGTTTTCGGAGTCGGGCTCGCGGCGTACGCTGGTTTTTTGGTCGAGTTGTCGCCTCTCGGCCAAAAGTTGCTCGCCGTTTCGGTCGTCGTCATCGTCGGACTGATCAACATCGTCGGCGCGGGCATCGGCGCCAATTTTCTTAAAGCGCTGACGGTGCTGAAGATCGGAACGCTGCTCTTCATTATCTTTTTCGGTTTCCTCGGCGGGTTTGGCGACTGGAACAATTTCCGGCCGTTCTTTGAGGTTCCAAAAGACACCTTCGGAGCCTTCGCCGGCGGCATCGTCGGCGCCTTTTTCGCTTTTGCAGGTTGGTGGGAAGTAACGCGTCTGTCGGGTGAGATCGAAGATCCCGAAAAGAACGTGCCGCGCGCGCTGACGATCGGCGTCGTCGTGATCACGGTTCTTTACATTCTGACGAGCGCGGTCTTCTACTACCTCGTTCCGCTCGGAAGCGTCACGAGCGACGAGACGTTCGCGGCCCAGGCGGGCGTGGCGATGTTCGGCCCGGTCGGAGGCGCGGTTTTCGCCGCGGTCGTCATTGTTTCAGTTCTCGGGACGCTTTTCGCCTATTTGATGGTCTCGCCGCGCGTCTATTATGCGATGGCTCAGGACGGATTGTTCTTCAAATCGTTCGGCGAACTTCATCCGCGGTTTCAGACGCCGCACCGCGCGACACTGATCCAGATCGCGCTCGCTTCGCTCCTGATCCTGAGCGGAACCTTCAACGAGATCATCGGTTATTTCTTTTTTATCGTTGTGCTGTTCATCGCGCTTTCGGTCGCCGGACTGTTTCGGATCCGCAAAAGGGAATTCGACGGTTACAAGACGCTTTTCTACCCGGTCACGCCGGTCTTTTTCCTGTTGATCACATCGGTCGTACTGCTGATGATCGCAATGAAAAATCCGCTCCAGACGATCATCGGAACCGCG
The DNA here is from genome assembly GCA_016715115.1 of Acidobacteriota bacterium. NCBI lineage: Bacteria > Pseudomonadati > Acidobacteriota > Acidobacteriota bacterium. The sequence goes on from JADKBM010000011.1 coordinate 442,880, forward strand.
GTCGTCCTGCTCGGGATACCGGTGTACCGAATGTTAAGGAATTCGGATTTGTGATTTCTGATTGCGGATTACCGGAGACGACTAGATAAGGTCAAGGCATTCATTCGTTGGTACGACCTTCCGTTTTCCGCTAAGAGTGAATAGAATAGCTGAATCGGAACCGAGTGATGGCCGGAAACAAAATCCGAAATCCCCAATCACAAATCCGAAATTATTATGGCTTGGATAAAAACGATCGGCTTCGAAAACGCGGACGAACGGTTGCGCGAGGTTCTGATGAAAACGCGGATGAGTTATCCGCAGGAATACGCGGCGCCGGCGCCGAAGGCGAGCCTGATCGACGAATCGATCATCGACTCGCACACGCTCATCCCGGATGCGCTTTATCACGCATTTATGACGTTCGCGGCGCTGATGTCGCCCGAACTTCCGCTCGAACGCCGCCAGCACGAAATGATCGCGACGATGGTTTCAGTCACCAACGACTGCCATTACTGACTGGAGTCTCACGCAGAGTTTCTGCGTCGCGTAACACTTGATGACGGAATGGTCGACGCGCTTCGCGCCGACTACAAAACGGCACCGATCACGGATGCCGAACGGGTGATGTGCGACTACGTCGTGCAATTGACGAAGGACGCGACAAAGATCCATCCGAAGTACCACGACAGCCTCCGCGCCGCCGGGTTCGACGACACCGCGATCCTCCAGATCACTCTGATCGCCTCGTGGTTCAACTACATCAATCGGGTCGCGGACTCGCTGGGGATCGGTCGGGAGTAAGTTTCTTAAGTCCGAGATCCTGTGCTCAGAACGATGAGCGAAAGGTAGAAGTAGAATGTCGACGCGATCAGCATTGCGTTCATTCTCCACAGAAGAGATTCGTTCGGGTCAAGGCCAACGCGTCAGGCAGAAAAACACTTGCAATCGGTTTTGAATTTTGCGAAACTCCATAAACAGGTTTGAAATCTGTTGGGCTTGAAATCGACGTTGATTCAAGCATCATTCGTCCCCCCGTTTTTTTGCCACCGTCGTCGATCCGGCGACCAATCGTCGAACAGAAAGAGGAGTTATTGATGAAGCACGGTATTTACGCGTTGGGACTCGCACTCGTTTGCGCGGTCATCGGGTTTTTGTATCTGCCCGGAACGGCTGTTGTTGCCCAGAACGAAAAGCAAAGCGAACCGGGGATCTTCGCCGAACAGAAACTTCCTTCCAAAAGGGTCTTTCCGGATGTCGTTGCCGTCGATACCTTGGACGAAATGCTCCGCAGAGACGCGCTCGCGCCGAAGCCCGATATGGAGTACATCCTTAAGAGCAAGGGGAAGCGCCCGCGCAATCCGCCTGCTGAAGAAATGCCTCCGGTGCCGGAATCGCTTTTCGAACGAAATCCGAGGATGTTTTTCGATCATTCGAAGATCACTGCCGAAAACCCTTTGGTTCCCCAGGTTGCTTCGCCGAGTCCGAATCTTGATTTTCAGGGAATCGGCGATACCAACACGTCGATCCCGCCGGATACGAACGGGGCCGTCGGGCCGAATCACATAATGACGGCGCTCAACACGCAGGTACGGATTCAGTCCAAAACCGGCGCGACCGTCAGCACCGTGACCCTCAACAGTTTCTTCGCGAGCGTCGGCGGAGGCGGCGGAACGTTCGACCCGCGAGTGTTGTTTGATCCGTACCAGGATCGCTGGATCTGCGTCGCCGTCGACGATGCGGCGGTCGCGACGTCAAAGATTCTGATCGCGGTTTCGCAAACCAACGATCCGACGGGAACCTGGAATTTCTGGGGATACGATCACGACGGCGCCAATGTTGAGTGGGCCGATTATCCGATGGTCGGGTTCAACAAAAATTGGATCGCCGTATCGATAAACGATTTTACCGTCGCCGGAAATGCGTTCAGCGGCGCCAATTGTTACATCTTCGACAAGAGCACCCTCTACGCGGCGGCGCCGACACCAACGGTTTCCAAGGCCGATCTCGGCACATCACTCGGCAACGTGCATCAACCTGTCGAGACATTCGACAATTCGATCAATTCGCTTTATGTAATTCAACGTTGGAATTCGGCAGGCGGAAGTCTTCGAATCTACGAGATCACGGGAACCGCCGCCTCGCCGACACTGACCGCGACGGGACTTTTCCCAACCTCGACCGGTTGGAGCACGACCGCCGTCAGCGCGCCGCAAAACGGTGGAGCGGTGACGATCACGAACAACGATTCTCGTTTGCAGCGAGCCGTTTATCGAAACGGTTCGGTCTGGGCGGCGCACACCATCTTCCTGACAAGCCCAAGCCGAACTTCGGCGCAATGGTGGCAGTTCAAACCGACCGACGGGACGGTTCAGCAAATGGGACGAATCGACGATGCGTCCGGCTCCAATTTTTATGCCTTTCCGAGCATCGCCGTCAACGCTGCCGGCCAGGCGTTGGTGGGATACTCGGCATTCTCATCGACCACGTTTGCGAGCGCCGCGTATTCTTATCGCGGGATCACCGACACTACCGCCACGACGCGTGATCCTGTTCGCTACAAGAACGGCATCGCGTGCTACCGCAAAACGTTCGGCGGAGGAACGAATCGATGGGGCGACTATAGCAACACGGTGGTCGATCCGACCGACGATATGACTTTCTGGACGCTTCAGGAGTACGCTGAGGCCGCCGTCGGCGGCGACTGCTCGGCCGACAACACCGGTCGCTGGGCGGTTTGGTGGGCGAAGGTAATTCCGCCATGTTCGTCGGTCGTCACGAGCGGCAACTGGAACGCGGCGGCGACCTGGGGGTGCGGTTCGGTGCCGACGGCGAGCGATGATGCCGTCGTCGCGAAGAACCAAACTGTAACGCTTAACGTCGATCCTTCGGCGGCGACGATCGTCGTCAATTCGGGCGGCACTTTGGCGGTTTCCGGAAATCGGACCTTGAGCAGCAACTTGCTCGTCAACGGTACATTGAACCTGGCGGGCGGAATTCTGGATTCCGGCTCAGCCACGATCACGATCGGATGCGGTGGTTCGATCTCGAACGCGTCGGCGACGGGCTATGTTCGCGGCAATCTTCGCAAAGAGTATTGTGCCACGGGTTCATTCGCCTATTCGGTCGGCTCGGCCAACGGCTATTCGCCGGTCAACGCGACGGTCACCGCGCTTGGTGCGAATCCGTCGAGCCTGACGATCTCGACGACACAGGGCGCGCACCCGCAGTTGGCGTCGTCGAACTCGTTGGCTCGCTACTGGACACTGACCGAATCGGGTGACGTAACCGTCGATCTCGTCTTCAACTATCTGCAGTCGGACGTCGTCGGAGTCGAATCGGGCTACCAGCTTTACCGAATTACCGGCGGCACGGCTTCGGCGGTGACCCCGTTCACGCTTGACACGACGGCCAATACGCTGAGTGTCACCGGCGTGACGACGTTTTCTGACTGGTCAGGCGGAAGTCTCGCACCGACCGCTGCGTCGGTCTCCGTGCGCGGCCGTGTATCTGATTCGAACGGCGCACCAATCCCGAGAATTTCCGTTACGTTGACCGACGCCAACGGGCAGAGGCGCAGAGCAATCTCGAACGCTTTTGGCAACTATGAGTTTTCGGGCGTGCCGGTCGGCGGCGGTTATGTCTTGACAGTCGTCGGAAAGGGCTATGAGTTCAATCCGCAGGTGCTGAACGTCGATCAGGACACCATTGTTAATCCGGTCGCAAACTAAGGACAAAGAACAGGCGCGCGTTCATTCACGAACGCGCGCCTTTTTAGTTTCCGCCGTTTCCGTCGCTGGGTTCTTCTTCGCATTCTTCGTCGGCGAAACCGTCGGCATCGTCATCATCCTTAAAACACATATCGCCTTCGCCGTCCCAGTCGCCGAAATCCATTTCATATTTGTCGGCCGTACCGATGTTCAAATTGTCGTTTTTATATTCCTGAACCGTGCCGTCGGAATTGACGCGGATGAGCGTGATGTCGTATGAGTCTTCGTTGCCGTCGTCGTCGCTGAAAAGCAGCTTGCCGTTATCGAAATCGAAATCGAGGGTAAGACTTTTCCCGCGGCTGATCTGGACGCCGCCGACATATGCGAAGTAACTGGCTTTGTCATCATCTTCAGAGTCGAAAGCATAGAAGACCTCGGGCGTTTCGCCGTCGGCGCTCGAGATGAATGTGATCTGTTCGCCGTTCGTAGAGATGTTGGCCTCGAGCGTTTCGCCCGGATCGAGCCTTATGCCGGAGAGGCCGACCGTGAAATAGGGCGCGGCGTAAACGAAATCGAGATCGCTCTCTTGGTCGAGATGCTTGCCGGAAAAGAGAACGCTGTAAACATATGTGTCGCTTTCGATGAACGGAACGGTGTAATGCGGAACATCCTCAAAGAATCCGCCGATCATCGAACTTACAAGCGCGCCGTCGATATCCCGGTAAAAGTAATCTTCGTTCGGGTCGTATCCGAGGCTGTCGCCGTTCGGGTCGGTGACGAGCATATCGCCTTCGTCGGTCAGGAAAAACTCAGCCGTCTCGGCCGTTTGCTGGAACGAAGCATTGACGAACGAAGCTCCGCGGCCGAAATTCCCCGCGAAACCGCAACCGGCGCGCTCGACGCCCTTGCGCCATTTTGAGGCGAAACATCTGCCCTCGCGCCAAGACGTCGCCGTGATCTCAAGCGTGCGGGTCGAAAGGTCACCGACATAATCCGCCTTTCCTTTCGGATCGGGCTTCGAATTGTATTGCCAGCGCTGCGGGGCAGCCTTCGAAACGGTCACATACCTCGTCTGCCCCGGGAAATTGTTGTCGTAAACGGTGATTACGAAGCTGTCGGAGCGTTCCTCGACCGCAAACGGAAGAACGGCGTGCGGTTCGGTGATGCGGTTTGTTTTTGGCTCGAATTTGGCAAATCTCAGGACGTAGGTTTCGGTTTTGTCGCGAAACGCGGAAAACAGCGTCTGCGCGATCTTTACCGGCCCGGCGGCGGCCGTTTGCGCGGTTAGTTTTTTGACTTCGTCAAACGTCTGCGTGACCCAGAACGAGGCGATGTAATTCTCGAGATCGTTCGTGCGCGAAAGGCCGAAGACTTTTTGAACATTTGGTTGAAAAGCGGTCGGCGATGCCTTGCCTTTGAACGGCATTCCGGCCCTGAGGCGCAGACAGGCCGCGGCGATTCCCTCGCAGTGGCCCGTGTCCATCGCGTCGAGCATCTCCTGTTTCCATTGATCGGCGGCCGGATTCAGCAAGTTGCAGCGTCCGCCGTCCAACGAGGCGCATGATGTCCGCGGTCCGAACATCCGCACCAGATCGTCGGGCTGAAGATCGTCCTTCCAACGGTCGCCCTCGTTGCGGTAGTTCTTGAATCCCAGCCCATCGCGCTGCGGATCGAAATCGAGCGAGGCAATGGAGGTCTGCGCCGGAGTCGGCATCGATGTGAACAGCAGCAACGCCGCCAGAGCTCGGATTCGAAGATTCTTGATAAACTGCATTGTTCGCCTCATTTAGCCGGTTTCTTCAGACTTTCGGCGGATTCTATCTTCTCGTTCGGGTCGGCGACAACGACCGCACTGAACTGGCCGATGTTGTTCGCGCCGTATTCGAACCAACCGAATCCGGCTTCGCCCCACTCCTCGCCGTAAGAGTTCTTTACGAGCCAGGCTCCGTTTTTGCCTTTGGTGTCGTCCCAGCCGACGATCGTCAGGATGTGGCTGCCGTCGCGATTCTGCTGTTCGTTGAAGACGCCCGAGCCGTAAAGCCACAAACATCGGTCGAACGTCATCATCGTCACGACCGATCCGTACATCACAACGGCCTTCTTGATCTCATCGGGAGCGGAAACCTTTTGCGGCGTGTCGCTGACATACCCCCAGGTCAACGGACGAAGCGTCCTTTCGGCATCGCAAAGATGTGCCGCGGGCGATGGATCGTAGCGGTCGGAACCGCCGAGCGGAAGTCCCGACTCGATCATAAAAGTGAAGGCCGCGCCGTGCCAGTTTGACTGGCAGTACCGATCCTTCGGCACCATACAACTTATGAGCTGACGGGCGCTTGGCTGAAACTCGTCGTCGAGCGCTTTGACCTGTCCCCTCATCAAAGCCAACCGCCGGCTGATCAGCAGCGCGTCAACCGACGCAAAGGCCCAGCAGGTGTTGCAGTCGAAACCCTGGAACCCGACATCGCCAAGTTCGAGCCCGCTCTCGCGCCAATCGAACCGGCTCCGCCTGACGGTCGCCATTCCTTTGAAACGGATCGTCTGCTCCTGACGTCCGCGTTCTTCAGCGGTCGCGTTCGGATTTTTCGCCAGCCACTCGTTCCACGCGGATTCGGCGACTGTTTGTTCATCGATCAGCGTCTGCTCGATCCGCGAATTGATCTTTTTTGTCTGCTTTGTCTCGTCGATCGGGATCGGTCTGCCGATCTTCTTTTCCATATACCTGATGTCGTCAAGCTGGAAACGGGTCTCGGTCTTTTTTAGAAAAGGGAAGATCTTCTGAATCCACGATTTGCGCGCGTACCAACCGGCATTTCGGTCGGCGCGGGGCAACGGGCGAAACGCGTACGTCCGTTCGACCGTCATCGGCTGGATCGTACATAATTTCTCCTGATCGGCCTGGAACGTGTTCAACGGCGCCGGCGAACTTTCGGGCGTCTGCGCCAAGGCGGCGAGCCCGAATGCTGAGACGCCGATCAGACCGATCAGGATATATTTCGCCAAGTACTTCATCGTGGAATTGACGGTCAGGCCGTCAGTCTTGCTTCTTTGTCGGTGAACTGGTCAGGCATCCCGGTGCCCCGGATTCGATCAGACAGATGTTGCAGGGTTCTTTTTCGCTGATGCAGGTTCCGCCGCATTCCTTTTGTCCCGGACCGCAGCCGCCGGTCTTGCCGACCGTCAGAAGGTTTTCGACGGATTTGACGCATTTGATCTTCTTGACGAGCGCGACGATCTTGTCGAGCGTTTTCTTTGACGCGACCCAACCATCGAGCTTGACCGCGCCCGCGCTGGCCGTGACGTTGATGTTGATCGTCGCTTCGGGGTACTTTGCTTTGATCTTCGTGTAAACGGCCATCACGACGTCGGTGTCGGACTGGGTCGTACAGTCGATCTTCTGCGCGGCGACGCCGAGGCTTCCGGCCATCAGCAAAATGCAAAGCACTATTGAATATCGGATGATTCCTGTCATTGTTGTTCGTTCTCCTCTTACTTGAAATTGGTCAACATCGAAAGCAGGCTGAATCGCGATTGTCTTCCGAAGTAGATTCTTGTTCCGTCGGGCGCCCACGCGAGGCTCGAAAAATAGAGCCGCGAGTCATTGTTCCCGGTCACTTGTTTCGCCTCGCCACCGGTCGCCGCCATTGTCCAAATATTGTCGCGGCCGTCACGGTGAGCGCTGAACGCGATCGTTTTGCGGTCGTTCGAAAGATGGATATTGTGCAAATATGTCTCCTCCAGATTGACGGTCTCGGTGAGATTTCCGGTTGACGATTCGATCTGTGAAAGCGCAACTCCTGTCGCTGAAGCGTTTAGCGCGCCGCGCGCGACCGAGGCGATGATCAATTCCTTGTCCCCGGCCGTCCATCCCACCAACCTGATAAACGAATTTCCGGTCCAGATCGGGTCAGTCACTTTAGGTTCCGCCGATACGTCTTCGACGTTCGCGATCAAGAGACCGAGGGTCGGCCGGCCTTCCATATTGCTGGTCCTCGACGTGTACGCGATACGTTTGCCGTCCGACGACCAAATGGGCGAGAAGAGAAATATGCCTTCGCCCGCCGGCGCGATCACCTTCTGCTGCGAACCGTCGGCGCTTGCGATCCGCAGACTGCCACCGCCTTCATCCGATATGTACGCGAGCCAACGCCCGTCGGGAGACCAGCTGAAATCGGAAGCCTGAACGCGGTTGTAGGGCAAAACCGAATAGCTGATGGTCGTCACGCCGGTCGCGATCCGTTTTCGCTCGCCGCCCGACGCCTTGATCGTCTCGAGACTGATCTTGTCTCCGTCAAGCACGAGGAAGGCGATCAGTTTTCCGTCGGGTGAGAACTTGGGCAAAAAGCCCTTCTCGACGATCCGGGTTTCGGCCTGCGGTCCATCGATCGCGCGGACGAAGAGGCTCCCGTCAAAGATCTTGTTGCCCTGGCTGAGGTTCTTGATCGACTGGTAGGCAACCGACCTTCCGTCCGGCGAAACATCCGGCCAGAGCTCTGAATCGATGTTGTTCGCGATTCCGGATTCTTTCTTGTCGTTGAGGCTGACGCTCCAAACGTCGGATTCTTCCTTCGCCGTTCCGAAGAGGACCTTCGTCCCATCGCCGGAGGCGTCGAGCACGAGACAATCGTTTTCGGCGTTGGTCAATTGCGTCGGCTTGGCACCGGAAGTATCGGTCACAAAGATCTGAAACGTCCCGTCCACCGTCGAACTGAAGAACAAGCGATCGCTGTCGGCGTGCCACGCGAGGTTTTTGATCTGGTTTTCGGACTCGAAGATCCTGGTCGGCGAACGACCGCTCACGTTGGTCGACCAGATGACGCTCTTTTTATCTTCGCTTGTCGTGTAGGCGATGGTTTTCCCGTCGCGCGCGATGTGAACCGAACGCGGTTTGATTCCGCGCGAGGCAAAATCAGTCAGCTTTTCGATCACTCCGGAATCGGCCCGTGCCGAAAAAAGTTCGCCCGACGCTTCGAAGTAGATCACTTCGGAATCCGACCAGAGGCGAATTTGCGTCGCGCGGTCAGTCAATTCCGCGATCTGCTTCGGCGACCCGCCAAGTTTCGGAATCCGCCAGATCGCCGGCTGACCGTCTTTGGTCGCAAAGAACGCCAGTTCCTCGCCGTTCGGCGACCAGACCGGGCTTTTGTTATTGGCATCGTCCTTTGTGATCTGAACAGCTTCTCCGGTCGCGGTCTGTTTGACCCAGATGTTCATCGAACCGTTGCGGCTCGACGAGAAGGCAAGCGTCTTCGCGTCCGGAGACAAAGATCCGACGCTGTAGATCTCGCCCGGCGTGCTCGACCAGTTCGCGACCTCGACCGTTCTCAGATCCGAGACGGCAACCGAATTTCGCGGGCGGAACCAGTAGACGCCGAATGCGACAGAGGCGATCACGATCGCCGCAAGCAGGGCGAACATCAGCTTGCGGGACGCCGGCGCGCGCAATTCGTCGCTCGTCACGCGGGGAACTTCGACGAGCGTTCCCGGACGCACGGAACCTTCGGTCTCGAGCGTCTTGCGCACGTCGCCGAGGTCGATCATTACATCCTTGATATGTTGGTAGCGTTGGTCACGGTCCTTGCGCAAGGCTTTCTCGACGATCCGCTCAAGATCCCGCGACACTTCGGGCACAAGAGTCGAAATTGCTTCGGGCTCGTCTTTGAGGATCGAACCGATGGTGTCGATGTTCGTCGTTCCTTTGAACGGCGCCTTGCCGGTGAGCATCTCAAAGAGCACGACCCCAAAACTGAAAATGTCGCTTCGGGCGTCGACTCTCTGTCCCCGCGCCTGTTCCGGCGACATATACTGCGGCGTGCCGATGATCATTCCCGGAGTCGTCGCCGCCTCAACGCGCGTCTCGGCCTCGCTGTCGGTCGCTCCGGCGATTGCCGGGTCGAGTTTCGCGATTCCGAAATCGAGTACCTTGACGAGCCGATCCTCGCGAATCATCACGTTGTCGGGCTTGATGTCGCGATGGACGATTCCCGCCTCGTGCGCGGCGGCTAGAGCCGATGCGATCTGGGTCGCGATGTCGATCGCGGTTCCGATTGGAGGAGTTTCGCTTTTCAGACGGTCCTTCAACGTCTCTCCGCGGACGAATTCGGTGACGATGAAGAATGTGTTCCGAAACTCCCCGATCTCGTGGACCGTCAGAATGTTCGGATGATTGAGCGCCGAAGCCGATTTTGCCTCGCGAAAGAAACGTTCGCGACGCAGACGGTCGCTCGCGAATCGCTCGGAAAGAAACTTCACCGCGACATTGCGCTCAAGTTGCCCGTCGCGGGCAAGATAGACCTTGCCCATTCCGCCTTCTCCGATCAGCGAAACTATCCGGTATTGGTCGATCTCGGAGCCGATAACGCTTTCCGCGTCGTCCGACTCGGCGGCCTGCGCCGAAAAAGCGTCGCGGACAAGGGACTTGGGCGAACTGTCGATGAGGCTGTCCACACCTGAATCGGCGGCAAGCAGGGAAACGACTTCCCGCCGCAAATCCGCGTCGCCGCCGCAGCGTGCGTCCAGAAACGCTTCGCGCTCGTCGGGCTCGAGATCGGCCGCGGCGTGAAAGATCTCTTCGATGTTTTGCAGTCTCTCGACGTCCATTCGGGGCGTTAAACGCTTCCAACTGACCAAGTTAAGTTCCGGAATTCGTATCGATTTCCGACATTATAGAACATTAATCGAAATAGTTTGAAGGAAATTTTGAACCAAGGTTAGCCCGCGAGTTCGCGCCGCAGCCAAGTGCGGGCAAAACGCCAGTCGCGCTTGACCGTTTCGGGCGACATCTTCAGGACTTCGGCAATCTCTTCGGTCGTCAGTCCGCCGAAGAACTTCATCTCAACGACCTGGACCTTGCGTCCGTCAAGCTTGCCGAGATTCTCGAGCGCCGCGTTGAGCGCGACGATCTCGCCCGATACGTCGTTCGAGATGACGGCGGTTTCGTCAAGCGTCACGGCGCGGGCTTTGCCGCCGCGTTTCTGGCTTTGCTTGGCGCGCGCGTAATCGACAAGTATGTGCCGCATCGCGCGCGACGCGACGCCGAAGAAATGCGCACGGTTCTGCCACTGTTTTTCGTTGTTGTCGACGAGTTTGAGATATGCCTCGTGGATCAGGTCGGTCGTTTGATAGGTGTGTTCCGAATTTTGGCCGCGCATCAACCGCCGGGCAATACGTCGAAGTTCGTCATAGACCACCGGCATCAACTGCTCCAGCGCCATTTCTTCGCCATTGCTCCAACTCATCAGAAGTTCAGTTATCTGAAGTGAATTCTGGTTCATCAGTTCGTTCGGGAGAAACGCTTCGACTGCCAAGTTTTGTGCGTTGTGAAGGAATCATACTACACAAGCTTGGAAGCTTCCTAGTTCGGTGGCGTGGCTTGTCGGAATTGATTGGAAAGAATAGAATTTTTCGATAATGATAGTGGATCGCATCATTCGCAATGCGCAGCTTGTGACCTGCGCCTCGAACGGAAAACCCCTCAAGGGCGGCGCGATGGGTGACGCCGGGGTGATCGCCGACGGCGCCGTGGCGGTGGAGAACGGGCTGATCGTCGCGGTCGGACGGTCAGCTGATATCCTTTCGCGATTTGAGACGGAAAACGAAATCGACGCCGGCGGCAATGTCGTTTCGCCGGGCTTTGTCGAATGCCACACGCACATCATTTTCGCCGGCGACCGCCTGAACGAGTTTGAGCTGAAGATCAAAGGCGCCGATTATCTCGAGATCCTCGAGGCCGGCGGCGGCATTCTTTCGACTGTCAGACAGACCCGCGCGGCAGAGAAACCGGATCTGGTCGACGCGACGCGGCGACGACTCGATAAGATGCTCGCGCTCGGCGTGACGACCTGCGAGATCAAGACCGGCTACGGGCTCGATACCGAAACCGAGTTCAAGATGATGGAAGTCTGGGCGGAACTTGATTCGACGCACGCGATCTACCTTGTTCCGACATTTCTCGCCGCGCACGCGATACCGAAGGCGGATTTCAGGATCGGCGATCCGGACCTGTCCGATGCCGAGATCGGAGAACGTTACACGTCGCTGATCTGCCTTGAGATGATCCCGAAACTGGTCGAATGGCGCGACCAATACGCCGGCGGATCGATCGAAAAACTTGCCAAACCTTTTTTCGTCGATGTTTTCTGTGAGCGAAACGCGTTTGACCGGGAACAGACAAAACGTATCCTCGAAACCGCCAAGGCGAGCCATTTCGGCATCAAGGCGCACGTCGACGAGTTTACCAATCTCGGCGGCAGCCGTTTGTGCATCGAACTCGGCGCGACCTCGATCGACCATCTCGATGCGATCTCGGACCCTGAGATCGCTCTTCTTGCGGCATCCGGGACGATCGGCGTCGTCACGCCGACGGTGAATTTCAACTTCGGCTCGCACGAATTCGCGCCGGCGCGCAAACTCATCGACGGCGGTTGCGCGATCGCGCTTTCGACCGATTACAACCCCGGCAGCGCGCCGTGCCCGAGTTTGGCGAACGCGATGGCGATCGGCTGCCGATATCAAAAGATCCTGCCGGCCGAGGCGTTCACGGCGGCGACGGTCAACGCCGCATTTGCCGTCGGATTGGGCGATAGGACCGGCTCGCTCGAACCCGGGAAATGGGCCGATCTCCTGATCTTCGAAACAAAGGACTATCGCGAGGTCGCATACGAATTCGGCGGAAATCTGATCGCGAGCGTATACAAACGCGGAAAACGCGTGCGTTGAGAATCGTTGTTTCGGACCCTTCGTTTCGCGGCACCTCAGAATCGTAATTTTATCCCGCCGTTGAAGATTCTTCCTTCGGTATGCGTGTAGATCTCGGCGAATGTCGGATTCTCAAACGGCGGAAAAACCACCTGGCCGAAGCGGCTCTGGCGGGTGTCGGTGATGTTCTCGGCGTTTACAAACAAGCTGAATTTCCCGAACGATTTTTCGCCGAAGATCCCGACGACCCAATACGACGGCGTTCGCGAACGGTCGCCCAACGTCTGACGGCCGGTGAAATAGGCCTCAAGACCGGCCTTGAAATCTTCTTCCTTTTCAAACAGCAGCGCGGAGTTGAGCTTGTTTTTCGGCGTCAGCGGCAAAACGCGGTCGCCGGCAAGATAGTCCGCCTTCGCGTTTGTGTAAGTGTAACCGGCGAACAATTTTGCGATTCCGTACGAAGCGCGAAGATTCGTTTCAAAGCCCGACGTCGTGACCCGCCCGGCCGAGTTCGAAAAACGAAACACACCGTTCGCGGCCGGCGACAGCACGAGCGGATCCTCGATCTCGGTGTAGAAGAACATCTGATTGAGCGAGAACGTGAATTTCTCGCCGATCGAATCGCGATAATTCAGATCGAACGTTCCGCCCCTGCTCGATTCCGCCTTAAGGCCGTTTCCGACCGGCAAGACATTTATAAACAGTCGCGTTTCAGCGTCCTCGGTGAATACGCTCGGCGTTTTGTAGCCGAAACCGACTGTCGCACGGACCGCGAATTGATCGGAGAGGTGATAGAGGAGCGAAACGCGCGGCAGCGCGAATACTCCGTAATCGCGGACGGCATCGAGCCTGAATCCGGCCTCGATCGAAAAACGATCCGTCACGTCGAACGTATCCTGGACGAATCCACCGAAAGTCGTACGCGTTTCGTTGCGTTTGAAGGACTCCGGCCGGTCTTCGCGAAAATCATCATAGACGGCGTTGAAGCCGAAGGCGAGAAGATGTCCGCCGAACGGCCGGGCATAGGACACCTCGGTGAACGAATTCAGCTGGCGCCCGGCAAATCGGCTGGCGGGCGTGTCGATCTCGCGGTCGAAGATCGCCAGACTTTGTTTCGCGACGACGCGCCCGCCGTTCGAGAGCTCCCGGTCGAACTGAAAGGTCGTGATGTTCCGCAGCGAACGGTGGCTTTCAAGATATCTTCCAGCCGTTTGACCCTGCACCGCGCGGAGATCGCCGCCCTTGCGGGACTGGATGGTCGTCGAGTTGCCCATCGTCAAACGCGTCCGATTGTCGGCGTAGACGAAAAGCCGTGGGTTGACCGAGAACGAATTGGTTCGCGGAAGTTCCGTGAAATCGTCGCCGTCCGCGTCGTATTCACGCTGATAGTTGAACGATCCAAGAAGCGTCATTCCAAGTTTTGCGGTGCGGCGCGTGTGAAAGGCCGAGACATCGGTTCCGAGCGCCGAGGTCTGATTGAGAATGAGGTTTGTAACCGGATCATCGGTGGGTTCTTTGCTCACGAAATTGACGACGCCGGCGATCGCGCCGCCGCCGTAGAACGTCGATGAGGCGCCCTTGATAATCTCAACTTGCTTGAGGTCGAGCGGAACGATGTCGAGGATGCTCAGACTGCCGGAAAATCCTCCGAAAGCCGGAAATCCATCCTTCAGGAGCTGTGTGTAGCGCCCATCGAGACCCTGAATCCGAATGCTTTGCGTAAACGTCGTCGCGGAGGTTTGCTGCACCTTGATCCCGGTGCTCTCGTTGAGGATCATTGAAACATTCGCCGAACGCATCGAACTCTTTTCGTCGATCTCTTCCGCGTCGATCGCTTCAACACGGGTCGGCGTGCTTTCGATCTCACGGCCGGTCCGCGTGGTTGTGACGATAACCTCGACTTCGTTGGGCTCGAGTTCGACCCGTCGCTCGGCCGTGTCGCTCAACGGAAAACTCAGTGCGAGTTCGTAGATCTTGAAGTTCTCGGCGACGATCTCTAAGACCTGTGGCCCGTCGGCGAGATCCTTGAGCGTCGCGCGGCCCGCGGCATCGGTTGTCGCGGCAATGCCGGTGCCGCGAACGGTCACGTTTGCGCCGGCGACCGGCCTTCCTTCGGCGAGCACAAGAATCGTCACGTCGCGAACCGCATCCGGCCGGGTTTCCTGAGCGACTGAAGGGGCGACGATCAAAAACAATGCGAAAACGATCATTAAACCCTGCTTGTTCATAAACCGAGTCTACTTAAACGACAAAGTCGACCGCAAACCCTTCATATGATAAATTTTCAGTCAATGACTTCGATAACTCTTGATGGCGAAAGCCTGACATTCGAACAGGTCGTCGCCGTCGCCTACGGCATTCCCGGGGCGCCGCGCATCGAACTCGCGGATTCGGCGAAAGAGAAGGTCGACCGCGCGTCCTCGGCGGTCGACAAACTTCTCGCGCGCGGCGAGGTCGCGTACGGGATCACGACGGGCTTCGGCGCCCTCAAGGACAAGATCATTCCGCTCGATCAGGTCGAAACCCTTCAGCGCAACATCGTGCTCAGCCACGCCGTCGGAGTCGGTGACGCGTTCGATACGCCGACGACGCGCGCGATAATGCTCATTCGCGCAAACACGCTGGCGCGCGGTTTTTCGGGAATCAGGCTCGAAACGCTCGAACTCGTGCTCGCCCTTCTAAATATGGGTGTCCACCCTGTGATTCCGGAGAAAGGATCGCTCGGCGCCTCGGGCGATCTCGCGCCGCTGGCGCATTTCGCAGCCGTTCTGATCGGCGAGGGCGAAGCGGAGTTCGGCGGAAATGTTGTTTCCGCACGAGAGGCGCTCGAGTCTGCCGAACTCAAACCGGTCGTGCTCAAGGCAAAGGAAGGACTCGCGTTGACGAACGGCACGACGGTGATGACCGCCGTCGGCGTCGTTCAGACGCATCGCGCCCAACGGCTGGCCGATCTCGCAGAAGTCGCCGGTTGCCTTTCGCTCGAGGCGCTCAATGGGACCGACGCCGCGTTCGATGCCCGAATTCACAACCTCCGGCCGCATCCGCGCCAGATCCGTTGCGCGGAAAATTTGCGCCGGATTCTTGCCGGAAGCGAGTTCGTCCGCGCCAAAGACCCGAAAAATATTCAGGACGCCTACACGCTGCGATGTATGCCGCAGGTTTACGGCGCGGTCCGCGACGCGATCGACTATGTCGAATGGGTGATGAGCAACGAACTTAACGCCGTCACCGACAATCCTCTGATCTTTTTCGACGACGCGGGCGAACCGGAGATCGTCTCCGGCGGCAACTTCCACGGCGAGCCGCTTGCGCTCTCGATGGATTATCTCGCGCTCGCGCTGACCGAGATCGGCAATATGTGCGAGCGCCGGATAATGCGCCTCGTCGATTCCGATTCGAACGGGCACGTTCTGCCGCCGTTCCTGACGCGCAACAGCGGACTGAATTCGGGATTTATGCTGGTTCAATACACCGCCGCGGCGCTCGCCAGCGAAAACAAGGTTCTCGCGCATCCGGCGAGCGCCGACACGATCCCTTCGTCGGCGAACGTCGAGGATCACGTCTCGATGGGCGTCACATCCGCGCTGAAACTTCGCGACGTCGCAGAGAATCTTGAAGAGATCTTGTCGCTCGAATTTTTCTGCGCCGCGCAAGGCATCGATTTCAGGCGCGAAGTGCTTGGCAGGGACAGGAAACTCGGCGCCGGAACCGCGGCGGTCTATGAAAGGATCAGGGAATCTGTGCCGTTCATCGAGTCAGACACGCTGATGTATCCCCATATCGCTGCGGTTCGGTCGATTCTCGGAGAACTCTGGAAAAAGTCGGAATAGAATCGCGGATCGAAGAGATTGAATCAAATATGCAAATGGTTGCGGCAAAATCGAAATCGCCCGGGACGGATCCGGTCAAAGGCCTGATCGACGCGCTCGAACAGGGAATTCGGCTGATCGAGACGCTCGACGACGATGATTACACGGACGGCGGTGGCGTCTCGGCGGTCGGCGTCCATTTTCGGCACAATTTCGATTTCGTGTCGGCGTTGCTGGCCGGACTCGAAACGGGACGCATCGACTACGGTGCGCGCGTCCGGGACGAAACGGTCGCACGTGAACGCCTGCCGGCAAGCAAGATGATGCTCGATGCTGTGTCGCGCCTCAAACGGATCGGCGCCGAACGGTTCGATCAGAGAATCGAGGTCCGGAGCGAAGCGAATTCGTCCCTTTGGTGCGAATCGAGCGGCTTGCGGGAACTCGATTTCGTGATGAGCCATACGATCCATCATTACGCTCTGATCGCGCTGAAGCTCGCGGCGCGCGGGATCACGGTTGCCGAGAACTTCGGCGTTGCGCCTTCAACCATCGAATTTTGGAACGATCGGAAACCGAACGCGGGAAAAATACAATGAACATTGTCAGTTGGATCTGCAGGATTGTCGTCGCGATTATCTTGCTTCAAACCCTGTTTTTCAAATTTACAGGCGCCGAGGAATCGAAATACATCTTCACGACGCTTTTGGGTGAAAATGAGGCCGCCGGGCGGATCGGCTCGGGCGTCGTCGAACTGATCGCGGCGATATTGATCATTTACCCCGGAACCGTCTGGCTCGGGGCCCTGATCGCGCTTGGGACGATCAGCGGCGCGATCTTCAGTCATCTGACGAAACTCGGGATCGTGGTCAAGGACGACGGCGGATTTCTTTTCATCCTCGCGATCATCGTGTTCTTGCTGAGCGCGGTGACGCTTTTCATACACCGTTCGGCAATCCCGTTCATCGGCGCGATCCTCGCCGGGAACGACGGTGAACGAACCTGAATCTGAATGCAACTCAAGCTTTCAAACCGACTCGATCGCCGGCGCATTGTTTTTGTCGCCGGCGGCTTGATTTTCGCGGTGCTTTCGGCGGCGCTTGATACCTCTGCGGCCGAGCGGATCGAAATGTTCGGCGCCGATGTCGCCGGCCTGCCGCCGCTCGCGATCTTTTTTCTGATCGCCGCGGCGACGCTCGTCAGTGAGGACCTTGCCGCGATCTCTGCCGGTGTTCTGGCGAGTCAGGGCGCGATCAGCTTCCCGCTCGCGGTGACGAGCGCGGCATTCGGAATTTTGGTCGGCGACATTCTGCTGTTTCTGGCAGGACGTTTGTTTGGCAGGCGCGCATTGCGGTTTCGGCCGGTGAGATTCTTCGTCTCGGAATCGGCGGTCGAGCGAAGCTCGCATTGGCTGGAGAAACGGGGTATGGCGGCGGTTTTTGTCAGTCGCTTCATCTTCGGACTACGTTTGCCGCTGTATTTTGCGGCAGGCGTGCTGAAGACTTCGTTCTGGAAGTTCACGTTCTTTTTTTCGGTAGCCGTCATCATCTGGACGCCGGTCCTCGTCGGTGCGAGTTTTTTGCTCGGCGCGCAGGTCGTCACGAACACGCTTCTGAATCAGAACCTGCTGTTGAGCCTTGCCGCGGCCGCGTTGGTTCTGTACTTCGGCGTTCACCTCGTTCAGCAAGCCGCGACACATAAAGGACGCCGAATCCTGCTCGGGAAGATCAAACGCAGGTTCATTTGGGAATTTTGGTCGATTCGCGTCTTCTACATCCCTGTCGTCGCAAAGATCCTGACGCTCGCGGTCCGGTACCGGAGTCTGACGGTTTTCACCTGCGCCAACCCCGGGATCCCCGCCGGCGGATTCGTCGGCGAATCGAAGGACGGAATCCTGAGAATGGTGAACGCTTCGCCCGCCGCGGAGCCGTTTTCGCTCCGGCACGCCCTTTTGAGCGGGGAAGCGAAGTTCCAGGACGCCAAAGCTTTTATGTCGGCTTCGCGGCTCGGCTTTCCGATCGTCCTCAAACCCGACGCCGGTGAACGCGGATTCGGAGTGCGCATCGTCCGAACCGAGGGCGAACTTGAAGAACTGCTTGCTGATACTGCCGACGATCAAGTCATACAGGAATTCGCGCCCGGCGAAGAAGTCAGCGTTTTCTATTATCGGTTCCCGGCGACCGACCGCGGCGAGATCTTTGCGATCACCGAGAAGCGCTTTCCGTTCGTCGTCGGCGACGGTGAATCGACGCTCGAGGAACTGATTCTCGACGATGACCGCGCGATCTGCCTCGCAAAAAGCTATCTCGAACAGAATGACGCGCGGCTCGAAGACGTTCCGTTGCCCGGTGAAAAGGTCGCGATCATCGACATCGGCACACACTCGCGAGGCGCGATCTTTCTTGACGGCGAGCGCTTGCGGACGCCGGAACTGGAGTCAGTGATCGACCGCATCTGCCGCGGTATCGAAGGTTTCAACTTCGGACGATTCGACATTCGCGTGCGATCCTTCGAGGACTTCAGCCGCGGCGAGAGCTTCAGGATCGTCGAACTGAACGGCGTCACGAGCGAGGCGACGAACATCTACGATCCGAAGTACACCCTCCGCGACGCTTACCGTAAACTCTTCCGTCAATGGGAGATCGCCTTCGAGATCGGTGTCCGCAATCGCGAACTCGGCGTTCGGCCGGCAACGGTTCGCGAACTTCTGAAGATGGTTTTTGGCGGAGGATAATGACGAGATGTGCATCATACTTTTCGCGTACAAGGTAGATCCCGCGAGGCCTTTGATCCTGCTCGCGAACCGCGACGAGTATTACGGGCGTCCGACGGTCCGCGCGGCATTTTGGGAAGATCATCCGGAAGTTTTCGCCGGCCGCGACCTCGTTCGCGGCGGGACGTGGCTTGGAATCACGAACGGCGGACGGTTTGCGGCGGTGACCAACTTCCGGCAGCCTTCGGCACCGAAAGGCGACATATCGCGCGGCGAACTCGTCCGCGAATTCCTGACCGGGGATGATCTTCCAACGGATTTCCTCGCCGGCCTCAACACCCGTTCGGGGCGTTTTTCCGGGTTCAATCTTCTTGTCGGCGAATTCTCGGACCGATCCGTCGAAATCGGCTACTACTCGAACCGCGAGGGCGACCCGAGGATTCTTGAACCGGGGATCTACGGCCTCAGCAATCATTTGCTCGACACGCCGTGGCCGAAGGTTAGCGTTGGAAAATCGAGGTTGGCGGCGTTGATCGAATCGGGCGCCGGAAATGCGGACAACTATTTCGAACTTCTCGGCGACAAAGAAACGGCCGCAGACGAACTGCTTCCGGACACAGGAATCGGTTACGAAAAAGAAAAGCTCTTGTCGGCGATCTTTATCGAAACTCCGGTTTACGGGACGCGTTCCTCGAGCGTCGTTGTCGCGGAAAGCGATCTCACGCTTTCGTTGAGCGAGCGCACCTTTGTATAATGCGCAATTATGAAACGTAAAGTCCTATTTTCAGCGCTTTTCGTCGTCGGTCTCGCCGTCGGCACGCTCGCCCAATCTGAAAACATCGAGACGGTTCTCGCGCAGCGGCTCGCGCTCGAAAAGAAAACCGTGATCGAGAACGGCAAGAGGATCAGCAAAACTGGCATCGCTCTCAGCGAAATATGCGATCTGTCGGATCCTGTTTCGGCTCGCGTCTTTCGCGAATACGGCGCGATGTGGGTCAGCAAGGCGGATGTCTTCGCGGCCTTCAAACAGGGAATCAACGGCAACTCGATCCGTTTTCTCGCGAATTGCGTCTTTAAGAACGAATCCGAGGTTTCGCTCTATCATCAGAACATTGCCGCAAAGGCTCTGACCGTCGGCGGGACGACGATCGAACTGCAGGCGGCGGCGATGGACGCGCTTGTCGCTGCGCAGAAAGACGCCGCCAGGCAGGGATTGAGCATCACGCCGCGCGGCGGTTCGATCGCCGCGAAACGCAATTTCGAAGACACGGTTCGGCTCTGGAATTCGAGGTTTCTTCCGGGGCTCGCACATTGGACGACAACGGGCAAGATATCGCGCCGTGACGCCGACAATGCACGATCGCTCGCGATCGTCCCGCAGGTCGCGCAGGTTCTGGAATGGGAGCGAAAGGGCTACTTCTTCAGCAAGGACCTGTCGAAGTCGATTTTGTATTCGGTCGCCGCGCCGGGGGCCTCGCAGCACGTTTTTATGCTCGCGCTCGACGTCGAGCAGTTTGGGAATCCGAAAGTGCGTTCCATTCTTGCCAGGCACGGATGGTTTCAGACCGTCAAAAGCGATATGCCGCATTTTACATACCTCGGCGTCGAGGAAGCAGAACTGCCCGGGCTCGGTCTTGTACCGGTCACCGTCGGCGGACAGAAGTTCTGGATACCGAAGATATGATCGCGGCGCGCCGCGGACGATGGCAGCAAGGTTGACTTCTGCGGGTTTGGCAACCGTTGGACGCCGGAAAAGCGGGCCGTACGGGCCGCTTTTCCGCGTGGTCATCCGAGTTGATCATTCGCAACCCGTACATCCCAGGGGCCTGCACCGATGCGAAGAACTCGCACCGATGCACTTCGGCCTCGCTCAGCGAGACGCTTTTGCCGAGGATTTCGCGGTGACCTTTGGTGGTCACGCCAACCGCGATCAGGGCCGGTCCAATAGAAACCGGGATCACATAAACACGCCCGCGGCGACGCAGGCGATCGCCGGAATGAGCATCACGAGCATTATCGCGAGCGGCGTGTAAACGATGTTCGAGACGGCTTCGGAATATGCTTCGGCGGCTTCGATCAGCGAAAAGGTAGCGTTTTCGTTGACCTCGTTCGAGAGATTTCGGATCTTCCAGGCGACGCGCGCGCGATACGTTTCGACGCCGCAATACCCGCAAATCCCGCCAATTGCGCCATCGCCGAAAGCGACCGTTCCGCCGCACCGCGTGCATTCCGCCGCGCCGGCTTCCGACCCGGCGACCGCCGCGACCTCAGGGAGTATCGAACGGACGCGGGGCGAACGGATCGGGACGACCAGAAACAAAGCGAACAACCAATAGATCGCCGCGAGGACACCGAATCCAAAGAGTCCGGTCGCAAAAAACACCCTGTAAAAGATCAGGCTTCCCCGTCCTCCGGTTATGAGCAACGTAAGCAGCGACGCCGCGACGATGACCATCAAGATCGACGTCGCGATAACAAACGAGTTCGACGTCAGGACCTTGGCCCACTTCAGATACGACTCCGCCCGGCGGAGTCTTTCGGACGCGAGCGCACGCAGTTTGCCGATCGCCGAGTATTCGGCCGGAGCCGGGGATTCAGCCCCGCACCGGGGACACCGCAAAGGATCGGCGAGCGGCGTGCCGGCCCCGCAGTTCGGACAGTTGAGCGGAACTAGGTGGGCGCTCTCCGGCATTGCGACCGGTCCGTTTGCCCGGTCCTTCTTGCCTTTGTTTTTGGATCGCGCCGTGCGAAACGCCGCGGACCTGAAGAATGCGTAAATCGTCACCGGGACCAGCAGTATGAAAAGAACGGAGGCGATAGCGATGACAGCGGCCGCAATATCCGTCAATCGAAATCGCCACGAATTGGCCACATAGTTCGTCACGTCAGGAGCGGGTTCGAGACGCATCGCATCGCGAGACCGGCGCCAATTTTTGCCGGCGGCCGACAGCTTCTTTTCGTCGAAGACGGTCGCCAGCGGCGCATTTTCCAGCACGAGGGTTTCGGCGAAGAAGTTCGGCCCGGGGTCGGCGAAGATCCTCTGCGCGGAAAAGCTGAATTCGTCGCCGCGCACGGCATCGGCCGAATGAACGTCGAAGAGGCCGAATTTCTTGGCTCCCGCGGCCGATGGTTCAACGATCCGCACCTGCGAACGCACCTTGCTGTCGCTCAACTCGGAAAAGCCGTAGATCGCGAGTTCATCCGATCCGTTGCCGTCGAGATCGCGAACGGCTCCGAGTTTGGTTTCGGAACCGAAGTCGAAAACGAAATGCGCGACGACGGTCCTCCCGGCGAGGACGACGATGCCGGACAACAAACGGTCCGAAGCTTTTTCGCATCGCCAGTACAGGACCGCACGGCCCGATCGGGCCGCGAACCTTCCGTCGGCGACGTCCTTGACCTCCAGATCGGTCGGCCCGCAAGGCGTAGATGCGCCGGAAGGAACGGGAAGTTGAAACGTCGAAAGGCCGATCGCCGAACGGACCAGTTTCATTTCCTCTTCAAGCAAATAGAAACTGCCGATTTGCGATTTGGTTCCGTCGGCGACGAGAACCCGTTCCTGCGCGGTCGCCGAAAAAGCGAGAAGAAGGACACAGCAAACGATGGCGCGAATGTTCATTTTGCGCGGTATTGTGACACACGGAGCGCCCGTTTGGGAAGAAAGGACAAAAATGGAAAAAAATCATTGTTGGGAGTAATATAAAGAAAATGATTTGACCAGACGTTTCACGGAGAACGCAAAGATGATCTGTCACAAATGCGGCTCGTTCAACGAAGACAACAACGCCTTTTGCATAAACTGCGGCGCGACATTTTATGCGCCGTCGGAATCGTCCCCGACCATAATGTCGCCAGGGACATTTGGCGGTCAGACCGGTGGACTTTCCAATCCGAGCCTGCCAACCGTTTTTCACGCGCCGGTCCCGCCGCCGGTCCAACCGAACACGCCTCCGAGTTTCCAAGCTTCGTTCGGCGCGTTTCAGCAATCGTTTCCGATGATCCCGCCGGCGCAGGCAGAAGAGAAGAGCCGCATCGGTCTCTTCATCGGCATCGGGGCGGTGTTTCTTCTGCTGCTTGTGGGCGGGATCGCCGCGATCGTATTTTTTGTTGATTTCAAGCCCAAAACGACCGAGAAACTTCCGGCGAGCCTCGGGTTGTACTTTCAAAATGCGGATAAGAGCGAGGTTACGGAGATCAAGAAACTTGACTTCAAGGACGGGGTCGCCGCGCGTGACGAAATAAAAGAGGACGGATCGCTGACGGTACTTGAACCGCGCCCGAACATCGTCCTCTATTCCGACGGCAAGGACATCCCGGTGAGTGAGCTGAGATTGGTTGAAGTCGATTCGATCAAGGATGACGGCACGCTCCGGCAAGTCAAGTTCAAGGCGGCGACGGTCGAAGGCAAGCCCGAAATGAAACGAATCTGGGTGGACGAGGACCTCGCCGCGATCCGATACGCGTTCGTTCTGTTCGACGGATATTTCGAGGACGGCAAACATCGCTTCTGGCCCTTTGAGGTCAAAGCCGGAAACAAAAAGGACAACGGCGATCTGGTGAAATCGGAGACGGTCGACCGCAAGTCGAAGTCAGCATCGCCGTCGCCGACCGCTTCGGCGGAAAAGACGGTCGAAGCCGAGAAGACGATCGAACCGCCGCCAAATTCAAAGGCCGTTTACTGTCAGGCCGGGAACGTCGTTCTCAGATCCGGGCCGACGCAGGCATCCGGAAAGCTCGGGAGTTTGCGAATGGGACAGAAGCTTTACGTTCTCGACTACTCCGACGACTGGGAAACTTTCATTACCAGGGACGGCCGCGAACTCAATTCCAACTATGCATACGTCCAGACCGAGAGCGGCAAGCGCGGATGGGTCTATGCGGCCTTCATCAGGTGAACTTATGAGCAATCTAATCTGGAAAACAACTTTGTGTCTTTTTGCCGCGGCCATCGCCGCCGGCTGTTTTTCCGTCGATTCCGGCACGAACCGGAGTCGCACGACACCAACATCGACGCCTTCGAAGGCCGATTCTTCGCCGTCCGGGGCAACTCCGACGGCAAGCAATGAAATGAAGGAAAACTCCAACAACAAGCCCAAGTCCGGCGGATTCGCATCGAATCTTCCGTCGGGTTTTGTGCAGCCTCAGGATGAGGTCGGACGCAAGATGATGCGCGAATACGGCGCGATGTTCGTCGCCAAGGGAGTGACGCCGCCAAGCAAACTCGCGTTCACGAGCGAATCTGAAGTTTCATCGTTCCATTCGTCGGTACAGAGTTCGACCGAGAATGTCGGCGGATTTTCGGTGCAGCTTCAATCGGCCGCGATGACCGCGCTCAAGGAAGCGATTGCCGACGCTCGATCCAAGGGGCTCGACATCACTCCGCGCAACGCCGATTCGTCGAAACGAAGCTATTCCCAAACCGTCGATAATTGGAAGAGCCGCGTCGATCCGGGCCTTAAACATTGGGTTTCGAAGGGCCGGATCACGAAGGCCGACGCCGACCGCATCACGGCGCTATCGCCGCCCGATCAGGTTCCGGAGATATTCAAACTCGAATCGCAGGGCATTTACTTTTCAAAGGACCTTTCGAAATCGATCATCTATTCGGTCGCGCCTCCGGGAATGTCGCAGCATATTTCGTTGCTCGCGCTCGACGTCGAGCAGAACGATAACGGCGCCGTGCGGGCGGTTCTTGCCGATCACGGCTGGTTTCAGACGGTGATCTCCGATCTGCCGCACTTCACGTATCTCGGCGTCAAGGCGAGTGAACTTTCCGGACTCGGACTGAAAAAATCGTCATCCGGCGGCCGCGATTATTGGGTTCCGGATATTTAGACTCGCGGGAATGATCGTGAAGGGCCATACGGTCGGTCTTCAGTGGTTTGGGCGGCGGTTGCAGTCGGTTGCGCACCGCCGACCGTTTAGTCGAAACCGGACTTGCAAGCGATTATGGACGTGTTGGACAACCCCATCTCAACGCGATGCGGGATGGGGATGTCTTGAGACTCGCCGCCAAATACGTTGTCCTCAGGATTCAAGGCGCTTGCGAAGATAATTTCAAAATTTCAGCACGTCCCGATATTCCTCGGTGAATTCGGAGCGTTCACGAAAGCGGCCAAGCTTGAAGATCGTTGCCGTTACGCCGAGACGGTTTACTCCGCGCTTGGAATACTGCAGATACCCAACGCCCGGTGTGACTGGGACGGCGGGTTCAATATGTTCGATCCCGATGGTTCGAAGATCGCCGATTGCATGCGCGCGGAGATCGATTCCTACGGTTCGTCAAAATAGTCCAAAAAACCACAATGAAAAAGCTGTTTCTGAGTCTCGTGTTTGTTTCGATGTGTTTCGGTTTGGCCCGCGCCCAAGACCTCGGTTCCGAGCGTCGCCAACTGATGCCCGTGCCGGCGAATGTCGTTTGGAAGCCAGGAAAAATGCGGCTTGCGAAGAACTTCAGCGTCGCGCTTGCCGGAAGGATCGACGATCGTTTGAGGAGTTACGTTTCGCGTGCGATGCGGCGTCTCGAAGGACGAACTCTTTTCGAGTTTCCGAGAGATCTCGTGAACGACGCATCGAACGCGGGTTTGCTCGTTTCGGCGGCATCGACCGGAAGCCCGGTCCCGAAACTGGGCGACGATGAATCGTATCGGCTGGAGATCGGTGAAACGCAGGCGAAGCTCTCGGCAGCGACGACCGTCGGCGCGATGCGCGGTCTTGAGACCCTGTTGCAACTCCTCGAAGGCGACAAAGACGGTTTCTATTTTCCGGCCGTTACGATCGAGGACAAACCGCGCTTTCCCTGGCGCGGACTGATGATCGATTCGGCGCGCCATTTTCAGCCGATGGAAGTGATCAAACGAAATCTTGATGCGATGGCCGCGGTCAAGATGAACGTCTTCCACTGGCATCTCACCGAAGATCAAGGATTTCGCGTTGAAAGCAAGAAGTTTCCGGAGCTCCACCAGATGGGCTCGGACGGCGACTTTTACACGCAAAACGAGATCCGGGAGATCATTCGATATGCGGCCGACCGCGGGATCCGTGTGATGCCGGAGTTTGATATGCCGGGGCACGCGACTGCGTGGCTCGTCAGTCACCCCGAGATCGGCAGCGCTCCCGGCCCCTTCAAGATCGAGCGCCAACCGGGAATTTTCGACCCGACGATGGATCCGACGAACGAGGCGACTTACAAGCTCCTGGAAGTATTCTTTGCCGAAATGTCGGCGCTCTTCCCGGACGCGTATATGCACATCGGCGGCGACGAGAACGAGGGCAAACAATGGAACGCCAACCCGAAGATCCAGGCGTTTATGAAGAAGAACGGCATCAAGGATAACCATCAGCTTCAGACTTATTTCAACAAACGCCTGCTTAAATTCCTCGAGAAAAACGGCAAAATAATGATGGGCTGGGACGAGATCTTTCAGCCCGACCTGCCGAAGAACGTCGTCATCCATTCGTGGCGCGGCCAAAAAGCGCTCGCCGACGCGGCGCGCCAGGGATTCACCGGCGTGCTGTCGAACGGCTATTACATCGACCTTATGTATCCGGCGTCGAATCACTACGTCGTCGATCCGATCCCCGCCGATACGACGCTTACTGCCGAAGAGCAAAAGCGGATCCTCGGCGGCGAGGCGACGATGTGGAGCGAATGGGTCTCGCCGGAAACGATCGATTCTCGGATCTGGCCCCGGACGGCGGCGATCGCCGAACGATTCTGGTCACCGCGCGAGGTAAATCAGGTTGACGATATGTACCGCCGGCTCGAGAGAGTAAGCGTGCTCTTCGAAGAACTCGGAATGACGCATATCAAGAATCGGGAAGTGCTGTTGCGCCGATTGGCGAACAATCAGGGAATCGGCGCCCTGCGCAGATTGACGGAGTTGGTCGAACCGGTGAAGCAATATCGCCGATACCAGGTCCGTCCGCAGTCGATGCTTTCTCCGCTGACGGGACTGATCGATGTCGCCCAGGCCGACGCCGAAGGCGCTCGACGGTTCAATGAAGATGTGCGAAAGGCCCTCGCGGGCGGTGGTTTCGGGGACCTGAGATTGACATTCGGAATTTGGATCGCCGACGCGGAAACGCTCGTGCGGCAGATCGAGAAGGCGCCGGCTCTCGCCGAAGCCAAACCACTCGTGGGTGATCTTGAAAGACTCGGCACGATCGGGCTTGAGGCCCTGCGGCATCTCGATTCCGGTAAAGGCTCGGACCCTGTTCGGCGCGCGGCGCAGACAAAGAGCCTCGACGAGATCGCCGTCCAAAAGGGGGGCGTCGAGTTTCAAATCATCGAGTCGATGAAAGCGCTGATAAACGCGACCGCCGGAAAGTAGGTTTTGCGGTAAGGAGTCGGGCACAACTGAGAATGACTGAAAGCGTGATTGCCGGCATCGACATCGCGATAGACAAGGTTCAGATCCTGGCGGCGTCTCTCGGTAGCGAAAGCGGAGTCTGCGGCGCGTTGATCCTCGCGCGGCGCGCGCTCGAGGAATCGAACCGTTAAACAGGGTTTCGGGACAATGTAAAATGGCTGGAGACAAACCTACAAGACGCGAATTTTTGGGAACAGGACTCGCCGCCGCACTTATGCTGACCGGCAACGGCCGGGCGCAAACGAAAGGGAAATCACGAACAATGCTTCTGTATGTCGGTACCTACACTTCCAAAACCAAAAGCGAAGGAATCTATGTGTTCAGATTCGACGCCGCGACGGGGAATCTGCAACGGCTACATATTGCGAAGGATGTCGCCGATCCGTCGTATCTGACGGTCTCGAATGACCGGAAACATCTATTCGCCGTCAATGAACTTGTCGAATATGACGGGCAGAAGAGCGGAGCCGTGAGCGCGTTCGCGATCGATCCGGAAACCGGCGATCTGACATTTCTCAACAAACAACCGAGCCTCGGCGGCGCGCCGTGTTTTATCACGACGAGCAATGATCGGAAATTCGCGCTGGTCGCGAATTATGTTGGCGGGAACATTTCGGTTTTTCCGATCGAAAAGGACGGACGACTCGGCGCGTCGGTCGCCCTTGCCCGACATTCGGGTTCGGGTCCGAGAAAGGATCGGCAGGCAGCGGCGCACGCCCATTCCATCAATCTGGATCCGGCCAATCGATACGCTTTCGCCGCCGATCTCGGCATCGACCGGTTGATGATCTACGCCTTCGACTCGCAGACCGGCCAGTTGAAGCCGAACGATAATCAGGCATACTTTCAATGCAAGCCGGGCGCCGGACCGCGGCATTTTACGTTTCATCCGAACGGAAGGCTGGCGTTTCTCATCAACGAACTCGATCTTTCGATCACATCGCTCTCCTACGACGCAGAGCGCGGAACGCTCAAAGAGATCCAAACCGTGCCGACATTGCCGGCAAACGCGTCGACCGCCGGCGCTTCCTGTGCCGACATACACGTTTCGCCCGACGGAAAGTTTTTATACGGCTCGAACCGCGGCCATAACAGCATCGTCGCCTACCGGGTCTACCAAACGACCGGAAAGTTGGAGTATCTCGGACACGCAACGGCCGGGATCAAGAAACCACGGAACTTCGCGATCGTGCCCGACGGCCGGTTCCTTCTCGTCGCCAATCAGGAGTCGGATTCGATCGTCGTCTTTCGACGCGATCTGAAGACGGGGAAATTGACTTCGACCGGCATTTCAACGTCGGTTCCGGCGCCGGTTTGTCTGAAGTTCATACAGGCGACGGTGTGACCGGCCGGGTGGCCGCGGCATTTTGTGAAACCAGTAAAGCCATATGAGTAAGAGATTTGTGGGCGTCCTATTTCTTTTCGTGCTTTTTACCGGGCTGTTCGCCGATTCGTCGGCGCAGGGCCAGGTGCGATACCGAAAACTGGCTTTCAAGGACGAATTCAACGGCGCGGCGAATTCGGCGATCGACACGACCAAATGGACAGCCGAGGTCGGCGGCGGCGGCTGGGGCAATCAGGAACTCGAGTATTATACGAATTCGACCGACAACGCTTATATCGACGGCGCCGGATCGCTCGTCATCAAAGCCGTCAAACTGAATCAGCCGCTGAGTTTGACCTGTTGGTACGGCCCGTGTCACTACACTTCGGCGCGCCTCATAACCAAGGGCAAATTCGAACAAAAGTACGGAAAGATCGAGGCGCGGATCAAGGTTCCACGCGGTAAGGGAATGTGGCCCGCGTTCTGGATGTTGGGCAACAACATCGACACCGCTGGCTGGCCGAACTGCGGCGAGATCGACATTTTGGAGAACATCGGTCGCGAGCCGACGATCGTCCACCGCACCGTTCACGGTCCGGGTTATTCCGGAGGAAACGGCATTGGCGCTCCGTACAGTCTCCCGAACAATGCCGCGTTCGCCGACGATTTCCACGTTTATTCGACCGAATGGAGCCAAAACAAGATCAGTTTCTACGTCGACGGGGTCCATTTCAAAACGATCACGCCGGCCGACCTCCCGCAGGGCGCGACGTGGGCCTTCGATCGTCCGTTCTTTATGATCCTGAACTTTGCGGTCGGCGGCCAATGGCCCGGAAGCCCGGATAACACGTCGGTTTTCCCGCAGACGATGATGGTCGATTACGTTCGGGTTTATAAACGTTAACACGGTCTGAGGTGGCGGTTTTTATGATAAGAAGAGCGTTCATTCTGGTTTTTGTCCTGAACTTGTTTTCGATTGCCGGTATCAGTCAGAGTTCGATTCCGCCGACTGAAACGGAGATCAACGCCGGATGGGAATTTCGTCAAGCCGGAACAGTCGAATGGATGAATGCGACCGTTCCCGGATGCGTTCATACGGATCTGTTGGCTAACCGGAAGATCGATGATCCGTTTTATCGCGACAACGAAAAGAACCTCCAATGGATCGGGAAGACCGATTGGGAATACCGCACGAACATCAACGTAACGGCGGCATCGCTCGGGCGTCAAAATCTCGATTTGGTCTTCTACGGTCTCGACACTTACGCCGAGGTCTATCTCAACGAAGTTCCGATCCTGAGTGCCGACAATATGTTCCGCACGTGGCGGGTGCCGGTCAAAGACAAGCTCCGCGTCGGATCAAATACGCTCAGGATCAAATTCAGATCGCCGATCAATGAGATCCTGCCGATAATGAAAAAACTCGACTACGAGCTGCCGGCATCGAATGATCAGGGCGAGAAAACGTCGCCCTACACACGCAAGGCGCCTTATCAGTTCGGATGGGACTGGGGACCGAGATTCGTCACGAGCGGAGTATGGAGGCCGGTAAAACTGCATGTTTGGGACGCCGCACGTGTCGAGGACTTTTATATTCGGCAGGATCGCGTTTCCACCGAAAGGGCTGACTTGACTGCCGTCCTCGAGATCGCCGCGTCAAGTGCCGTCGAAATCAAAATCGTCGTCAATGCTGGAAACGAAAATCAGTCCGTTGTGGTGGTTAAGCTGGCGCCCGGCGTCAAAAAGTACGAATTGCCTCTGAAGATCGCGAACCCGCGACTCTGGTACCCGGCGGGGCTCGGCGAGCAGGCTCTTTACGACTTCAAAGTCCGGCTCGTTAACGTCGCGAGCAAGTCGATCGATCAAAGATCACGTCGTACCGGACTTCGAACGCTCGAACTTCGCCGAAAGCCGGATCAATACGGCATCAGCTTCGAATTCATCGTCAACGGCATCCCGGTTTTCGGCCGCGGCGCGAACTGGATCCCGGCGGACATTTTTCCGACGCGAGTCACCAAAGAAAAATACAGGGAACTGCTGACGTCGCTCAGGGACGCCAATATGAATATGCTCCGCGTCTGGGGCGGCGGGATCTACGAAGACGATTACTATTACGATCTGGCGGACGAGATGGGAATTCTCGTGTGGCAGGATTTTATGTTTGCGTGTTCGATGTATCCCGGCGACAAGGCGTTTCTCGAGAACGTTCGGCAGGAAGCAATCGACAACGTCAAGCGGCTCAGAAATCACCCGTCGATCGTCATCTGGGCGGGCAACAACGAGATCGAAACGGCCTGGCTCCACTGGGGCTGGAAAGAACGCCTGCCGAATCATCTCTGGGATGATTATCTGAAACTCTTTGCGCGGCTTCTGCCTGAAGTTCTCGATGAGTACGACCCGTCGCGGCCGTACTGGCAGAGCAGCCCGAGCTCCAACTTTCAGGACGATCCTGATTCACAGCGAATCGGGGACGTTCATTACTGGCAGGTCTGGCATGCCGAAAAGCCCTACAAGGAGTATGAGAAACAGTTCCCGCGGTTTATGAGCGAGTACGGCTTCCAGTCGTTTCCGGAACTCGAGACCGTCAAGACCTACACGACCGAAGCTGACCGTGCCAGCATCGAAACTCCGGTGATGCTCGCGCATCAGCGTCATCCGCGCGGGAATCAACTGATCCGCGAATACATGCTCCGCGAATACGATCAGCCTAAGGATTTCGAGTCGTTTCTGTATGTCAGCCAGGTTCTGCAGGCCGAAGGGATCAAGATCGGCGCCGAGCATTTCCGCCGGATAATGCCGCGCAATATGGGATCGCTCTACTGGCAGGCCAACGATGTCTGGCCGGTCGCGTCCTGGTCGGGGATGGATTATTTCGGACGCTGGAAAGCTCTGATGTATTACACCAAACGCTTTTACGCGCCGATGCTGATCTCGCCGACGGTCGACGATGCAGGCAACGTCAACGTGACGGTTGTTTCCGACTCTCCGCATCCGAAACAGGCGCGGATGACGCTGACCCTGATGGACTTTGCCGGGAAAGCGCTCAATTCAAAGGCAATCGACATCAACATCGAGCCGCTCAAGGGGAGATCATACTTCACGCAGGCGGCCGCCGATTTCCTGAACGGAGCCGACGACAAGAACTCGTTCTTGCTGGCCGAACTCGAAATTGACGGCCGAACGGTTTCGCAGAACGAGTATTTCTTCAAGCCGTTCAAGGAATTGAACATTCTCCGCCCGAACATCGCGACGACCGTTACCAAGTCGGCCGACGGATTCAGGATAGTGCTCGCGACCGACAAACTGGCGAGATCCGTTTATCTTTCGGGCGTTGGCGACGGCGCCTTTTCGGACAATTATTTCAATCTGATACCGGGCAGAACCGTCGAGATCGAGTTCCGGACAAAGCAGAAGATCGGCATCGAAGAGTTTCGCGGAAAACTCAAGGAGCGCTCGCTGATCGACGCATTCAAATAGAACCGCCGGGAAACGACATATGATTAATACTTACTCGCGAAAACGTTTTGTCGCTGTTCTTGGGCTGGCATTTTGTCTCGTTTTCAATTCGGTCGGCATCAATGCGGATCCCGCTTCGGCCACTTCGCCGCTGCCGTTTCAGAATCCGAAGCTTTCGATCGAAGAACGCGTCCGCGATCTGCTCGGGCGGATGACGCTCGATGAAAAGGTCGCGCAAATGATGTGCGTCTGGATGGAAAAGCCGAACGACAACAGCCGTGTCCCGAAGGATCAGATGCCTTTCGGCGGTGTTTTCTCACCCGAACTCGCGAAGCAGAAGATGCCGAACGGTATCGGCCAGTTTGCACGGCAGCGCGAAATGCTGAGTCCAAGAGAGTCGGCCGAATATGCGAACGCTGTCCAGAAATGGCTCAAGGACAATACGCGTTTGGGTATTCCGGCCGTTTTTCACGACGAGATCCTGCACGGCAATATGTCGGCGGGTTCGACCGTCTTTCCGGTTCCGCTTTCGCTGTCGTCAAGTTGGGATCCCGATCTCATCACGCGGGTTTTCGCCGTCGCGGCGCGGCAAACGAGATATCGCGGTTCGCACCACGTTCTCGGGCCGAATATGGATCTCGCGCTCGATCCGCGCTGGGGCCGTACCGAGGAGACTTACGGCGAGGATCCGTATCTGACGTCCCGGATGATTGTCGCGCTCGTCAGATCGATCCAGGGCAACGCCACCTATGCGAACCCCCTGATCGACGGGGCGCACGTCATCGCCACCGGAAAGCATTTCGCCGGGCACGGTCAACCGGAGAACGGGACGAACATCGGGCCGGTCAACCTGTCCGAGAGGCTGCTTCGCGAAACACATTTCGTGCCGTTCGAAGCGGCCGTCAAAGAGGCAAGCCTCTTCAGCATTATGCCCGCTTACCACGAGATCGACGGCGTTCCGGTACACGCCAACAAATGGATGCTCGATTCGGTGCTCCGCAAGGAATGGCGATTCGAGGGTACGGTCGTTTTCCGACTACGCAATGACGGGACTCGAAGCGCGTCATAAAGTAGCGGCAAATCCGGAAGACGCGGCGAAACAGGCGCTCGAGCCGGACTGGACGGCGGACGCCCGGGCCGGGGGGGAAATGGCGCGCGGCCCCCCGGGCGCGGGCAGGGGCCCGAGGGCCGGGCCGCCCGCGGGGGGGCGGGCCCCCCCCCAGGGCCGGCCCGGCCGCGCGCGGAGGGGGGCCCGGGGGCCGGGCGGGGGGCGCGCCGGCCGCGCGCGCGCCCGGGCCGGGGGCGGGGGGGCGAGCCGGCCGCCCGGCGCCGGCGGCCGCCGAGAAGGAGCACAGCGGCGCCCCCGGGGACGGGGGGCAGAAAAACCGGGCCGGCGCCGGAACAGGCGGCGGGCGGGCGGCCGCCGGGGGCCACCGGCCCCAGCCGCGCGCCCCGCCGCCCCCCAGGGGGGCCGGAAAAGCGGCCGCGCCCGCGCCGCCGGCGCCCCCCGGGGAGGGGGAGGCACGAAAGAGAAGGGGGGAAGGGGGGCGGCCAAACCCCCCGGACGCGGGGGGGGGGGAAAAGAAGCCCCGGGGGGGGGGGCGCGGGGGGGGGAAGGGGGGCGAGGGGCGCCGGCGGGGGGGGAAAAAGAAAAGAAGGGGGGGGGGGGGGGCCGGCGCCGGGGGCGGGGCCCGCCGGCCCGGCCCGCGCCGGCGCCGGAGGGGCCGGGGGCGGGCGGCCGCCGGAAAACGGGGCCCGCCGGGCCCCGGCGGCCCGGCCACGGGCGCGAACCCGGCCGGCCCCGGGGGGGGGGCCCGCGGGGGGCGGAAGGGGGGCCCGGCCCGGCGGGAAGAGGGGGGGGGCGGGGGCCGGCCGGGGGGGGGCCCCCCGCCGGGGGGGGGGGGGGCGGGGCGGGGGGGGCCAATGGTCGGCCCGAGTTCGGTCGATCTGACGTCGCAGACGCTTAAGGTTGGCGGCAACTAGCGATATGAAATTCCTTGGAATCGACATCGGAACGGGCGGTTCGCGCGCCGTCGTGATCGACGAGAGCGGCGCGGTCGTGGCGTCGGCGACGTCCGTGCACGAAGATTTCGCGTCGCCCGAGATCGGTTGGGCCGAACAGCATCCAGGGGACTGGTGGCGCGCGGCGTGCGAAGCGATCGGCGGAGTTCTCGATACCGTGAGCGCCGACGACATCGCGTCGGTCGGGCTCTCGGGACAAATGCACGGCTCGGTCTTGCTCGACGAGTCGGACGAGGTGATCCGTCCGGCGCTCCTTTGGTGCGATCAGCGAACGGGAAAACAGTGCGCGGAGATCACGCGGGCGATCGGCAAAGAGAGATTGATCGATCTTGTTTCGAATCCGGCGATCACCGGGTTCACGTTGCCGAAACTGCTCTGGGTTCGCGAGAACGAACCCGAAAACTGGCGCCGTACGCGTGCGGTTCTGCTTCCCAAGGATTACGTCCGGCTTCGGCTTTCGGGAGTGAAAGCAAGTGATGTCGCGGATTCGTCCGGGACTTTGCTTTTCGACGTCCGGAATCGAAAATGGTCCACCGAGATGTTCCCGGCGTTCGATCTGGATGTAGGCTTGATGCCGAAAGCGTTTGAGTCGATCGAGATCACGGGCGAGGTTTCGTTCCGCGGCGCCGCCGAAACGGGTTTGAGAGCCGGAACAACCATCGTCGCCGGGGCGGGCGACAATGCCGCCGGCGCGATCGGGATGGGTATCGCGGAGAACGGCCGCATATCGGCGACGATCGGGACGTCCGGTGTCGTCTTTCCCGCGACTGACGCTCCGCGGCTTGACCCGAAAGGCCGGATTCATACGCTCTGCCACGCCGTGCCGCAACGCTGGCACAACACCGGCGTCACTCTCGCCGCCGGATTGTCCTTAAAGTGGTTTCGGGAGAATTTCGGCGACGGACGAAGTTATGACGAACTCGTCGCAGACGCCGAACGGGTTCCAAGCGGATCCGACGGAGCGATCTGGCTGCCTTATCTGATGGGCGAACGCGCGCCGCATCTCGATCCGAACGCACGCGCCGCGTTTGTCGGAATCACGGCGCGCCACACCAAGGCTCATCTTGTGCGGGCGGTTCTCGAAGGCGTCGCTTTCTCGCTGCGTGATTCGCTTGAGATCTTCGCCGGGGTCGGGGTTGAGGCGTCCACGATCCGGATCGGCGGCGGCGGTGCCCGGTCGCGTCTCTGGCGTCAGATCCAGGCCGATGTTTACGGCAGCCCGGTCGAGGTCATCGACAGCGACGAAGGCGCTGCGCTCGGAGCGGCGATCCTCGCGGGCGTCGGTGTCGGCGCTTGGCCAACCGTGGAAGGGGCGTGCGAGAATGCGATTCGCGTCGTCGAAACCATCGAGCCCGATCCCGAATCGTCGCGGCGCTTGGATCAGAATTACGAAGCTTACAGATCGCTTTATTCGGGTCTTCGTCAGGCGACGGAGATCATCACGGAAATTCGGAGCACAAATGACTAAATACGAACCTAAACCTGAACATAAATTTACCTTTGGACTTTGGACTGTCGGCAATCGCGGCGGCGACCCGTTCGGCGATCGCGTCCGCGGCAAACTCTCGCCGGTGGAGATCGTCAATCTGCTCGGCGAAGTCGGCGCTTACGGCGTCAATTTCCACGACAACGACCTTGTTCCGATTGACGCAATTCCGGCGGAGCGCGACCGGATCGTCAGCAATTTCAAGAAAGCGTGCGATGCGAACGATATCAAAGTTCCGATGGCGACGGTCAATCTGACGTTCGATCCGGTCTTTCGCGACGGCGGATTCACAGCCAACGACGCGCGCGTCCGTGCCTACTCGGTCCAGAAAACGATGCGGGCGATGGATCTCGGCGCCGAATTCGGGGTGAAGATCTTCGTCGTCTGGACGGGACGCGACGGCGTCGAGACAGACGCGTGCCGGCGCGCGGACGAGGCGATCAAGCGATACCGCGAAGCCTTGAATTATCTTTGCGAATACAACATTTCCCAGGGCTACGGCTATAAATTCGCACTTGAGGCGAAGCCGAACGAACCGCGTGCGGACATTTATTTTCCGACGACGGGCTCGTATCTCGCACTGATCGAGACGCTCGATCACAAGGAAATGGTCGGCGTTAATCCGGAGGTTGCGCACGAGCAGATGCCCGGGCTGAATATGATGCACGCCGTCGCGCAGGCCTGGGAAGCAGGGAAACTGTTTCACATCGACCTCAACGATCAGGTTCCGGGCCGTTACGATCAGGATCTTCGCTTCGGCTCGGCGAATCCGAAGTCCGCGTTTTGGCTGGTCAAGTTCCTCGAGGACGTCGGCTACGAGGGAATGCGTCATTTCGACGCGCACGCCTATCGGACCGAAGACTACGAGGGCGTCAAGGATTTTGCGCGCGGCTGCATCCGGACTTACCTGATCCTGAAAGAAAAAGCGGAACGATGGAACAACAACGCGGAGATCAAGTCGATCCTCGCCGAGATCGAAGCGACGAACGCCGGAGGCCAGGTCGGCAGATTCAGCGCCGATGGTTCAGCGAAGCTGCTGGCCGAGACGTTCGATCGAAAAGCGCTTTCGGCAAAGGGCTTGAAGTACGAACGATTGGACCAGCTGACGATGGATGTTCTTTTGGGCGTAGACTAGCCAAATGCAGAAAGGCGTACGACGTAAGCCTACCGAATCTGCGCGTTCGCTCGCGTCCGAAATGCGATTCGCGCAAAGTGACCTGAAGAAATCTTCGTGTGAACTTTGTGGCCCTCCGTGGATAAACCTGATAACGATTCTTCTACGCGGAATCCGAGATAAATGCCCACTCCGCGAATCTTGAGCAAGAATCCGAAAATCCGTATAATTGGGCGTCGGCTCGAACCATAACGAATGCCTATGGCAAGACGAATTAACTTAACCAGCATTAATGTCGCCAGGTCGAATACGATACGCGACATCAATCGTCAGATCATCCTCAACTACATTCGCGAGAACGGTTCGGTCTCGCGAGCGGATATCGCCGCGATCACCGAGTTGCAGCGGTCAACCGTCTCTCTGATTGTCGATGAACTCCTCAAAGCCGACTTGATCGAAGAAACCGAAGGCGAGTCTTCGGGAGGGCGGCCGCCGCAACTTCTCTCGTTGAAAACGTTCAAGCCGGTCGCGATCGGCATCGACCTCGGCCGTAAGATCACGACGATCGGCACCAGCGATCTCAGCGGCCGCCTACTTGAGACGCGCGCGTTTCCGACCGATCTCGATGAAGACCGGATGATCGAACGCATCATCGAGAACACCAAGTATTTCATTCAACAGGGCGGCGGCGCGATCGAGGCGATCGGCATCGCCGTCCCGGGACTCGTCGAATCCTGGCACGGCAGCGTCATTAACGTTCCGCATCTTGAATGGCATTATCCGACGATTGCCGAACGTATCCGCGAAGCCACCGGTTTGCCCGTCTTGGTCGAGAACGACACGAACGCCGCGGCGCTTGCGGAACTTTGGCTCGGACGTCCCGAGATCAGCAACGTGCGCGATTTTGCGGTGGTTTTGATCCATCGCGGTATCGGTACCGGAATCGTCATCGATGGCCAGATCTATCGCGGCCGAGGCGGCGTCGCCGGCGAGTTCGGGCATATGACGATCGGCAGCAACGCGCCCGTCGCGTGCGCCGCGGGTCGTTACGAATGCTGGGAGGCATTCGCGTCGGAACGTTCGGCGCTTGCACGATACGAGAAACTGCAGGGATGCGTCAACGGCGACGCCAAGATCATCTTCGAGCAGCTTGTCGGCCTGGCGCTGGCCGGAAACGAGAACGCGGTCAAGGCTTTGAAGGAAACGGCGCACTATATCGGCGTCGGAATCTCGAATCTCGTTCAGGGATTGTCGCCCGAAGTGACGATCGTCATCGGCACGATCGTCAGGGCCTGGTCGCTTATCTCCGACGATATCCAGAGAGGAGCCGAGGGCGGAATGTGCCAGGGATACCCGTCGGTCAACATCATCCCTTCGACGCTCGGCACCTACCCAACCCTGATGGGCGCGATCAGCCTGGTCCTCGCCAACAAATTCGGATCGTTTCACATCAACTAAATGCAGAACCCAGCACGGAGTAAGGGGTTACGGTCGTGAGAATGCAGAAACCCGCATGAAGTAAGGCGGTACGGCCGCAGAGCGGTCGGCGCGCTTGGGCACGGTTCGCACGTAGCCCGCGCCGAAACGGACCATCTCGGCGTATGCCCACGGCCCGCAACCGCTCTGCGGCCGTACCCCCATACTCCGTGCTGGGTTCCGCATTGCGAGCAAGAAAAAAGGCAAACCGCTTGGGGCTCACCTTTTCTGGTTAACTGAAAATTTTGGTACACCCGGCAGGATTCGAACCTGCGACCCTCTGGTTCGAAGCCAGATACTCTATCCAGCTGAGCTACAGGTGCACACGGGTTTGATTTTAGTCGGTTGGGGAGGCGAATGCAATTCCAGATTCCAAATTCGAGATTCCAGATTCGAGATTCCAGATTCGAGATTCCAGATTCGAGATTCCAGATTCGAGATTCCAGATTCGAGATTCCAGATTCGAGATTCCAGATTCCAGATTCCAGATTCCAGATTCCAAATTCGAGATTCCAGATATTCCAGATTCCAAATTCCGGATTCCAAATTCGAGATTCCAGATTTAAGATCGAACTCGAATTCCAAAATCCAAAATCCCAAGTCCCAAATCCCAAATCCCAAGTCCCAAATCCCAAGTCCCAAATCCCAAGTCCCAAGTCCCAAATCCCAAGTCCCAAATCCCAAATCCCAAATCCCAAATCCCAAATCCCAAATCCCAAATCCCAAATCCCAAGTCCCAAATCCCAAATCCCAAATCGAAAGCCCCTCTATTTCTTCTGGATCTCTTTGCGGATCAGCTTGACGAGATCCTTGATCTCCTGTTCTGATATCTTGCCTTTGAAGGCCGGCATTCCTTCTTCCTTGTCGCCGTTGTTGATGATGTCGATAAAATCGTTGTCGGGCTCGTTCTTCATCTTCTCGGACGTCAGATCGGGGACCTTGATCTTAACGCCGTCGACGTCTTTTTCGCCGCCGGTGCCGTTTTCTTTATGACATCCGACGCACTTTTCGGAAAAGATCTTTTTGGCGGCGGCGAGTTCATCCGGGGTCGGCACCGCCGCGGTCGGGGATGCGCTGGGGGCGGTGTTCTTCGCCGTGTTGGTCGTCGAAGTCGTCGAGTTGTTCGCCGTGTTGCCGCACGCGGCAACAAGAATCGCAAACGCCACGGTTACAAACAGAAGTTTCGCAAATTTCATCATAATTTCTCCAAAGTTAGTTCAAAGTTTCAAAGAGTTTAGCCCAGCGAGGGCGAGAACGCAAAATCCGGTGGCCGCTGTTTGTTTGTTTTTGCGGGCCGAAAATTATACGATACGGACAACTCATAAAATCATGAACAAAGCTGGGGAAATAATCTCAATTAGTCCGAAGTGCGCGATCCCGAATGGCGAAATCGTCATCGACTGCGCTGATTTTCAAATCGACGAGGCCGGCGACCGCGCCGTCTATTTCGACGATATTGCCGGGAGAATTCTGGCGGCATCGTCGCGCCGTTTGATCGTCTCCGTACCCGAGGGGCTGACGTCGACGGACGTTTCCGTCCGCCTCGAGTCAGGCGGCGACCGGAGCGCCCCGGTTTCGATGACTGTCGGGACGAAACTGGTTGACGAGATGCATATCGTCGCCAATCCGGCGGTCGACCCGAAGGACGACGCGTTGATCGTGACACGGTCGGGTTCACGAGGGCAGCAACTTCCGGTGACGTTGTTCAGGCTCGATTCCGACGGGTTCATATCCGATATGGCCGCCGACGTTTTGAACCCGACGTCCGTCGCGTTTGACGCCAAAGGAGATATGTTCGTCACGAACCGCGCCGATGGGGAAGTCTGCCGTGTGGTTCGCGATGAAGAGATCGTCACGTTTTCGACCGGACTTGGAACCGCAACCGGACTCGCGTTCGATCAGGCCGGAACGATGTACGTCGGCGACCGCGCCGGAACCATCTATCGCGTCTCCGATTTCGGAAATCCGGAGGTCTTCGCGACGCTCGAATCATCCGTCGCGGCATATCATATGGCTTTCGGAATCGACGGGCGGCTATATGTCACGGCACCGGGCCTGTCGAGTTTCGACGCGGTTTACGCGGTCGAGTCAAGCGGTTTCGAAACCAAGTATTTCCGGGGACTCGGACGTCCGCAAGGCCTGGCCTTCGATGAGCACGGCGATCTCTACGTCGCGGCGTGCCTCGGCGGTAGGCGCGGGATCGTCAAGATCACCGAAGCCGGCGAATCCGCAGAGGTCTTTGTTGCCGGCAACAACGTCGTCGGACTTTGCTTTACAAGGAAAGGCGAAATGCTGGTCGCTACAAATCTAGCGGTTTACAGACTGCCGGTCGGCATTAGGGGAACGCTTTTGAAAGCGGAAAAGTGAAAAAGGGGAAAAGCAAAGGGAAAAAAGAAGCAGGCGGCGCTTGATGCGCGGCCTGCTTACTTTTTTGATTGACGCTTTCCAATCGGTCGAAACCTACAAGTTCTCCCGGAATTACTGATCCGGGGTCGGGGTCGGGATCGGGGTAGGTTCGGTTCGCTTCTTCAGTTGCGGCGGGCCTTCCTGTTTGTCGGGGTTGTCGCCGGGCGTCGTCGTCGACGGCGAGTCCTGGTCGGGCTGACGGCGTTTAAGTGTCGGCTTGTTGACCTCGGTGTCGTCAACATCGACGTTGACCCCCGCCTTGATGTTCGAAAGCCTCATCAGATGGGCCTTGACGCGCTGAAATTCGGACGTGCTGATTATGTATTCTTCTTTTTCCGGGAACCGTCCGAGCAGCAATAGGCTGGCGTCACGCCGCTCGACCGACTGCGGGTGCGTCGAAAACAGCTTCGAAAGCGCGTTCTGCTTTTTGCGGTTCTGCGAAGCGAGTTTTTCGAACATCGATGCCATTGCCTGCGGATCATAGCCCGCGGCATAAAGATACTGGACGCCGAGTTTGTCAGCCTCTTCTTCCGCCCCGCGACTGAATTTGAAGAACGCGAGCGCCTGCGCGATTCCGGCCGTGTTCTGAAGGATCGAACCGGCGATGCCGCCCGTAAAGATGATGCCGGCGAGGATTCCGTAGCCGATGAATTGGCCTTTGCCGGCGTTCTCCATCGCGTGACGCGCGGCGACATGCGCGATCTCGTGCGCCATCACGCCGGCTAATTCCGATTCATTGTCCGCCGCGAGGATCAAACCCTTGTTGACGAAAAAGAACCCGCCGGGAAGCGCGAACGCGTTGACTTCGTCGCTGTCGATGACCTTGATCGTGAACGGGATCTTCGCATCCGAATGAAGGACGATGTTTTGCCCGACGCGATTGACGTATTCGGTCACCATGTCGTCTTCGATCATCTTCGCGGATTGTTCGACTTCAAGCGCGAGCTGCCGTCCGATCTGCACTTCCTTTTCCTGCGATCCGCCGAGCCAACCCCAAAACTTGTCCCCGCCGCCGTTGATATTGCGTTTTCCGATCATTTCCGGATTCTCGTTCGTCGAGAGCGGCTTTTTCCCGTCGGTCTGCGGCGTCGGCGTCGGCTTCTTTTCTTTCTTGCCGTCCTTGGACGTTTTGTCATCCGTGGTTTGGGCGTTGACCGTCAACGGCACAAACGCGGTCGCGCTCATCAAGAACGCGATCAGCAGAAAAAACGCTCCAAGCTTCCGGGTCAATGTTGTTTGCATATTCCTTGCTCCTTGATCTTTGGCAGATTACGAATTCTAACGTTTTCGTCGGTCTGAAATCAATGCCTCTTTGATGCACGTGCGACTGCGGAAGTTGGCAAATGCGGTGCCTGATCAGAAAAAAATCAATGAATGATTGTTAAAACTGTTTGTTAAAACCAAAAAAACTGCTAGAGTATTAATGCCGAACTCTTTTTCGGCCCCGCTTTTGCTATACCCATTCCGCGCCAACCGTCAGAATCAGATGAAACGGATCAATGAAAAGGTCAAGGATTTAGTCGAGGTCAGAAACTTCAGAAGCTTGCAGGATTTCTTCAAGGACCCGGCCGAAACCCTGACTGCCTATCAGTTTACCGACACGACCGCCGATATGATGTCGAAGTGGCTCGACCGCGTATCGGACGTCCAGCCCGAAGGCGGGCATTCACTCGCGCTTGCGGGCTATCGCGGCGTCGGCAAGAGTCATTTTCTGGCAACTCTCGGAGCGATCCTCGGCCAACCCGAACTGCGTTCACGCATTTCGAACCACCACGTTTCGGCGAGCACGCAAAGGCTCAAGCGCCGCCGCTATCCGGTGACTTTCGTCAAGCGCGGAACTGCCGCGACGCTGCTTGACGAACTGCGCGCAGCGATCGCGGCGACGTTCTCGGTTCCGGCCAACGAGGTTTCACAGGATCTTTTCGAACTCCTATCGATGGCCGCCGAAAAGTCGGTTGAAATGCCGTTCATCCTGATCATCGACACCGCTCTCGAGCGCTCGGCACGCGTTGCGCGGAATGATGGCGAGATACTCGGTTCGATCGCCACACATTGCAAGAATCTCAACATCTTCGTCGGCGTCGCGCTCGACGACGACATCGCCGGCGCCGATGGCGTCAATCTCGCGATCTCGAGGTCGTTCGCCATCGACTATCTCGACCAGGAGCACCTTTACCGGATCGTCGATACGCACGTTTTTCCGAAGACCCGGCAGACGCAGTCGTTGATCCACGATATCTACGGTTACTTCCGCGAGGTGCTGCCCCATTTTCGCTGGAGCGAACAACGCTTCAGCGCGCTCTATCCGCTTCATCCGATCATTCTCGAAGTCTCGCCGTACATCAGATTCTACGCGCCGGAATTCGCGCTTCTCGGATTCGCCTCCGAAGCCGGAAACCGTGTCCTCGGCCGTCCCGCCAATTCGCTGATCGCCCTCGACGAAGTATTCGATTGCGCCGAGTCCGATCTGCGCAAGGTCGATGACCTGAACGACGCGTTCGCCGCGTACGACAAACTGAATGCGGAGGTCGTAGCGCACATTCCGGTGATGCAGCGACTGCAGGCGAAATTGATCTTGAAAGGCCTGCTGCTGCTGTCGCTCGACGGAAACGGCACGACGGCGGGTGAGATCAGCGCGGCGATGCTTATCTTTGACGAATCGAATCCGCTCTCAAGTTCAAAAGCCGTTGAAGATCTG
Organism: Acidobacteriota bacterium; assembly: GCA_016715115.1. Lineage (NCBI taxonomy): Bacteria > Pseudomonadati > Acidobacteriota > Acidobacteriota bacterium. The sequence goes on from JADKBM010000011.1 coordinate 486,136, forward strand.
CTCGAGAAATTCGTTTCGGTGCTTCCGGAGCGGATCCAAAGAAAGGCCGACGACGGACGCGAGGTCCGTTACAGCCTCAAGGTCAGCGTCACCGACGATCTCAACAACGCGCTGGCCGACGCCGTGGCGACAATCGCGACCGACGTGGTTCCGCAGATCCTCCGCAAAGTCGCGCGCGAAAGTTTCTCGGACTGGACATTCAACGAGGATCCGGGACTCAAGACGGTGAACTGGACCGATGCCCAGATCGCCTGGCGCGGAGGCTTGCGCCGCGGTCGGATCTGCTGGAACATCGACCATCCCGGGGCGGCAGCCGACGCACTGCCGTTGAACTCGGAATTCATCGACTGGATCGTTTTCATTACCGCCGAGAATTCGCCGATCCCGGCCGTGGCATCCGGCAAATCGATTCCCGAAGTTTACTGGCAGCACGCGCCGTTGCGTCCGGACGAGATCGAGACGATCCAACGGTATTTCGTTCTTCTTAACGACCGGGCGTTGCGAGAATCTTACGGAGACCAACTCCGAACCGTCGGTCATTCGCATAGCCACGCGGTTGAGAAGATCTGGAAACGTATCTTCCTTGAGGATGGCAAGCTTGTAATTCAAGGGCTGGACTACAATTTCACGGAGACGGCGCGAAACGCCGGAGCGCTGACGGAGATCTTCTCGGAAATGCTCGAACCGCTGTTCGAACTGGAGTTTCCGGCGCATCCGCGTTTCACCCAAACGCTCGGGATGACCGAGGTCTCATCGCTGGTTCACGATCTTTTCAGCGGCGCCCGTCAGAATCTGCCGGAGGTTCAGCACCTTGCCGAAGTATTCGCTTACCCGCTCGGATTGGTGACCGAGCGCGGATCGCAGTTCGTTCCGGAGACGGAGGACGCGATTCTCGGATTGCCGCTCGCGAGGCAAGTGCTGGAACTCGTCGAAGACGCCGGAAACGAAACGGTTCTGCTGAGATCGATCTACGAAACGCTCAAACGCCCGCCCATCGGACTTGTGCGCGAGGCGCAGCATCTGGTTCTGGCCGCGCTCGTCGCCAACCGCAAGATCGAATTCGTAACGACCAAAGGCGACCGCATCAACCGGCGTTCGCTCGATCTGAGGATCATCTGGGACGACATCGAGGGTATCGCCAAGCCGTCCGGGGTCGCGTACACATCCGAACGACTGACAAAATGGGCGAAACTCGTCACGACCAACGATCGGATTCGCTCGATCGAGGATCAGGCAGATCGAGCCGTCGCCGTCGATGCGCTCAAGGTCTGGCTCGCCGACTGGCAGTCGGCAAGGTTGCTCGACCGTTTCGAAGAACTTCCCGACGAGATCCTTAACACGCGAATCTGGCGGCTTTCGGTCCTCGCGGAGAAGAGTTTCGGCTCGGTCGCACGGTCGGTTACGGCGGTCATTGAAGGCTCGATCACGCTTGACGACGGACTTCAGCGAACCGCCGATGCGTTTACCGATTCCGAGGAAGAGTTCTTCGCACGGACTCAGGATCTGGTGGTTCTTGAGGATTTTATCAGCGGCACGAAACGCCGCGAGGAGATCTGGTCCTATGTGGCAGTTTGCGAAACCACCGAGGATGAAAAGATCGAATTCTTCCGTGAAAAGCTACTGGCGGTGATCGGTGAAACGATCAACAATCCGAACCAACTCGTGAACCGCGAAATGGAAAACTTTTGGCAGTCGTTTCACACCCGGTACTCCGAACATTTCGCGAGCAAGCACGATATGGTGATGAAATCGCATCATCTTCAGGAACGGTTCGACGAGATAATGCGCGGCGACGATTGGTGGGAATTCGAGAACCTTTCAAAACTCCCCGTGTTCCCGAATCATTACTGGCGTCAGGCGCAGGAGATTTGCCGGCAGTTTCGCGAACTCGATTGCCGTTTCAGCGTCCGCGATATGCTCAAGACGCATCCGTTTTGCGCCTGTTCGTTCAATCTCGCGCAGATTCGCGAGTGGGAGCGACTTCCGCAAAAACTGGAGGAGACTATCGCCGGAGCGCGTGCGAGTTTCCGGAAGATATTGCTGCTGCTACGCGAGAACATCGTTCAATTGATCTCGCATTTCGCCAAAAAAGACTTTGACGGCGAATACGCGATCGCCGCGGACAGGCTCTTGAAGGTTTTTGCCGCCGGCCAGGAGATTCCGCCCTTGAACAATGCCGAACTGATAATTCTTCAGAAGGTTTTCGAAAAGATCCCGACAACGCTGCTCTACAGATCCTCATTCCCGGCAACGAGCGACTATGTCAGCCGCGACGAACTGGCCGAGATCACACGCAATTGGCTCAACGAGATTCCGGATCTGCCGGCGCTGGTCAAGATCTGACGCGCGCGAAGGCAAACAGTTTGGCGTAAACCGCGAAGATTGCTAGAATCATCGCAGACAATGGCCGACCACCCCTACACCGTGCGCCCGTTCAAGGAATCGGATCTCTCCGAGTGGCTTCGTCTGCGGCGGAATCTCTGGGACGAATTGTCGGAGGAGGATCACAAGAGCGAAATGCTCGAGATTTACGAGCACTCCGATTCGCAGTTCGTCGTCGTCTGCGAGGTAGATGACGGACGTCTCGGGGGATTTCTCGAAGCGAGCATCAGACCGTTTGTCGAAGACTGCGAAACCGATCATGTCGGGTATCTCGAGGGTTGGTTTGTCGAGCCGGAGCATCGCTTGAGCGGCGTCGGGCGAGAACTTGTCAGCGCCGCCGAAAGCTGGGCGCGCGGGAAGGGTTGCACCGAAATGGCGTCCGATTCCGAGGTCGGCAACGATCTCAGTCTGCAAGCGCATCTGAAACTCGGCTACGAAGTCACTTCCCAACTGGTCCATCTTCGAAAGGAACTCGACTGACGATGAAAAAGCGACGAAACCCAAACTCGGGAATTGCATTTGTCTTTGGGATCATTTGTGCGTTTCTGATCTTGTGTCCGGTGGTTTTGGGGCAATCCGGAAATCAGAGTTTTCCGACTCCGCTGAGGGCCAATGAAGTCAGCGGATCGATTCCGGCGCGTGACATCGGGGATGCGCGTTTGACGACGCATTTTTATGCATTCAACGGAAATCAGGGCGATATCTTCATCAATGTCGTGACGAAGAACTTCGACGGCGACATCGATGTCTTTACGGCCGATACTCTCAAGCCGCTGACGAAGATCGTCGTTTATTCGGACGCTTCGGACAACGAAACGGGCCGCGTGATCTATCTGCGCCAATCACAGAAACTGATTCTGCGAGTCGAAGGACGGACGCCGAATGACGAACCGGCGACATATCGCTTGAAGTTTGCCGGAAGTTTCGCGCCGTCGAACGACATCGCCTTGACCGACGACCCGAAGGATCCCGAAGTTAAGTCGAAGAGCGATTCCGACGTCACCGTGAATTCGGTCGGGACGATCGTCGCCGTCAGGCCAAAGCCGACGCCGAAACCGGTCGAGCGCAAGATCGAAAAGCCGTCCAAGAAAGCGGACGATCAATCCGCAAAGACCGATGTCAGGCCACAGGAAACGGAAACGAAATCTCCGGCCGAAGCCAAGACCGAGAAACTCCCCGACGCCGAACCGTCCGCGAAGCCTGAAGTTGTCGTCACCGATAAGTTGCCGAAGGAAGCGTCGCCAAAGACGACGGCGACCGTCAAACCCAAAACGCCGCGGACAAAGACTCCGGCCAAGGTCGTTCCAAAAGCGGTTGAGACTCCCAAAGAACCGAATCCGCTTGAGAGCATTCGCCTGATCGTTCTCTTTAAGGACGGCGCCCGGATCGAGCGCCCGATGAGCGATGTTGTGAAGGTGAGCGTCGACAAGGGAATTCTGACGATCATCCACAAAGACGGCTCGATCGGCCGATATTCGATCCTCGACGTCGCCAAGATGACGATCGAATGACGACTCAAGTCTCACCCGGTTTCGAGGCGACGCGGGATTTGGTACCTGCCGACCGGCTGAAAATCAACACCGAAAACGCTCGGTTGCGTCGCTCAATTGGAAACCGGGAAATGGAAGTGCGTCTGAACTTAGCGTGGCTTTGCGGTTACAGAACATAACGCTGCCATTCAAGGCGTCCCTTGCTGCCGAAGTTGATCAAAAGACCGACCCGGAGTTTTGTTGCCTTGAGATAGTTGATGATTTGGGCGGTCTCAATCGACGTCAGTTGTGAAAGCGCTTTGATTTCGACGATGATCTTGTCATCGCAGACAAAGTCCGGGATGTATTCTTTCTCGAGAAGCTGATTTTTGTAAAACAGTTCGAGCTTCCGTTTTGGGTCAAAATCGATTGAGCGAGAGGCGAGTTCGAGTTGAAGCGATTCCTGATAAACAGGTTCGAGAAATCCGTTTCCAAGTTCGCGGTGAACCTCGATCGCGGCGCCGACGATCGCATATACCTCTTCGCGATAGAGAAGTTTATCCATTTTGTGAGTCTCCTGATTGTAAGAATTTGCTCCGCTGTTTGAGGTTGGAGCCTAGTTTATCCACGAAGATACACGAAGTTCACACGAAAAGGAAGACCAAAAACGGCAAATCGCGGACACGCACGGCGTGGAAACGGGTCAGGCAAAAGATTCTTCGTGTGATCTTCGTGTCGCTTCGTGGTTCAATAAATGCCGGTTCTATCATCCGGGAAGGCACACGAAGTTCACATGAAGGCATAGCAAAAACCGCAGATCGCGGACACGCACGGCGTGGAAACGGGTCAGGCAAAAGATTCTTCGTGTGATCTTCGTTTCGCTTCGTGGTTCAATAAATGCCGATTCCATCATCCGCGAAGGCACAAAGGCAAAAACCAGATCGCGGACAGCCCGGCGGGTAGACGAACGCCAAAGATTCTTCGTGTGATCTTCGTGTCGCTCGTGGTTCAATAAATGCCGGTTCTATCATCCGCGAAGGCACGAAAGGCATAAAAACCGCAGATCGCGGACAAGCCCGGCGGGTAGACGAATCAGCCAAAAAATTCTTCGTGTGATCTTCGTGTCGCTTCGTGGTTCAATAAATGCCGGTTCTATCATCCGCGAAGGCACACGAAGGCATAGCAAAAACCGCAGATCGCGGACAAGCCCGGCGGGTAGACGAATCAGCCAAAAAATTCTTCGTGTGATCTTCGTGTCGCTTCGTGGTTCAATAAATGCCGGTTCTATCATCCGCGAAGGCACACGAGGTTCACACGAAGAAATAAGCTCGTTTGTAAGACGTGATGTCCTTTAGAAAGAGGGAAGTCCGGTGAGAAATGAATTCATTCCTTACCGGACTTTTCCTTTTGATCAAACGAATCCTACGCGTAACTGTGAAGTCCCGGCAGCAGATAACTGACCCCGAGATAGGTAAAGATCACGAGCAGGAATCCGACGATCGCGAAATACGCCGAGCTTCGGCCGCGCCAGCCACGGGAAATCCGAGTGTGCAAGAACGCCGCATAAGTCAGCCACGCGACGAGAGCACCGGTTTCCTTAGAGTCAAAGCCCCAAGGCCTTCCCCATGACTCGTTTGCCCAGATCGCGCCCGTGATGAGCAGCATCGCGAGTCCCGCGAAGGCGAGACAGGCCGTCTTGTACATCAGGCTGTCGAGCGCGTCGAGACTCGGGAGCCGTTCACGGATCGTCTCCGTGCGGAAGGAGAACAAGATGACAAAGAACGTTCCGGCGAGCGCCGTCAGCAGTCCCGCGAACTCAACCGGGTTCGTATTCAAACTCGTGAAAAGCTTGCTCCCGTTGCTCTGGAAAAACTGGCGCCCGGCGGCTTCGAGTTGCTTCGGCGTGATGGCCGCGAACTCCTGGGCCGAGAGATTTTCACGCGACGCAAGTTCGCGTCCCACGCCGACGTATTGCGAAACGTTCGCTTCGAGCTGCGTTTGGAGCCGCGCCGGGACGTCCGATGCCGCCTTCACGCCGCTAACCCAGAAGACAACCGCCAGGATTTGCGCGACGAGCGAGAGTTTGAGCAGTATGTGCCCGAATTTTTTTGCCGTCTCGTCGGATTTGTAAAGATATGCCAGGAACAGCGCGATCGCCCCGACCAGTAAAACACCCGCTCCGACCAGTGCCCAACCGACATACGGGATCTCGACGCGGAAAAACGCGTTGAAAGGCTTTCCGCCCATCGGGTTCGGCATAAACGTGCCGGCACGATAGACACCCTCGGTAAAGATCGAAAATCCGCTAAGCGACGCGAAAACACAGAGCGCGAAGATGCTCGCCCAGATCGCCATTCCCTCAACCTTGACATTGTCCTTGAGCAGATAGATGACAGCGATCGCAAAGCAGACGAGCGCGATGCCGTAACTCAGCGATGCGACGCCGACGTGGATCGGACGCCAATATGAATCAAGGATCGGCATCAGATTCGAGTGTTCGCCGCCGATGAAACGCGCCAGCGTCAGGATCAATGCTGCTAACGGCAGCGTGAAGGCGCTCAAAAACTGAAAGTTCTTGCGATGGATCAGCAACAGTGTCGTGATGCCGGCGCCGAACGCGAAGGCGATGCTCAGATCGTAAAGATTGGCGAACGGGATATACCTGAAGATCCAAGGTTTCACCATATTCCCGCTCTGCTGAAGCTGAATGAGTTCAAAGTCGTACGCGTTCACCCAACGAACGAGCCAACTCGACAAGTTGAAGAAAACTCCGAGTGTCGCTCCCCACAAACCGATCCGTTTCGCCATACCCGACGGCGCGTAAAGGTTCGTCAATTCGAAAAGCGCGCCGAGAATGTAGCACGCGAGCGCGAGCATCATCAGCGCCGTATCGGAAACAAAGCCGGATCCGATCTGGACCCGCAAGCCAACCATCAGGAACGATCCGACGATCGCGAAGATCGCCGGTATGAATGACTTCCAACTCGCGGAGTCTATCGAGTCCGACAATTCCCGCGTCGTAAAGGCTTCGCCATGTAATCTCGTTGCTTCTTCCATAAATTTACCCCTTGCTTTAGGTTACTTGTTTGAATTTGATGAAAATCGTTCGACCAACAAGCGGAACTTGTCCTCGAACGCCAAATGATTGCGGTTTGCATCGCCGCCGAACACCACTTCGAACTTTCCGTCCGATTTCTTCTCGACCATCGCCCAAATGCGTCGGTGCGAAGTGAAGAAGACGAACATCAGCGCGCCCATAAGTCCGAAGCCGCCGATGTACCAAGCGATGAACGCGGCGTTGAACGGATCGTATTTGATCGAAAGAACGTGCGCCAGCGGTGACTTCGTGTACTGAGACATATGCCAACGATAGCCGGCTTTCGGCGCGGCGACCGGGGCGTTGTCGGGAAGTTTGTTCGCAAACGCGAACACCTTGATCGTTTCTTCAGGCTTGTCCGCCTTGGCCGGCGTGGTGACGCGCAAAACCGCGACCGGATTATTGTATTCGGCGCTCTGCGTCGTGAATTGGTTGCCACGCATCACGAAATCCGGCAAAAAATTCTCGTATTCGACCTTTGTCCCGTTCGGCAGGACCGCCGACTCGTTTCGCTTGAGAGTCAGCGTTACCGGCTGTTCATTCGCGTCTTCGGGCGTCAGCTGGAAGGTCATCGAACTCGCGCTGCCGATGGTGATCGCGCTAGCCTGAAAAAAACGGTAGCCGCGGTAAGTGTACGGATTGTTCAAACTCACGTCGGCGATCGTCTCACCGTAGCCGGGGTCGTCGATCTTGATCCTCGTTCGCCAGTCCATCGTGTTGTTGATCTCGATCTGTCCGCCGGTGTCGATCAGGCGTTGCTCGATCTCGAGACACGTGATTGTGAAGGGAAGTTCGACGTTGAACCGTTCCTGTTTGTCGAGCTTGAATTTGATCAGCTGGATCGTGTTCGATTTCTGTACCAGGTTGAAATCGCTCAGTACCTGGGGATTCGTGTCGGGCGTCAGCCGCACATCGGCGTCAAATCCGAATTGGTGCGCGACGAAGTGGCCAAGAAAGAGAATCAGCAAAAAGACGTGGACGATATAGGCTCCGATGCGGTTGAATCGCCCTTTCTCGCCGAAGACATAAAAGAAGTTCTGTTTTTCGATGCGACTGAAGTCCTTTTTCCCTGTCTCGTCGGTGGCGTAGCTCGAAACTTCATCCTCGGTGACCGTCGTTTTCCAGCCTTCTTTCTCGAAAACCTTGCGAATATCGTGCGCGACGTCCGCTTCGGCGGATCCATTGACGTTCACAACGGCGTTCTGCTTCTGGTTCAACAACCATTTTTTTGTCGCCGTCTTTTTGGCATCGGCAATGTACGACCAGGCCCCCGGGAAACGATCGATCGAAGCCAGAACGATGTTCAGCGAAAGCAGCAACAGGAGTACGTTGTAGTACCAGCTGTAGTAGATGTCGAACAGGCTGAGCGCTCCCATCACCATTTTCTCGGCCGGTGTACGAGTCGCATAATAGGCGTCGAATCCCTGGACGTTCTGCTGGATGATGACCATTCCCAGGATCGACAGAAAAACTAGAATGCAGAGCACGACAACGCCGAAGCGCACCGAACTCAGGAAATCCAACGAACTGTTGACGACGGAAGTTGATTTCTCTTTGGAAACACCTTCTGGTTTGATCGTTTCTTCTGCTGACGACATTATTTGTAAAATCCCGCGGGACCGTATGAAGTTGATCCCGCCTTATCCTTTTATCGAAATGATAGCCCAGCGAGGACCTTTTGTCACATACGGAGTAATTAGTCCGCCTTAGATGATTAATCAATATTGCTACTAGAACGAGTTTGGAAAAATCCAATCGAAAAGTTATTCTTGATTGAATAAAACTGTCACGAAGTAAATAAATGGAAACGATAGGTGCAGAACTTGAGGACGCAAAGTCATATGGTTTGCGTGAAAAACTCGCGGCGTATTTCGAACTGACGAAACCGCGGATCGCATTCATGCTCGTGCTGACGTCCGCCGCCGGATTTTATCTCGGCAGTTCGGGCGGGTTCGACTTCGTGCTCTTCACAAATTCGGTCATCGGGATCACGCTTCTCGCGTTCGGGGTCGCGACCTTGAATCAATATCTGGAACGTCGAACCGATGCGTTGATGGACCGGACCGCAAAGCGTCCCTTGCCGACAAGCAAGATATCTCCGAACGAGGCGCTTGTTTTCGGCTTGGCGCAATGCGCGACGGCCGAACTTTATCTCTGGATCCTGGTAAACGGTTTGACGGCGATTCTCGGACTCGTCGTCATCGTCGGATACGTTCTGCTCTATACGCCGCTCAAGACGCGGACATCGGCCTCGACCGCGATTGGCGCGATTCCGGGAGCGATGCCGCCATTGATGGGCTGGACGTCGGCCGCGGACAATATTACGCTCGCGGCCTGGACGTTGTTTACGCTTCTGTTTCTATGGCAGTTCCCACATTTTCTGGCGATCGCCTGGATGTACAAGGATCAATATGCGAAGGCGGGAATTCTAATGCTGCCGGTCGTCGAGCGCGACGGGCGCGTGACGGCGCGACAGATCGTGGTCTTCACGCTGATGCTTCTGCCGATCAGCTTGACGCCGTTTTTCATCGGGCTGGCGGGAGTCTATTATCTTATCGGCGCGTCGCTCCTCGGGATTTGGTTTCTCTGGGCAAGCGTTGATATGGCGCGCACGAAATCGGTTGCCAAGGCTCGGCGTCTCCTTTTGGTTTCGGTGATTTATCTTCCGCTGATCTTCGCCTTGATGGTTCTGAACCGGCAATAGTCTATGGTCACCAAGCAAAATACGTTGGGAACGGGCGTTCCCGGACGCGCGATCTCGAGCGGCGGGCCGGGCTCTTACGATTCGGGCGATCGCGGTCCGGATGACCGGCCTGAATCTGTCGAAGAATCCGAATACGAGAAGAGTTTTTCCAAACCGCGCATCCTGACCTGGTTCCTGATGCTCGTGGTTCTGATGACCTTCGGCGGAGTGATCAGCGCTTATGTCGTTATCGCGACGAACGGCGTCCTCGAATGGAACCCCTTCGATCTACCGATACAGGTCTGGATAAGCACCGCGATCATCATTGGATCGAGCGTTACATATGTCGCGGCGGAGCGCGCCGTTCGACGGCAAAATCAGGACAGGGCAAAGAAGTGGCTCGTCGCGACGACGATCCTCGGGGCGATGTTCATTTCGTCCCAGATCCTTGCCTGGTTCGAACTCGTCAAACTCGGCATATTCGTTCAGAGCAACCCGTACGCCGGGTTCTTTTATATCCTGACCGCGCTCCACGCCGCACACGTCGCGGGCGGGATCATTGCGCTCGGTTACGTCGTGCTGATGACGTGGGATCGCCGACGGTTTGAGGCGGCAGTCGAACGCGTGACGGACATCGCCGGCGCCGTCGGCTGGTATTGGCATTTTATGGGCGTCCTTTGGATCGTTCTGTTCCTGCTTCTCGGGTTCTGGAAGTAAAGGTTTTTATGGAAACTCTATCGGCGGCTCGGAAACAGTCGAATCTGATAATCAACGTGATCTCGGTCATCGTTCCGGTCGTGGTCGCGATACTGCTTGGATTGCCCCAAAAAGTCGATCTCGGCGCTTGGACCAAGGGGCTGCCGCACGTTATCGGGACCATCAATTCGATCACCACCGCGCTTCTGGTGTTTGGGCTGATCTTCATAAAACTCAAGAAGATAAAACTGCATCAAGCGATGATGTCGCTCTCATTCGGACTTGGCGGAGTGTTTCTCGTCTGTTACGTCATCTATCATCTGACGAACCCGTCGAACCGTTTCAACGGCGAAGGCTTTGTGCGCTATGTTTATTTTTTCACGCTGATTTCCCACGTCGCGCTTTCGCTCGTCGTCCTGCCGCTGGTTCTGCGGGCGATGTATTTTGCGGCGAACGGACGCTTCGATGATCATCGGAGGGTCGCGCGATTCGCCTATCCGATCTGGCTCTATGTGGCCGCCACGGGTGTTCTGGTCTACCTCTTCGTTTACCGTTTTTATCCGGCGGCGTAAAATATTTTTGCAAACCCTTGATTTTTCGAGTGGTTGAATGCTATATTGCCTTTGTTGAAAATTGAGACGCCGAAGCCGTTTTTTTTTGTTTTGCGGCGCGGGGGAACCAAACGTTTCGCTTTTGCGGGACACGGGGCGAGGCATTCACGTGAATGCGGGGAAACTTCTTCATTCCTAGCCCGACAGCTAACCTCGTAGGTGGGCGAAGAAGCTACGAAAAAGATTTGCCTGTTTAGGTACGATTTTCCAAGTGCTTCGTGCCTTTGATTTTTTCAACGAATCAAACAGACGTCCGTCTTCTCAAAGAGAAAAAAGTTCCGTCATTCGACGGAACTTTTTTTGTTTCAAACGGCCTCAAATCAGGTTCGTTTCGACCTTTTCGTCGAGAAATACGATAGCACGAATTGTTTCCGAATTACTTATGAATCGCCGCATTTCGGCGATTCGCAGCACTCTTTCGAGCATTTCGCGGGCGATCGTTGAAACAACTATCGCAGCGCAACCGGGTTCATTGCGATCCCGAAACCGGCTCTCACAGCCTTTATTTCTCTCGAACCTGCAGGAGCGGAACCTTCAGTTCAGGGTCGAAGAGGATTTTGCCGGGCTTCGATGCCACCTTGAACGTGAAACTCTGCTGACGCTTGTTGATAGACAGTTTTTCGGACCGACGGGCGTTTCCCTCCGCGAAGTCGATATTGACGTCGAACTCGTAAGGCTCCGGCGACACTTCGTCGACGATCTGTGTTTGCTCGACGTCGAGGGTCAGGGTTCCCGCCCCCTCGTCGTAAGTTCGCACGTATCTTAGGATCGGATGCCGTGCGGCATAGACCCATTGCTCGAAAAAGCGGCCGAGGTCGCGACCTGAAACTTCCTCAAAAACGCGCTTCAGGTCCTCGGTTTCGACATTCTGCCATTTATGGCGCTTGAGATAGGTTTTGACGGATTGCCAAAAGATCTCGTCGCCGACGTATTCGCGCAGAGTGTGGAGAACCGCGCCGCCTTTTTGATACGTGACCGCATCGAAAATCGAATCGTCCGGTTTCGCGAGTTGATTGAAAAGGCCTCTCTTTCGTTTGAGCCGTGCGTTTTCGGCAAAGTACTCGTCGGCGTCTTGCCGGATCTTGCGCAGATAATCCGACCGGCCGTATTTCTTCTCGCGGTAGGCGGCCTCCATAAAGGTCGCGAAGCTCTCGTTGAGCCAGAGTTCGGCCCAATTCCGACAGGTGAGAAGATTCCCGAACCACGAATGAGCGAGTTCGTGAGAAACCAGATCCTCGACGATGTTCTTTCCCCAAGGTTGTTCGATGAGAAAGACGTCGTCATCCGAGAGCGTCGTCGCGGTGATGTTCTCCATTCCGCCGAACTTGAAATCGGCGACGACGATTTGATCATATTTGTTGTACGGATAACCAATTCCGGTGAGTTCTTCGTAGATACGCATCATTTCCGGCGTTTTCGCGAGCACGTCCCGCGCCGCCGATTCCTTTCCGGGATAGACATAAAAGGCAAGCGGAATATCCTTATAGCGGCCCGTGATCTTGACGTATTTGCCGACGACGAACGACGTCAGATAGATCGAATGCGGCTGGGCCATCTTGAAGTGAAATGTCGTTTGACGGCCGCTCTCATTTACCCCGACCAGTTCGCCGTTTGCGATCGCGGTTTCACCGCGATCGACGGTGATGAACTGTTCCGTTGTCGCCTTGTCATCCGGAAAGTCATACGACGGGATCCAGTAACGGGTCTCTTCGGGTTCGCCTTGCGTCCAGATCTGCGCGTCCCGGATCAACTTCGAGCCATCGCGTTTCGAGTCGACGAAATAGACGCCCTTTGCCGGATTGGCGGAATACTTGAAGCGGACACTGATCTTCTCGCCCTTGCCGCGCGGACGGTCGAGGGTCACGATCACGGAATTCGGCGTTGTCCGAAAGTCCAAGCTTCCGCCGCCAGGAACGATTTCGACATTCTCAAAGCGAAGTCCGACGGCGTCGAGTTCGAGTGTCCGGAATTCGTCGCTGAGCGGGCGGAAGGTGACGGTCGTATCTCCGTTGACGGTCTTCTTGCGGCGATCGAAACTAGTCCGGATAGTATAGTTTTCGACGTCGATCGTCCGGACGCGGTTGAAATCAGGTTTTGGAACCTGCGATAAAGCCGGGATCGCGGCAAGCAACGCGATCAGCAAGAGCGCGCCGGCGGCGAACCGTTTTGAAAAAAGGTCAGTCATTTTGCAAAAAGACGACGTGCGCCGGAATCAAAAACCTCAGATTCGGGCGCACGCCGGAATTGTCAGCGAAAAACATCAGCGAAGCTGTGCGTCAAACCACCCGAGAACCGTCTTGTGCCAGAGTTCGGAGTTTTGCGGCTTCAGGATCCAGTGGCCCTCGTCCGGAAAGACGACCAGTTTCGAAGGCACCTTGTTGAGTTGGAGCGCCGTGAAAAGCTGGTACGACTGATCGACCGGAACGCGATAGTCGAGTTCGCCGGCCGTGACGAGGGTCGGAGTTTTGAAATTCGCGGCAAAGCGATGCGGCGACCAACGTTCGTAATTTGCACGATTCTGCCAGGGCATCCCCTTGAATTCCCAGTTCACGAACCACAACTCTTCGGTGGCACCCGCCATACTTTCGAGATTGTAAACGCCGGCATGCGAAACGAGCGCTTTGAACTTGAATCGAACGTCGGTGTTGTGTCCGAGGATCCAGTCCACCATATAGCCGCCGTAACTTGCGCCGGCACCGCCAATGCGGTTTTTGTCGACGTACGGGCGCTTTATCACCTCGGCAACGCCGTTCATAATGTCGACGTACGCCTTGCCGCCCCAATCGCCCGAGATCTCGTCGACGAACTTCTGACCGTAACCGGTCGAGCCGCGCGGATTGGGCATAAAGACCACATAACCGGCGTTGGCATAGATCTGCGGGTTCCAGCGATATCCCCAGTTGTCGTTCCAGGCGCCTTGCGGTCCGCCGTGGATTAGGACGATCATCGGATACTTCTTCGTCGAGTCGAAATCCTTCGGCTTGACGATCCAACCGTGGACCTTTGCGCCGAGTGCGCCGCGCCATTCGGTCTCTTCCGCCTTCATTAATCCGAGATCCTGATTCGCGTTGCTGAGACTCGTCATCTCGCCGCCCGTGGCCGAAACGCGATAGATCTCTGCCGGTCGGGTCATCGAACTCGAAAGCGCAATGAACGAACGGCCGTCGTTGGTTACCGAAAGACCGGAGAAATAGCCGTCGGCACGGACCATCTTGACGTGGGTCGCGATGCGTAGACGGAAATCCGGTTCCAGCGGAACAGAGTAGATCGGCTCTTTGCCGCGTGTGTTGGCCGTAAAGTAAACCGTCTTGCCATCCGGCGACAGCGTTACTTCATCGGCCTGCTGGTCAAATCCGACTGTCAGCTCGCGCGTCTCGCCTGAAGCCCGGTCGTAACGCATCACCCGCCAACGGTCGGCCTCGAATCCCTCGCGCGCCTGGGAACGGAAAAGGATGTACTTATCGTCCGGGGTATACATCGGGGAAACGTCGTAACCGCGGTTCGCGACGGTGATGTTCTTGACGTCGCCGTCGGCCCATTGCTTGGCCGTCGGTTTGCGCGAGTAAGTCGGAAGCCGGACGAGATAAATGTCGCTGTTGGTCGAGATCGCCTCGATCTTGTCGGGGTTGCGAAGAACGGCGATCTCCTGCGAGTTCGGCGAGAAGGAATAGTCGCCACCCGTCGCGGCGGCATATGGCGGCGAGTCGAAATCGTCCGGAGTCATATCATCCGCAACTCCGCCGCTGCTTGAAACGACAAAAACGTGCGTCCGTTTACGGTCGCGCCATTCCACCCAATGGCGGTAAAGCAAACGGTCGGTGACGATCGCCTTGACCTTGCTGTTCGATACGCGCTCGTCTTCGGCGGCGTTGCATTTGTCGTCCGGACATTCCGGATAGACCTCCGATGAAAACGCGATCCACTTGCCGTCCGGCGACCAGACAGGTCCGCCGGCGCCGGTCGAGATCTTCGTGATCTGCTTGCGGTCGTCACCGTCGGGATCCATCGTCCAGATCTGTCCGCCGGTGGTGAATGCGATCTTCTTGCCGTCGGGCGACCAACGCGGGCTCGAATTCGATTTGTCGCCCTTGGTGATCTGGCGCGGCGTCCCGCCATCGACCGACACGGTATAGATATGTGTCAGGGACTTGTTCGCGGCCTTGTCAACGTCGCCGATCGTGAACGCGACCGTTCGGCCGTCCGGAGAAAGCTGCGGATCGCCAACGCGCCGCTGCTTTACCATCGTATCGAAGTTGAATGTCTGCGCGCTGATGCCGGCGAAGCAAAACGCGACTATCGCGAAGAAGAAAAGGATTCGTTTCATACGTTATTTCCCCGAAGTTTAATTTAGAATTCCGCTCCCGATTATCTCACAGTCAAACGCCGCGCCGCGAGTCGCGGCGCGCCTCTGGCTGAACCTAAACCCAACTTTTTGAACACCTCGGGACAGTTTTGGAACTCCAGGCTTCTCCGCTATGATGTTGGCTATGAAATTCAAGGCCTTTCTATTGATTGTTGTTTTTTCGCTGCAGGGGTTGGCCCAGCAGGCGGCGCCCACGCCCGCGATCTACTCCGAGGCGGCATTGTCGGAACTTCGTGTGCTGCAGCGTACCTCGCTCGCGAGCGACTACGCCTATAAGCAGACCGCCTATTTGACCAACAATATCGGCCCGCGCCTGACCGGTTCGGCGCAGGCGGAGCGCGCGGTTCAATATGTTGCCGATGAGATGCGCAAACTTGGTTTGACGGTCACGATTCAGAAACTCACCGTTCCGCATTGGGTTCGCGGCGAGGAAAAGGGAGAACTCGTCGAGTTTGAGGGAATGGCGCCTCAATCGACGCAGAGGATCGTTATGACGGCGCTCGGCGGTAGCGTCGCGACGCCCGATTCGGGAATGGTCGCCGAGGTCGTCGTTGTCGGCAGTTTCGAAGAGCTCGAAAAACTGGGACGAACGGCCGTCGAAGGGAAAATAGTTCTTTTTAACGTCAAGTTCGACAAGGGGTTGGCGGAACGAAACGAGGCCGGTGCGGCGTACGGTCAGGTGGCCGCCTATCGCGGCGGCGGAGCAATAGCGGCGGCGAAACTCGGGGCAGTCGGAGTGCTTGTTCGATCGGCCGGCGGATCGCAGAATCGTTTGGCCCATACCGGCGCGATGCGTTATGACGAGTCGGTGCCGAAGATCCCGGCAGCAGCGGTTCCGTACGAAGATGCCGAAACGATCGCGCAACTCGCGGCAATGGGCAAGGTTCGGATGCGGATGCTCTTGACGCCGAAGAAACTGCCCGATACGACGAGTTACAACGTGCTCGCGGATTACAGGGGCAGCGAAAAGCCGGACGAGATCGTTGTCGTCGGAGGTCATCTCGACTCGTGGGATCTTGGGACCGGCGCGCTTGACGACGCGGTCGGCGTCGCGATGGCGATGCAGGTCCCGTACATTCTGCAGCAGCTCAAGCTCCGACCGAAGCGGACGATCCGCGTGGTCGCGTTTATGAACGAGGAAAACGGCTTCGTCGGCGCCGAAACGTACGCGAAGGAGGCGGACATCGCGAAGCATTTTGCGGCAATTGAAGGCGATCTCGGAGCAAGTCATCCGATCGGGTTCATCTTCGCCGGCAAGAACGAGGCAATGCCGTTTCTGCAGCCGCTGGCAAGAATCCTGAACGATCAAGGCGCGGGCCTGATCGACCGGCAGCCGAGCGCGAGTTCGGATATCAGCACGCTGACGGCGAAAGGCGTTCCGTCATTCGGGCCGTGGTTCGATACGCGGACATACTTCAACTATCATCACACCGCAGCCGACACTTTCGACAAGGTAAATCCGAAGGAACTCGCCGAAAACTGTTCACTGATGGCGGTTCTGGCTTACGGTTTGGCAAATCTCGAGCAACCGCTGCCAAGGTGAATTCGATTTTGGATTTTTGATTTTGGATTTTAGAATTTGGATTTTGGATTGCGATATTTGCGATTTGCGGCAAGTCAGTACCGCCTGCGTTAGCGGGCGGGCAGGGATTTGGGAGCTAGCCCTGGATTCTGGCACATCGAATATCCTGAAATCCCGATTCCTGAATCCTGAATCCTGAATCCCGGATTCTTGAATCGGGAGCCTGAATTTTGAACTTGGAAAAACCTGATCGATTGAAGAGACAGGTCGTTCTTGACACAGATGAACCCGGATTACTCATCAAAAGCAATCTCCCGCGAAATACGCGAAATACGCGAAAAACAACATCAAAAATCGCATTTTTCGCATTTTTGGCGTGATGCGGGAAAGAAATTTTCAATTACGTAATTTGGGTTGAAACAAATCCGCTCCATCCCGCAAATCTGTGTTCTGTAGGAAACGCGATTTGCTTCCTTGATGTCGGTTTTTCCAAGCGCCCGAGTTAGGACTTAGGCGTCGTGCGGCCGCGGTTGCCCGCCCGCTAACGCAGGCGGTACTGACTCGCTGATCGTCGGGTTGGCGCGTTGCCGCGACCGCCCGACGCGAAAGTCCGAAATAGGTTGAAGGAAATCGGCGGCGTTTAACCACAGATTAACGCGGATCGGCGGGATAAGATCATATGTCTTTTCGACCGTAATGGCGCCGAATTGGTCTCAAATCATCGTTTTCATCCCGACCCATCCGTGTCCAACTGTGTCAAGAACAGCCTGTCGCTTCGATCAAGCAGGTTTTTCAAAGTTCCCGAATCTCAAATCCGGACCTCGGAATTCTGAAATTCCCAAATTCCTGCGGACTTGCCGAACGATTGTCCCGAGTGCTAGTTTCTTAATATGAACAGACCACCGCCGTACTTTCCGCAGAACCAACTCTCGCCGCCGGACGAGAATCGATACCGAAAGTTCAAGTTCGTCATCGCCGCGCTGATCCTTGGGCTGGTTTTGCTGGTCGCTGGAGCTGTGGCCGGCATCTACTTTCTCGTTCGCTGGCTGATCTCTTAGTTGTTCACGCTTCTGATGCGGACAACCTCAGCGTCTCGCGCTCTGACGATCAACTCCCGTCGAATTCGATTTGCGCGGTGAAATGAAAACGGGGCCGAAATTCGATTCGGCCCCGTTTTTCCTTTTTCCGCATCAAGACTCATTGTTCGGTGTTGACGCTCTGCTTCTTCTCGTTCGCTTTTTTGCCTTCCGACGCAAGCTGCTTCGCCTTCGGCATCAGCTCGATGGCGCGAAGGAGCTGATTGTCGTATTCATTGAAAACCTGAAAGGATGCATTCGACCCGTACGCCGCCGTGACGAGCTCGGATCTGATCGTGCGTTCGACGAACTGCTTCTCTTTATCGACAACCGTCGGCGCGATCTTGTACTTTTCAAACGCGAACCTCTTGAACGCTTGAAGAAGCGAATCGGTGATGACGAAATCCTTCGGCGTGATCTCGTAATTGAACTGGATCGGCTTGTCGATCTTAAGGGCCTCGAATCCAGGCAGTTTCCCGTGCGCCAGTTCGAACGAGAACAAAAGTATGGGATTGATCAGTTTCTGTTGGACGATAGCCTTGTCGCCTGAGATCGTCGCCGCTTTGACCTCGACGTCCGGCAGAATTCCGCCGCCGCCGTAGACGAGCCGGCCCGAATCGGTCTTTCGTTCTTCTCCCTTCGGCGCGACCGGCGTCTTTTCCTCACGAAACGTACCGCCGTTGGTGTAATAATCGTAAAGACTTCCATCGGAGTAATCGCGCTGGATCAAGCGGCCCGCGGGCGTTTCGTATTTGGCGATCGTCAGAAGAAGCATCGAACCGTATTCGAGCGGAAACGGATTCTGCACCAACCCCTTGCCGAACGTGTTTTCCCCGACGATCAGGGCGCGGTCGTGGTCCTGCAGCGCGCCGGCGAGGATCTCCGAGGCCGACGCTGAATTTCGGTTGACGAGCAAAACCACCGTCGAATCGTCCGGGTTCGAATTCTCCGACGGGTATGTGTCGATTCCGTTGTTGCGCGATTTTTGCGTGAAAACCGTCTGGCCCTTGCCGAGAAACGCGTTCGCGATCCGGTAAGCCTGATTGACAAGTCCGCCGCCGTTGTTTCTAAGATCGAGCACAAGCTGCGTCATTCCGCGGGATTTGAGGTCCTGCATCGCTTCGCGAAACTCGTTGAACGTCGTTTGATTGAAGCCGCCCGACAGATTCATATAACCGACGCCCGGCCGGATCATATATGCTTCCGAGATCGAAGGCTGCGGCACCGCGTCGCGGATGATCTCGACGGTCTCTCGTTTGCCCGTTCCGTATTTCTCAACGACCATCTTTGCCAGTGTTCCGCGTGGGCCGCGCAGGAAGGTGCGGACTTCGTTGAAAGGCTTTCCAAGCATCGAGACGCCGTTGACCTCGACGATCTTGTCGCCGTAACGCAACCCGGCGCGGTGTGCCGGAGCGCCCTCGAAGGTCGCCTTGATGAATGTCGCGACGATCTTGCCGTCGCCATCGGTCAGATCACCGATCGTCGCGCCGATCCCGAAATAACGCGAGCTCTGATCGGTTCGAAACTGTTCGCTTTCCTTCGCGTCGAAGTAATTCGAATGCGGGTCAAGCGTGTGCAGCATCGAATCGATGGTCGATTTGAAAACGTCGTTGTAATCGAGTTTCTTGCCGTCGACGTGGTTCGCCTCGATGATCGAAAGCGCTTCGGAAAAGTCGGCTTCGATATTCTCGACCGTCACCGGTTTGACCGTCTTGGCCGCCGTCTTCGATTCTTCGATCGGCCGCGGATTGACTTTCGTAACCGCGCCGGTTTGTCCAAAAACGTTTGAAATTGAGAAAACGAAGAGAATGAAGACACTTGGCAGAGTCGAATTTCCTTTCACTACTAAAATCTCCTGATTTACCCTGGGAACTACAAAAGTTAGCAAAAAATGATAACATCTGTTGGAAGAAAAAGCGATGAAAAGAGTTGCATGCTAGAAGCTGGGCCGGTGCAACTTTTTTGCCGGCGCAAACGGTTACTTCGGATCGTCTGCGCCCGTTGAAGGGAGTTTCGATCGCGAAAATCGGATCCGCTGATGTCTCATTTACTCGAAGTCAAAAATCTCCAGACACATTTTCCGACCCGCGCCGGTTTGGTGCGCGCGGTCAACGATGTCAGTTTCCATATCGATGAGGGCGAACTGCTCGGACTGGTCGGCGAATCCGGTTGCGGAAAATCGATCACCGCCCTATCCGTGATGCGTCTGATCTCGCCTCCGGGGAAGATCGCCGCCGGTTCGATGACCTTCAAGGGCGAGGAACTGACGACCGCGTCCGACGAGCGGATGCGCGAGATACGCGGGAACGACATCGCAATGATATTTCAGGACCCGATGACGTCGCTCAATCCGGTCTATACGGTCGGCGAGCAGATCGCCGAAGCGTTGCGGCTCCATCGGAAACTCAATAAAAAAGACGCCTGGGATGCGGCGATCGCGGCGATGAAAGAGGTTTCGATCCCGTCGCCCGAACGGCGCGTCTCGGACTATCCGCACCAGCTTTCGGGCGGTATGCGCCAGCGTGTGATGATCGCGATGGCGCTTGCCTGCGACCCGGAACTGCTCATCGCGGATGAACCGACGACGGCGCTCGACGTGACGATCCAGGCGCAGATACTCGAACTGCTTCACGGGTTGCGTCAATCGAGAAAACTCGCCGTTCTGCTGATCACCCACGATCTCGGAGTTGTTGCCGAGGTCGCCGACCGCGTGTCCGTGATGTACACCGGAAAGATCGTTGAGGAATCGGGCGTTGACGAGATCTTCGAGAACCCTAAGCATCCTTACACGCAGGGGCTTCTGCGTTCCGTCCCGAAACTAAGCGCCGACCATCTCGAAAAGGTCGAGCGGCTGCAGACGATCGAGGGAACGGTGCCGAGCCCGACGAGTCTGCCGGATGGCTGTCATTTTGCGCCCCGGTGCGCGTTTCGAAAGGACGAATGCACGCGCGGCGAGATCCCGCTTTACCGGCTGGAGAATGATGTCGGCGTCAGATGTGTGTTGTACAGCGTCGCGCCGGACGTCCCAACTCCGGTCAATTAGGAACGAATGCAGGAAAGCTCAGCGAAAACACAAAAACACGAGTTGGTGCGCGTCACCGACCTCGTCAAGCATTTTCCGGTCGAGGATTCCGACGACCTCGTGCGCGCGGTCGACGGTGTTTCGTTCGATATTCTGGCCGGTGAAACACTCGGGCTCGTCGGCGAATCCGGCTGCGGCAAATCGACCGTCGGCCGCTGTCTGCTGCGTTTGCACGAACCGACGAGCGGGGAAGTCTTCTTTGAAGGCAAGAGCATTACGCATTTGCCGCACGACCAGATGCAGGCGCTGCGGCGCGAAATGCAGATCATTTTTCAGGATCCTTACGCGAGTTTGAATCCGCGTCTGTCGATCTTCGCAACGGTCTCCGAACCGCTGTTGATACACAAGATCGGGAACAAGAACGACCGCCGCGAAAAGGTGGCCGATCTTTTGCGCAAGGTCGGGCTTGATCCGGACTATATGAATCGCTATCCGCACGAGTTTTCGGGCGGTCAGCGGCAGCGGATCGGCATTGCGCGGGCGCTCGCGCTCAACCCGAAACTGATCATCGCCGACGAACCCGTCTCGGCCCTCGACGTTTCGGTCCAGGCCCAGGTCGTGAACCTTCTGCAGGATCTTCAAGCCGAGTTCGGGCTTACGTACCTCTTTATTTCGCACGGACTGGCGGTCGTCGAACATATCTCAAACCGGGTCGCAGTGATGTATCTCGGGAAGATCGTCGAGATCGCGGACGCGAAGGAACTGTACGAGCTTCCACTTCATCCCTATACCAAAGCCCTGCTTTCGGCGATCCCGATCCCGGATCCGAAACAGAAACGCGAACGGATCGTCCTCGAAGGCGACGTTCCGACGCCGATCAATCCGCCGTCCGGCTGCCGTTTTCGGACGCGTTGCCCGATCGCGACCGACGAGTGTGCGCGGGTCGAACCCGAATTGCGCGAGATCTCGCCGGGGCATTTCGCCGCCTGCATTCGCACGGACGGCTATTAGTTGAAACGGTTTCGGCGGGGTTTTCGTATGGTTTTCAGACGCTTTTCTAATTCAAACAAATCAGGAGAACAAAATGGAAGAACCGACCAACGAATGGCAGGAACCGCCGCTGCCCGAAACGATCAAACACGAAGAACCGGCGCAAATGTCCGAGATTGCGACGCTCGGCAACGTTTTTTTCGATCCCGGCTCGACTTTCGATGATCTCAAACGCAAGCCCCGGTTTATTTTCGCGATGATTTTGATTGCCCTGTCGATCAGCGCCTTTCAGATCTCGTTTATCGAAAAGGTCGGACTGAAGAAGATCGTCACCGCGCAGTTTGATGCGAGCAGCCGCGCTCAGCAAATGCCGGCGGATCAAAAGGCGCAGCAAATTGAAATGCAGTCGTCTACGGTCGCCAAGTACATCACTTACGGTGTGACGCCGGTCGTGATAGTCATCGGGATGTTCCTCGGCGGGTTGCTCTACTGGGGCGGCGCCAACGCGATGGGAGGCGAGGCGGGATTTCTCAAGAGCGTTTCCGTGTGGACCTATTCGTCTCTGCCGCCAACGATCGTCTCGATGGCCGCAAACCTCATTGTTTTGTTTCTGAAGCCGGTCGACGACATCGACCTCGGTTCAAGCCAGCAGGGACTCGTCTCGGCAAATCCAACGATGTTCCTTGACTTGAAAGAGTCTCCGGTGCTGAATTCGGTCCTGTCGGCGATCGATCTGTTCGCGATCTGGGGGCTGGCTCTGGCGGCGATCGGACTCAGTCGCGTTGCCAAGATCTCAAGCGGCGCAGGGTGGGCGGTCGTTTTGACGATCTCTTTGTTCTTCCTTGCGATCCGCGTCGGATGGGTCGCGATCTTCGGTTAGTTCTTGCCGCGGGCTCGCGAAAACGCTTGCGGATTCGATCGTGTCATCGATGACCGAAAGGTGCGCGAAACGGCAAATTGGTCCGACGAAATAACTGAAAGTTGATAATTGAAAGGCGATAGTCGGATTTGTGACTATCGCCTTTCAATACTTTCAATTGCTGTCTGTTCTCAAAACACGAAGGAACGGATTGGTCGTTGTTGTTTTATGAAGGTGTGCGAAACAACGAATCGATCCTTCGAAATAGATGAAAGCTGGTGGTTGAAAGGTGATAGTTGGATTTGTGACTTTCAACTTCTCACTATTATCAAAACACGTAGGAACGGATTGTCCTTCGTGTTTTTTCTTGGACATTGCGCTTGGTTGGAATTCTTACTCGTAGCGGAGCGATTCGATCGGATCGAGGCGGGCGGCTTTCCAGGCCGGGAAAAGGCCGAAGACGATGCCAATGATGACGCTCGCGCCAAATCCGAGCGGCGGCGCCCACCAGGGGACATATGACGGGAAGACCAAAGCGATGAGAAACGTCAAACTCCATCCGATCAGTAGTCCGACGAGCCCGCCGAAACCCGTCAAGGTCGCGGCCTCGATCAGGAACTGGAGCAGGATGTCCGACTGTTTGGCGCCGATCGCCTTTCTGATCCCGATCTCGCGCGTCCTCTCGGTGACCGACACGAGCATAATGTTCATCACTCCGATGCCGCCGATCAAAAGCCCGACCGATGAGATCACGATCATCGCCAATGCGACGCCGGCCGTGATCGACTGAAACTGCTCGATGATCCCCGCAGCGGTCTCCATCCCGAAGTTGTTCGGCTCGCCGAACGGAACCTGGCGCCGGACACGCATCAGATCCTGAACCTGATCCTTGGCGAGTTCGAGTTGGCCCTCTTTCGCGACGGTCAGAAGGAAGAGGTCGTCGGCGAACGGCTTGAGCCGCAGAGCCGATCCGATGGGCATATAAATGACGTTGTTCTGATCGTTGCTGCCGCTGCCGCCGCCGAATAGCTGCTCCCTCTTCTCGAGAACGCCGATGACGCGAAAAACGCGGCCGCCGACCTCAAGGGTCTCGCCGATCGAGGATCCGAACGGGAAATACGCCTCGGCAACGGATGATCCGATCAGGCAGACGTCCGTTTTGTCTTCGGATTCGTTGCGTGTGAACCAGCGCCCTTCCTGCAGAATAACGGTATTCGTCCGCTCGACGTCGGGCAGGGTTCCCTGCAGGCGCACACTCGACGAGGTCTTGCCGTTGCCGCCCGAAACGAGCAGTTTTTGACCGAAGAAGTTGTTCGTTATGTCGAGAAACGGCACCGACACATCGACCGAAGAAAGTCCCTTGATCGCCTCGGCGTCGTCCATCGTCAACGGTTTTCGCATTCGTTCTTCCTGCGAACGCCGGCCGGTGTTGATCGCCTTGATATCGAATTTGCGAAGAAAGATCGAGCGGGTACCGAACGATTCGACCTGTTTCTTGACCGCCATATCGATGCCCGAGATGATCGACGAGATAAGCATCACGGTGATGACCCCGATGATCACGCCGAAAATCGTCAGAAACGATCGCAGTTTGTTGGCCCGCAAGGTCTGGAAGGCCATCTTCATGTTTTCGTAAAACGCGTTGGTCATGAGAAACATATCAATCTGCCCTCAACGCTTCGATCGGATCAAGCCGCGCCGCTTTCCAGGCCGGGAAGATGCCCGCAAGAATTCCAACGATCGCCGAAACGCTGATCGCGATCACCGCGGCATACCAGGGAATCACCGTTTGAAGCACATAGGCGGTTACGATCATACCCAGAAGTTTGGCCATCACGAGTCCGATGACTCCGCCGATCGCCGCAAGCGTCGCGGCTTCCATCAGAAACTGCTTCAATATGTCAGCCTGCCGCGCGCCGAGGCTTTTGCGGATGCCGATCTCCTTCGTTCGCTCGGTGACGGCAACGAGCATAATGTTCATAATCACGATCGCGCCGACGAGCAAGGCGATCGCGGGGACCGCGAGAATGACGATGAAGATCGGCCGCAGGATCGAATCACGCAGGCTCGCGATCGCGTCCGGCGTCAATATCCCGAAATTGTCGCGCTCGTTGCCCGTAAGTTTGCGTTTGACCCGCAGGAGCATACGAACTTCTTCGACCGCCTCGTTGAAGAGTTTCGGCGAAGCGGCGGTCGCTTCGAAATAAAGGCCGCGGCCTCGCGTCAGCCCACCGAAGTTCGCGCCGTACGTTTTGATCGGGAGCCAAACGAAAAGATCCTGCGACTGCCCGAACACCGTTCCTTTCGTCGTCTGGACTCCTATCACCCGATACGGAATCCCGCGCATCGTGAATTCCTGACCGATGACGTCGCCATTGGGAAAGAGCTTGTCGGCGATCTCGGAACCGATGAACGCGACACGCACGGCATTCGTGTTCTCCGCCTCGGTAAAGAAACGGCCGAACGCGATATCGACGTTGGCGATCTCGCCGATGACCGGCTCCATTCCCTCGATTTGGACGTCGCGCAAGATTTCGTTGCCGCGTTTGAGTTCGGCTGAATTCGGGAGCGCTTTCGCGCCGATCTTTCCGATGAGCTGCGAACGTTCGCGGATGTAATCGAGTTCGTCAAACGTGAGCTCTTTGTTTCGGCGCTGGGCTTCGGCGATGGTGTCGGTGTTTTTGAAGTCGTCGAAGCTAAAACGGCGAATTGTGAATGAGTTCGAACCGATTCCGGCGATCTTCTCGTCGACATAGGCATTGAAACCCTGCAGAAGCGACAAAACCAGCATAAACGCCGTGACGCCGATGATCATCCCGAGCAACGTCAGGAACGACCGCAGTTTGTGCGCCCATATCGCCGCAAAGGCCAGCCTTATTGTTTCCGAAAAATTCATTCTGAACTAATCCTAGAGAAGCCGTAGACTATTACGCAACCCGGAACGAAAAGTTATCTTGATTTGGGATCCCGGAGATTCCAGATTCAGGATTCCGGATTCAGGATTCCGGATTCAGGATTAAGGATTCCAGATTCCAGATATTCCAGATAGATTCGAGGAGATTCGAGTGATCTTCGAAATCCCTTGAAGCCCTGGAATCTGGAATCCCTGGAATCTGGAATCCCTGGAATCTGGAATCCCTGGAATCTGGAATCCCTGGAATCTGGAATCCCTGGAATCTGGAATCCCTGGAATCTGGAATCCCTGGAATCTGGAATCCCTGGAATCTGGAATCCCTGGAATCTGGAATCCCTGGAATCTGGAATCCCTGGAATCTGGAATCCTTGGAATCCCTGAAATCCCTGGAATCCCTGGAATCCCTGGAATCCCTGAAATCCCTGAAATCCCTGGAATCTCGCAAATCGCAAATCGCAAATCGAAAATCGCAAATCCAAACCTATTCATACCGCAGCGCGTCGATGGGGTTGAGTTTCGCGGCTTTCCAGGCGGGATAAAGTCCGAAGACGATGCCGACGCCGGCGGAGACGAAGAGCCCGACGAGGATCGCCCAGACGGGAATGTACGCTGGAAGCGGCGAGTATGCGTTGATCAGAAAGCTGAGAAGTTCGCCGAGGATCAGTCCGATGATGCCGCCGATACCGGTCAGGATCACCGCTTCTATCAGAAACTGCGCGAGAATGCTGATCTTCGTCGCGCCGACCGCCTTGCGGATCCCGATCTCCTTTGTCCGCTCGGTCACCGAAACCAACATAATGTTCATCACGCCGATGCCGCCGATCATCAGCGCGACCGCCGAGATCGCCGTCAAAACAAGGTATGTCGCGCCGGTGAGCTGGTTATAAACGTCGAGCAGCGCGTCTTGTGACGAAAGTCCGAAATTATCGGGTTGGTCCGACGGAACTTGTCTTCGGCGGCGCAGGATGTCGCGGATCTCGTCCATCGCGCTCGCAACTTCGGCGCGGGTTCTCGGGCGGACGATGATAACGAAGATCGTCTCGGGCGGATTCAACTCGGGATAGTATTTCTGATAGGTCGTGATCGGAACAAAGACCGAATTGTCGCGCGATTGGCCGAAGAACGAACCGAGAGTTTCCATCACGCCTATTACCCGAAATGGCGTGCCGGCGATCTTGATCTCCTTGTCGAGCGGTTCCTCGTTCTCGAACAGGGCCTTGACGACGTCGCGTCCGAGGATGACGACGTTCGAGCGTTCGCGGACGTCCGTGTCGCTGATGAATCGGCCGTAACCGATGTATTGCGAATGCGTGAATTCATAATACGGCGTGACACCGATGAGGATCGGTGTTTCGGTCTCTTTTTCCCGGAAACGAATGTTGGTCGCGATCTTGCGCTGCAAGGGCGAGACTCCGATGATCGACTGTGACTCGTTGCGGATCGCGTCGGCGTCATCGAGCGTCAACTCTTTGCGCTGCCGCTCTTCCTGTCCCGGCGGGCGGCCGAAACTCGGGCTGAATTTCGAGATGAAGATCGTGTTCGATCCGAGCGACTCGATCTGCTCGGCGAAGGTCTTGTTGAGTCCCTGAATGATCGAGACCATCGAAAGGACGGTCAAGACGCCGACCGTGACGCCGAGAATGGTCAGGCTCGAACGCAGTTTGTTGCCCCGCAAAGTCGCAAGGGCCATAACGGCGGATTCTTTCAGGTCATCGAAAGTCATCTCAATTTCGGAATTTGGATTTGGGATTTCGGATTGTTGTCATTTTAAATTCCAGGGCTAACTCTCAAATCCCAAC
Source organism: Acidobacteriota bacterium (assembly GCA_016715115.1). Lineage (NCBI taxonomy): Bacteria > Pseudomonadati > Acidobacteriota > Acidobacteriota bacterium. Next base: position 513,619 of record JADKBM010000011.1, read on the forward strand.
GCCCGCCCGCCCGCTCACGCAGGCGGTACTGACTCGCCGCAAATCGCAAATCGCAAATCGCAAATCCCCAATCCCAAATCCCCAATCCCAAATCGCACATCCCAAATCCCAAATCCCAAATCCCCAATCCCAAATCGCACATCCCAAATCCCCTATCGTTTTATTCGTTGCGCATTGCGTCGATCGGGCTCAGTTGCGACGCTCGCCAGGCCGGATAGAGTCCGCTGATGAGTCCGACCACGAATGAGACCGTCACGCCGAGGACGGCCGACTTGATGCTGATCAGAACCGGAAAACCCATCAGGAACGACAGCAGAAAAGCCAGTCCGTAACCGGTCACCACTCCGATCGCGCCGCCGAGTACGGTGACCGTCACCGCTTCGATCAGGAACTGCTGCATCACATCGCGCTGCCGGGCGCCGACGGCCTTCCTGAGCCCGATCTCTTTCGTTCTTTCGGTCACGGAAACGAGCATAATGTTCATCACGACGATTCCGCCGACGACCAGCGAAACGACCGCCACGCCGAACGTCGCGAAATAGATTCCCGAAGTCGCGTTTTGGTAAATGCCGATGAACGCGTCCTGCGATTCGATCGATACGCCGTCGTCCTCGTCGCCGAACGATTTGCCTCGCCGCGTGCGCATTATCGTCCGCACCTCGTCTTTGGCTGTTTCGAAAACATCGGAATCGCTGACCTGGACGTGAACCGTGATCGAATCGCGCGCGCCGAACATCTTCTGCGCCGACTGGAAGGGGACGTAAACAAAATTATCGCGCGAAAAACCGAGAACCTTTCCGAACGGCGCGGCAACCCCGAGAATCGAAAAGGGAATCCCGTCAACGCGCACCTCGTCACCGACGACCGAATCGACGGTCCGGCCGGGGAACAGGTTTTCAATGATATCGGTGCCGATGACGCAGACATTGCGCCCGGCATTTCCTTCATTTTCGGTCCAGAGGCGTCCCGATTGAATGACGACGTTTTCGATATCGAACATCGACAGCGTCAACCCCCTGACGGAAACTCCTTCCGAGCGGTTTTCGCCGTGTTTGACGAGGCCCATCCCGTTGACCGCCATCCCGACTCGCCAGCAATTGCGGCACAGGCGAATTATCGCCTCCGCGTCCTCGCGGGTCACATCCCGGCGTTTGTTGTATTTGATCAGATCCTCACGCGAGGTGATCACCAGCGGACGCTTGGAAACGCTGAATGCGGTCGAACCTTGTGACGAGAACGCGCTTGAGACCGTTTGATCGAGACCACTGATGATCGTCATCACCGCGATTACCGACGTGACGCCGACGATGATCCCCAGAAGGGTCAGAAACGTGCGCAGTTTGTGGCTCCGCAAACTCAACAACGAGAGTTTGAACGATTCCTTGAACAGCGTGACGCCCGCAAACAACCCCATACTCAAATCTTACGCGAGTCGCGAACGATTGTTTAAGTTTCAGTATGAGATTTACAAAAACTTACGTTTCATCGGGGGCGCCTCGCGGGGCGGAAACGGTGACGCTGCGAGAATTGATGGTGCAAATGGGTCGCGGTGAGAACCCGACGAAATCGATTCGGGAAAAAGAGAAGGGCCGGAAGCCTCTCGTTTCCGGCCGCCCTTTGGAAATGCTTGATGTGAGCGCCCGGTCGAAACCAATGTCGTCAAGACGGACGCTTTTGAAACTTATGACCGGACTTGGCTTATTTTACACGCTCGTCGCTTTCGATCCGGCCGTCGCGGATCGTCAGAATGCGGTGCGCGCGGGATGCGATGTCGTGCTCGTGGGTGACGAGAATGATCGTGTTTCCTTCTTCGTGGAGTTTCTCAAAAAGCGCCATGATCTCGACGCTGGTCTTCGAATCGAGCGCGCCCGTCGGTTCATCGGCGAGAAGAATTGACGGATGATTGACGAGAGCGCGGGCGATCGCGACGCGCTGTCGCTGTCCGCCCGAAAGTTCGTTAGGTCGATGCATCACGCGGTCGCCGAGTTCGACCGATGCGAGGGCAGCCTGCGCCTTGTCGTGGCGTTCAACCGAACGCAGCCCCGCGTAGATCAGCGGCAGCTCGACATTGTGCAGGGCCGTCGCCCGCGCGAGCAGGTTGAAAGTCTGGAAAACGAACCCGATCTCCTTGTTTCGGATCTTGGCCAGTTCATCGTCGGTCATTTCAGAAACCTGATGGCCGTTGATCCAGTATTGGCCTTTCGAAGGCGAGTCCAGACAGCCGATAAGGTTCATCAGCGTCGATTTTCCGGAACCCGACGGGCCGATGATCGCCAGGTACTCGCCCTTCTTGACGTCAAACGAGACGTCGCGAAGCGCGTGCAGTTGCTCGGTTCCCATCTGGTAGGTCTTCCAGATGTTCCGCATAGAAATCAACGCCTCGCCTACCGGCGGCAGATTCTGTTCTTCGCCGTGCCCGTTTTCGTTTTCCATAAACTTGTACATCGCTACGACTTGTTCGCGTTCTCGCCTTCCTTCTTGACCTGTTTCTTGACGACCGTATCGTCTTTCAATGTATTGAGGATCCTGCTCGGACCGGTGATCACCTCCTGGCCCTCGCTGAGTCCGCTGAGGATCTGGATGTCCGATTCGCCGGTGATGCCCGTCGTGACCTCGACGAACTTCGCCTTGTTTCCTTCGAGGACATAAACGCCCTTGATGGTCTTCGGCTTTTCGGCCGGCATCTGGACGTCACCTTGAATCGTCGGCGAAGGCGAGGCCTCAGGTTTCTTTTCGATGACCGCCTGAAGCGGAATCGCGATCAGGTCTTCGGCCGTCTTCGTCGTGATCGTCGCCGTCGCGCTCATACCCGGACGAAGTCCTTCCTGGAGTTCTTTCGGGATGTCCTTGAGTTGGATTACGACCTTGAATTCCTTTGCTTCCTGAACGTTGATGTTGGTTGAAAGTCCGCCCGTCGTTTGCGATTTACCGACCGCAAGCGGAGTTTTCTGCGTCACTTCGCCGATCAGTTCCTTTTCGCCGAACGCGTCGACCTTGATCTTCGCTTTTTGGCCTTCTTCGACCTTGTCGATCTCGGTTTCGTCGACCTTCACCTCAACATTGATCGACGACATATCGGCGATCGTCAGAAGGGAAGTCGTCGAAAGGCCGGCCACCGCGAATTCGCCGACTTTCGAAGGGATGTTCGCGATCACGCCGGCGATCGGCGCGACCTGCAGCGTTTTGTCGCGCTGCGTTCGCTGTCCGCGGAAAACCGCTGCCTGTTGTTCTGATCGCCTCTGGCTTGAACCGGCGGACAAATTCGCGGTTTCGACGCTTCGCCGCGCATCGCGCACCGCAACTTCCTGCTGATTCGCACGCGCTTTCGCTTCCGTCACCCGAAGTTCGGCTTCCTTGACCGCCGATTGCGCGGACTTGAGCCGCGACTGCGCGTTCCGCAGCGCAACCTGGGCCTGGTCGACGCGGTCCTTGGCCGCATCATATTCCGAACGTGACGCCACGCCCGATTCGAGAAGGTCCGTCGTTCGCTTCAACTCGCGGCTCGCCGTTGTCAAACTGACCTCTTCACGTTCGACGTCGGTCGAGGCCGCGACCACGTTCTGGCGCGCCGAACTGACCTGCTGCTGAGCCGTATCGACCGACGCCAGCGATGCGGTCAGTCCCTGCTGCGATTGTGAAAGCTGGTTTTGTGCGGCAATGATCTGGGAACGCGAGATCTGGACATCGCTCTGTGAAGCCTGCAAAGCCGACAACTGCGCGTCGGTGCTTGAGTTGAGCTGTGTCGGGTCGAGTTTCACAAGCGGCGTGCCTTTCGAAACCGCGTCGCCTTCCTTGACATATATCTCTTCGATCCGCCCCTGGACCTCACTCGTCAAGTTGATGAACTGAATCGGCCGGACCTCGCCGGAAGCGGTAACGATCGAGCGCAACTCCTTCCGTTTTTCGATCTTCACGACCGTCACTTCGGGCGTGTCCTTTCGCGAAGCGAAAACGCCGGCAACGACAATGATCAGCAAAAGTGCGATGATGCTTCCGCCAATGATGAATTTTCCTTTTCGGCTGACTGCCATTTCTAAAGTTCCTCTTGTAAGTAGTTGATACTGAAATTAACTTCGATGTTAACGCAAATTTCCTGAAAGCTCAGCGTCTCGGCAGTATTACGTCTGGAAATTTTCGTAAGTTTCAAAAAAGTGACTTCAAGGCGACACCCGTTTCGCCGCATCAAAAAATGCCAAAAGCCCGAAACTCGGTTCGGTTTCCGATTTACGAACTCCGGTTTTAAGGGTAAAATGGCACTTGCTTTAAGTACTTACTGATCGCAAGGAAAACTGAGATGATAAAATGCCAAACTTGCGGGACCGAGAATCTTGACGGGTCGCTCTATTGCGACGAATGCGGAACCGGCTTGGGCACGGGGAGCAGCATTAATAATAACTTTGTACAGCCGAGCTACCAGCCGCCGATTCCCGAACCGTCCTTTCAAGCCGCGAGCGTGACCTCGATCGGGGTCGAACCGATCATCGAGCAGGTTCAGCCGCACACAGGCGACGGCGGCGATCCAAACCGCGCCGAGGGTGTCCACGCGACGCTCACGATCGAGCGCGGAACATCGGTCGGCAAGGAGTTTGAGCTTTCGGCAGAGGAATCGTATATAGGCCGCTGGGATGCGGACAACGGAGTTTTTCCGGACGTCGATCTCGATGCGTTCGATCCTGAGGCGAAGATCTCGCGGCGCCACGCGCGGATCATTTTTCGCAACGGAAGTTATTCGATCGAGGACCTCGGCTCGACGAACGGAACGTATGTCAATCGCGGACGCCGTTTGATTCCAGGGAACCCGCACGTGCTCAGGACCGGCGACGAGATAATCGTCGGCAAAACATTCCTGAGGTTCAGTGCAAATCAGAATTGATTTTGATTTTAACAGGCGCAACAAAAAACAATGCCAAATTGCCCAGAGTGCGGCGAGAAAGTCGCTGATCTAGATACCTTCTGTTCGTACTGCGGAATAACGCTCACACCGGTGGCCGTTGCGAGCGATGAAGATCCGTCGATGTCGCCGACGATCGTCGGCGCGCCGATCGGATTTGTCCCGGTCCCGGAAGCGCCGGCAACGGCGGACCAACTTCCGATTCCGTCGCCGATTCCTTCACCGTTTGCGGATTCGTCCGCGGCCGACCCGTTCGCGGCCGCTCCAGTCACTCCTGTGAGCGAGCCCGAAAAGGTCGCCGCGATCGAACCGCCGATTCCGTCGCCGGTCGAGCCCGCGCCCGAAACCGACGCGACCGATGCCGGTCGCGCGGATCTTGAATCCATCAGCGTCAAACCTGGAATCGAGGACGCCGTTGGCGCCGAAGCGTTTGTCGATCGCGCGGCGTTCCAACCGGAGGTGCGATCCGATGCTCCCGAAGAAATCCCCGCCGCTGCTCCTGACGCGGCTGTGTCGGCCGTCGATGAGGCTCCGGTTCCGCAGGTCATTCTGGACCTTGCGGCGGAAAACCCTCCGAAAGCGAGCGAGATCGGATCAGAAGCCGCGGTTCCGGAAGTGATCGAAATGCCGGCCGCGACGTCCGAAGCGCCGGTCGTTGAAGCGCCGATCGCCCACTGGCAGGCTGAATCAGATCTTGTCGAACCGTCGCCCGCGGAGGAGACTGCGTTGCCGGTGATCGATTTGCCGGTTGCCGCTTTCGCTCCGGAGAGTCCGCTTTTCGAGGCGCCGATCGTCGCTGACTCCGAACCCGTCGAGACTGCACCCGAAAGGGAGCTGGCCTCGCCGGAAATTCCGGTTGAAACGGAACCTGCGCAAGTCCCGATCAGCAAACACGAGTTCGACAGTCGATCGGATGAAGTGTTTGAATCGGTCGAGCCAAAGGAAGTTCCTTCGCTCGAGGCGGTTTCGTTGCCGATCCCCGAATCGCCAAACATCGCGGTCGTCGAATCGTCCGAACCGGCTGAGCCCGGGGCTGTCCGGGATCAGGACAGTGTCGTGACGCTTGAAGCGCCCGCGGCGGAGTTCCCCGAAACGCCGGCCGCGGCTGTCGTTCCGGTCGTCGCGGCGGCCGAGATCGCGCCATCAGGCGAAGTTCGACCGTCGACCAAGCCGAATATCGGAAACGGCGACACCGACGGACGCCGTGCCGCCAAACTCAAACCGCTCGACGAGGGGACGTTGCTCAATAATCGTTACGAGATCGTGCGCAAGATCGGCGGCGGCGGAATGGGCGCGGTTTACCTCGCCAACGACCGCAACCTCGGCGGAGTTCTGCGCGCCGTCAAGGAAATGGTTCAGAGCTACATCGAATCCGAGCAGCAGGAAAAGGCGGTCGCTGACTTCCAGCGCGAGGCGATGATCCTGACGAATCTTGAGCATCCGGCGATCCCGACGATCTACGATTATTTCTTCGACGAAACGGAAGGCCGTTTCTATCTGGTGATGAAGTACATTTCGGGCGGCGATCTCGCGGCCCGGCTTCGCGCGAATCCGGAAGGCCGACTTGATGAGAAAACGGTTACGGAATGGGCGATCCAGGTCGCAGACGTGCTTGGGTATCTGCATCGACAGGATCCGGTGATCGTATATCGCGACCTGAAGCCGGCGAACATTATGATCGACGGCAACACCGGGCGTTTGATGCTCATCGATTTCGGCATCGCGCGTTCGATCAACAAGGAAGAAAAGGGCGTGACGGCGGTCGGAACGATGGGTTACGCGCCGCCGGAACTGTTCAGCGGCAACGTCGAACCGCGGTCGGATATCTATTCGTTGGGTTCGACGATGTTCCATCTTCTGACCGGCGCGGACCCGCAGAGCAATCCGCTGCTGATCTTTGATTTCCAAAAGAACCCGCGGCCCCGGCAGATCAACCCGCAATTGTCCGATCAGATCGAGCAGATCCTGATGCGTTCCGTCGAGTACAGCGCAGACTTGAGGTTCACATCGGCGTTTGAACTGAAACGCTCGCTCGAAGAGCATTTGGTCAATCTGCAAGCCGGAAAGGTTTCGTTCGGCGTCAAAGCGGTTCCGTCGGCGGTCAGTTTCTCGGAGCAGCTGGTGTTTTGCGGATTCTGCGGCAAACAGATCGTCGCGAGCGACGTGTTCTGCGCCTTTTGCGGTTCGCAGCAGCCGATCGCGCAACAGAGTTTCCATCAGGCGCCGGTGCTTGCGCCGTCGACAACGGCGAAACTCTACGTGGTGCTGACCAACGATCTCGAAAGCGCCGGATTCACGATCGAGAAAGACGACAATCTGATCGGACGACGCGATCCGATGTCGAACATCTTTCCCGAGGTCGATCTTTCGAAATATGACCCGCAGACGAAGATCTCCCGCCGTCACGCCCGCATCCGTCGCGAGGGTTCGAACTTTATGCTCGAGGACCTCGGATCATCGAACGGAACGATTCTGATGACCGGCGGCGATTCGTCGCGATTGCTGCCGCACCAGTCGCGGCTCCTGACGAACGGGGATCGTTTCAGGGTCGGCGACACGACGCTGCAGTTTTCGATGGCCTAGGACGGCGATTTCTTATTATGAGCGCAAACGTTGAAAAGAATTTGGCCGCGCCGAGACTACGGCCGGAGGAAGTAATCGTGGATTTTGACGCCGAACTTCTGCAGGCACCGTTTCTGTTGCGTTGCGGAGCGTTTTTTATCGACTATATCCTCTTGCTCGCGGTGCCTGTACTGAGTCTGATCGCCGGACGGATTTTCGGGATCGACGGCACGAAACTGCTGACGAGCGAGATCAGCAACACGGGGTGGCTCATAACGGTCTTGCTCGGACTCACGAATTTTGTGATCTTTCCGCTTTTTAGCGGTCAGAGCCTGGGAAAAATGCTCACCGGTCTGAGGATCGTAAAGATCGACGGTCGTCCGGCATCACTTGCAACACTGCTGTTGCGGCATACGATCGGATATGTTTTGACGGTCATTACGGGCGGACTCGGATTCGTCGTTTCGTCGATCACCCCGCGCGGCAGGGCTCTGCACGATTATCTCGCCAGAACGGTCGTTATTTACGGCCGGCGAACCATTCGAACCGAGTCGAACGCCTAAGGACTTTGGAAGGAACACGAGAATGCCCCATTTGATCATCAGGACATCTGACCGGAACAGCGAAAACTACGTGATCTCGCGGCTGCGAACAACCATCGGACGCTCGGCTCGAAGCGATGTTTGTATTCCCGATGCGTTTGCTTCGCGGCTCCACGCCGAGATCCGAAAAGAAGGTGACGCGTTCTGGCTGCACGATCTGGGTTCGGCTAACGGTACGCGATATAACGGTTCGCTGGTTTCGTTGCCGTTGCCGCTGATGCCCGGCGGCGAGATCCAGATCGGCGAAACGACGATCGTTTTTCAAGACGACGCGCTGCCGACCAACCGCAACGCAACGCTCATTGCCGATCATACCGAAGCGCTCGACCCATCGAAGACGATCGCTTTCACGCGCCGGAATCCGACCTCCGAATTTCTGCAGGCGCAGTACACGACGCGCAACGACCTCGTTGGACTGATCAGCAAGGTCGGGATCGCGCTGCTTTCATCGAGCGGACTCGAAGAGACGCTAAACCAGGTCGCATCGCTGGTTTTTGAAGCTGTCCCGGCGGAACGCTGCGTGATTATGCTGCGCGATGAGACATCCGAAAGCGGGACGAAGATCGTCGCCGCACGGGTCCGCGGCAAAGAGGAGACCATTGCCGAGGTCCGGATCAGCCGGACGGTGATGGACGAGGTCCTGAAGAACGGGAAGTCGGTTTTGACATCGGATGCCCAGCACGATCCGCGTTACGCCAGTCACACGATGTCGCTGCTCGGAATTCGTTCGGTCCTGGCCGTCCCGCTCAGTGTCAATGAAATGGAGGTCTTCGGGCTCGTTTACGCCGACTCGCCGACGTACGAAGCGACGTTTTCCGAGGAGCATCTGAACATTCTGACGACGCTCGCGTCCGTCGCGTCGATCCGGGTCGAGAATGCGCGCCTCCTCGAAGAGCGCTTCGAGCGCGAACGTATGGAACGCGAACTCGAACTTGCGACCGAAATCCAACAGCGATTCCAACCGTCCGGTCCGCCGGTAATGGACGGTTACGAGTTTCAGGGGATTTCGTTTTCCTGTTACGAGATCGGCGGCGATTACTATGATTTCATAGCGCGCGACGATGGAAAGATGCTTATCGCGCTCGGCGATGTTTCCGGCAAAGGCACGGCGGCGGCGCTTCTGATGTCTTCGCTGCACGCCTCGATCCACGGGCAGGTTTCGGCTCGGAACAGTCTCTCGGACACGGTCACGTCGGTCAACCAATATCTCGCTCACAACACGCCGACGAACCGCTTTGTGACGCTTTTCATCGCCGAACTCGATCCGGCCTCCGGGGAGTTGAAGTACATCAATGCCGGCCACAACCCGCCGCTCATCGGGCGTGCGGACGGGCGCATAGAGCAACTCGAGTCGGGCGGGTTTCCGCTCGGGATTATGCCGATGGCCGAGTATGAACTGGGTCAGACACGGTTGGCGAGCGGTGATGTGTTGGTCATTTATTCTGACGGGGTATCGGAGGCGGCCAATCTCAAGGGCGACGAATTCGGGCTCGAGCGCTTGTCGGAGGTGGTCGCCAAAAACCTGACCGCCTCGGCGTCGGGATTGCGGGACAAGGTCGAGTCAGCGTTGTCTTCGTTCACCCAAAGCGCCCCGGCCGGCGACGACATCACTCTCGTCATCGTCAAACGCAAATAACCTCTTGGATTTTCGATTTTCGATTTTCGATTCTAATTCGAAGAGATTCCGGAATCCAGATTCCAACTATTCCAGATTCCAACTATTCCAGATTCCAACTATTCCAACAATTCCAACAATTCCAACAATTCCAACAATTCCAACAATTCCAACAATTCCAACAATTCCAAATGGAATCCTGGAATCCTGGAAATTTTGAAATCCTGGAATGTTGGAATCCTGGAATCCTGGAATGTTGAAATCCTGGAATTTTGAAATCCTGGAATGTTGGAATCCTGGAATGTTGGAATCCTGGAATCGCAAATCGCAAATCGCAAATCGCAAATCGCAAATCGCAAATCCCAAATCCCAATCTAGACCTGGCTGAGTTTTTCCTTGTAGATTTGCGGTAGCGATCGGACCTTTTTGTTATTGTCCGTCACCAGATGGAGAGTTTCGCCTTCGGCCAGAAGCGCTTGATCGGATTCCCTGAAGATCTCGTAAACAAACTGAATGCTGCGGCTGCGGATCTCGGCAACCTTTGTCCGGATAGTCAGAAGGTCCTCGTAAAAGGCCGGAGACTTGTAACGGCAGTAAACCTCGGCGACGACCATCAGGGCATTGTCCTTTTCTTCCATTTCCTTGTACGAGAATCCGCGCGCACGGCAAAACTCGCTGCGTCCGAGTTCGAACCAGACGAAGTAATTCGAATGATGGACGATGCCCATCTGATCGGTCTCCGCGTAGCGGACGCGGACCTCGGTTTCGTGCCAATCGTTCATAAAAACTCAAAGGCCGTGATCGATCAACCCCTTGCGGATTCCGTTCACGGCCTCGAAAAGTTTGGCTGGGAGACAGGGATTCGAACCCCGATAGGCAGATCCAGAGACTGCAGTCCTACCATTAGACGATCTCCCAACGGCTGTTCTCTAATTTATGAATCGAAGCGGCGATTGTCAAATCCGGTTTTCGAAACGACGCGGTCGCGGATTCGCAACCTTCTCAGTGACTTGCGGTTGCGGGCGCGGCGGCGATTTGCCGGGGCGTCACTTGCCTGAACCGGAATTGAAGGGCAGAATAGGAGTTAATGTCGGCCGGCGAAAAGGAAATCGTCAACAACCGCCACGCGTTTCACGAATATCACATCAACGATACATACGAAACCGGAATCGTGCTGCAGGGCACCGAGGTCAAAAGCGTGATCAGCGGGCGAATTCAGCTCAAGGATTCCTATGTTTCCGTGCGCGACGGAGAAGTGTGGCTGCTCAACGCGCATATTTCCCCGTATTCCCACGGTAATCGCGAGAATCACGATCCGATGCGGAGTCGAAAACTTCTTTTGCATCGCCGCGAGATCGAGCGCCTCGAAAAGGAAACTACGGTTAAGGGGATGACGCTCGTGGTCACGCGGATCTATCTGAAGAATCGGCATATCAAGTTCGAGATCGGCGTCGCCCGCGGCAAGAAACTGTACGACAAACGCGAAACGGAAATGAAACGCACGATCGAGCGCGAAACTCGTCAGGAGTTGAAAGAAAAGTTAAAGTAAGTTATAGAATTAAAGAAGTTTACGGCAACAACGTTATTCTTAGAGGTCATTATGAAAAGTCAGGGAATCAATGCGAGTTTTTCGGAGGCCAACGTCGATGCGCTGGCAGTTGCGGTCTTCAAGGATGAAAAGGCGACAAGCCCGACTTTGAAAGAACTTGACAAGCTTACCGGCGGATTGATCGCTTCGGTCATCAAGACGGAAGAATTCAAGGGCGATGTCGGTGAAACGGCGCTGATCAGGTTCGCGCCGAAAGGCAAGGTCAAAGCTTCAAGGCTGGTGCTGATCGGAGTCGGCGACAAGTCCGAGTATCTCGTTTCGAGCGTCGCGAACGTCGCCGGCACGGCGACCCGTTTCGTTCGCAAGCGCAATTTGAAGAGCGTCGCGCTGATGCCGCGATGCGAAGGCGATGCCGCGGATATCGCGCAGAGCGCCGGGCAGGGATTCGCGACGAGTCAGTTTGAACTCGACAAATACCGGACAAAGGACAAGAACACGAAATCGGTCGATTCGTTCGTTCTGTTTGTTGACGGCGCCGACGCCGGAGCGTTGAAAACAGGATTGACGCGCGGGCAGCAGATCGGCGAGTCGATGAATTTCGCGCGCGATCTGGCCAATGAGCCGCCGAACATCCTGCATCCGACGGAAATGGCGAAGCGCGCGCAGGCGATGGCGAAGGAAACCGGCCTGAAATGCGAGATCCTTGACGAAGCGAAGATGCAGAAACTCGGAATGGGATCTTTGCTGAGCGTCACCTACGGTTCCGAACAGCCCGCGAGATTGATCGTTCTCAAATACGAGCCGAAGAAATCGACAGCGAAAAAAGGCGAACTGCTGGCACTCGTCGGCAAGGGGATCACCTTCGACACGGGCGGCATCTCGCTCAAACCGGGCGAGGGAATGGACGCGATGAAATACGATATGTCCGGCGGCGCGACCGTAATCGGCGCGATGCGTGCGATCGCGTTGCTCAAGCCGTCGATTCCGGTACTTGGCGTTGTCGCGGCGGTCGAGAATATGCCCGACGGCAAAGCGAGCCGCCCGAGCGACGTCGTTACCGCGATGAACGGCAAAACGATCGAGATTCTCAATACCGACGCCGAGGGACGCCTTGTTCTCGCCGACGCGGTCGCGTATGCCGAAAAACAGGGCGCAACGCGGATCGTCGATATGGCGACTCTGACCGGAGCCGTGATCATTGCTCTCGGCGATGTCAACACCGGCATTATGGGCAACGATCAGGGATTGGTCGATGAGGTCATCGCGTGCGGAAAGGAAGCCGGAGAGAACTTCTGGCAGCTTCCTCTCGGCCGCGAATACAGCAAGAGCATCAAGTCCGACATCGCCGACATCAAGAACATCGGGCCGGCGCGGAAAGCCGGAACGATCATTGGCGCGGTGTTCATTCAGGAGTTCGTCGACAAGGCGAAGTGGGCCCATCTCGACATCGCCGGCACCGCTTGGTGCGACACGGAGCGTCCGCATCAGGCGAAGGGCCCGACCGGAGTCGCGATTCGAACCCTTTTGAAACTGGTCGAAAAATCGCAGTAATTTGCGACTTGACCAACATTTAGACAAATACGGCCGGTTGGAACTTCTAACCGGCCTGTTTTTTGTGTAGAATACACGGCAGTTTTTCAAGTTCTAACCGTTTATGCCTAAGTCTGGAAAGTCAGACAATCCGTTCAACTTGCTGATCGCCGTTTTTGCACTTTTGCTGACGACGGCGTGCATCTTCAGTTCCGATCGCGATGCGGGGCCGGATAAGTCGCCGGCGGCTTCGCCGACCGCCCAAGGCTCTCCGGAAAAGGAAAAGAAAGACGCGAAATCGTCGAAAAAGAACGACGACAAGGGTGATTTCAAGGTCAAGGAGGCGAGCGTGAAGAGTTCTCGCTACGCCGACCTCGACCGCCGGGTCAAGAACGAGAAACTTCTCGAGAATGCGGCCGCCGACCTGAGTCGCGCGCTGATCTTGCCGGAAGATATCTTCGTCACCGCGAAGGAGTGCGGCGAACGAAATGCGCTGTTTGACCCGAACGATCAGTCGATCACCATTTGTTATGAATTGATGGAGCATTTCGTCGATCTTTATCGTTCGGACGGGATGAATGCAACGGATGCCGACAAAAAGATGTTCGATGCGATCCGGTTCGTTTTTCTGCATGAGGTCGGACACGCTTTGATCTACAATTACAAGTTGCCGGTCGTCGGGAACGAGGAAGATGCCGCCGATCGTTGTTCGTCGTATATCAATATCGAAGAGCTTGGCGAGAACGGGGTCCGCGCGGTGCTCGCCGCTGCGGACGGATTCCGGATCGAGTCGCGCAGCGAAAAGCGCTCGAAACGCGACCTCGCCGACGAGCATCTTTTGCAGGAACAGCGATTCTATAACTCGCTCTGTATGATCTACGGGGCGAAACCGGACAAGTATGAGTATTTCGTGACCGACGGCTATCTGCCTGAGGAGCGTGCCGTACGCTGTCCGCAGGAGTATTCGCGAACCGTCGACAGTTGGGTCAATTTGCTGGCGCCGTGGCGAAAGGACAAGTAGGTCGAAAATTTCGGAAACACGAGGAAAAATGAAAAATTTGTTGAATAATCTGATCGTTAGAAACAATTCGATCGTCAACGGAACGGTCGCGCTCGCAATCATCGCGATGATCGGACTCGGATGTTTTTGCAACAAGGACAAGTTCGACCTTGGCAAGAGCGGGTCGAAGGACAGCCCGACGCCGTCGTCCAGTTCGTCGCCGAGCCCGTCGGCGACGAAGGAGTACAAGAAGGCCGACGCTTCCAAATACGAGATACCTTCGGACGACGAGCTTCAGGTCATCGTCAAGAAAACGCTACTTGATTTCAATGACGCACTTCAGGATGAGGATTTTACGGATTTTCACGGAACGATCTCAAAGTACTGGGCGAAACAGGTGACTCCGGAAAAGTTCAAGTCGAGTTTCCAGAACCTGATCGACGGCGGTGCGGATTTGAGCCCGATCAAGAATATGACGGCCGACTTCAAGCGCGCCGGCGAGATCGAGCGCGAAGGAAGTCTCCGTAAATTGATGGTCGAAGGCAGTTACGATACGTCGGGCATCAAGACCGAATTCGAACTCCAGTACATTCCGGAAAGCAAGGACTGGAAACTGTTCGGCATCCAGGTTCGGACGGCGGTCAAACGTAAGTAGGCCGGCTGAAGATCGCGAAACCCGACCGCGCCTGAACGAATGCGCGCGATCGGGTTTTCGTTCGCGTGACTTCGGGGTCTTGCACGAGATGACCGCCGAGTCTTTGCTTTTGCATTTCCGGAAAGTTAGAATCTCATCTTTATGAAAATACACGAATATCAGGGAAAAGAATTGCTGCGTAATTACGGGGTGCCGGTGCCGCGAGGGATCGTCGCCAGGACCCCGGACGAAGCCGAAGCGGCGGCGCGCGAACTCGGAACCGACGTGGTCGTCGTCAAGGCTCAGATCCACGCCGGCGGACGCGGGAAAGGCGGCGGTGTCAAACTCGCGAAGTCGCGGGAAGAAGCCCACGAGATCGCCAAACAGATGCTCGGGATGACGCTCGTCACGCACCAGACGGGGCCGGAAGGACGAATTGTCCAGACGCTCTTGATCGAAGAAGGTCTTCCGATCGACCGCGAGTTCTATCTCGGCATCACACTCGACCGGATCACCGGTCGCAACACGCTGATGGCCTCGGCCGCCGGCGGTATGGATATCGAAAAGGTTGCTGAAGAGACTCCCGAACTGATCCTGAAGGAGTCGATCGATCCGAGCGTCGGGTTGCGTGCGTTTCAGGCGCGGAAACTCGCATTCGGACTCGGCATTCCGAACGAACTGATCGGGCAGGCGGCGAAGTTTATGCTCTCGCTCTATGACGCTTACGTCAAGATGGACGCGTCGCTCCTCGAGATCAACCCGTTTCTGCTGACCAAAGACAATCGACTGATCGCGCTCGATGCAAAGGTAAATTTTGACGACAACGCGCTTTATCGTCACAAGGAATATTCGGAACTCCGCGACCTCAACGAGGAAGAGCCGCTTGAGATCGAAGCCTCCAAATTCGATCTGAATTACATCAAGCTTGACGGCAACATCGGATGTATGGTCAATGGCGCCGGACTCGCGATGGCGACGATGGATATCATCAAACTGCACGGCGGCGAACCGGCGAACTTTCTGGATGTCGGCGGCGGTGCGTCGCAGGAACGCGTCGAGAACGCCTTTCGGATCCTCCTTGCAGACGAGCATGTGAAGGCGGTATTGATCAATATCTTCGGCGGCATCGTCCGTTGCGATATGGTCGCCAGCGGCGTCGTCGCGGCGGCGAAGAATCTTGGGGTTTCGATCCCGATCGTTGCGCGGCTCGAAGGAACCAATGTCGAAGAAGGGAAGCGCGTCCTGAATGAATCCGGTATCGGCATCATTTCCGCCGACGGAATGAGCGACGCCGCGTCAAAGGTCGTCGCCGCAGCCGGCGGACGCTGATTAGGGATTTCGGATTCGGGATTTGGGATTGCGGATTGCGCGATTCCGAATTCCAAATTCCAAATTCCAGATTCCAAAATTCCAAATTCCAAAACCCGAAATTCCAGGATTCAAGAACCAACGAGGTTCCCAAAATCGCAGATCACGAATCTGGATTCAAGATTCAATGAGTCTGTCGGAAAAATCGATTCAGTGTGCGGAGCACACGCACGTACGATAGCACCACGTGAAGCGGAGCGGAACGTGGTGTCCACTACGAACGACTCCAACGAGCGTGTGTAACACGCGTAACCCTCCTCTTTGCAATAGGTCCGCGTGTTTCAAATCCCAAATCGCAAATCGCAAATCCCAAATCCCCAATCCCAAATCCGCAATCCCAAATCCGCAATCCCAAATCCCAAATCCCAAATCCCAAATCCCAAATCCCAAATCGCAAATCGCAAATCGCAAATCCCCTCACTGTTCCTGGTTTTCGTCCAACTTCTTCGTCCAGTCGCTGTTCGGATAGCGTTTGCGCATTACCGCCGCGATCTCTTCCTGGGTTTCCGGCCCGTTCCCGCATCCGTATTTCGTCCAGCCGTTCGACGCCCACGCGATGTAGAGCGCCTCGGGAACTCGTTTGTCCGCCGGGGCCAGCCGTGCCCATTCAAGCGTTTGTTCGGCGAAGTATTTCGGCGCGTCACCGATCCTCGACAAGCGGCTTCTTTCAAGCTTTGCTGCCGCGATCTGTGCGCGGGTCAGGAAAACCGGGGGCTTCCCGATAACCGCCGGATCTTCGTTCTCGCTGTCGAAGTACCACGAGCACCACCAATTGTCGTCGTCCCATTCGCCAAAAACGTTGTCGGCGCCGAAGCCGGACTGAATTGCGGGCGTCAGGATCGGGTTTTTCAGGATAATGAAAATCGCCGAACGTTTACGCGCGACCGGAGTCAGGGCCTTCTGATACGGAATAAAATCATCGGCCAGATCCGGAAACTGCGCGAGCAGTCGCGGCGTGATCTGTTTCGCTGCCGGTTCATTGTCGAGCAGCACCGCGCGCATCCAGATCGCAAGCGCCAATCTTCGCCGGAGATGCGTCGGTATCGCCTCGGACCTTTCCGCCGCGATCATTGCGTCGGTCGGGAAATAGCGGTTGAATGAGGAAAGCGCATCGTCGTCGAACGTCTTTTCGGACTCGAACGTCCGATACTCGGCGAACCTCTCGTCAAGCTCCTTCTCATACTGTTCGCGCGTCTGGTCAGGATAGGCTTCAGGCGACCACCAGGTCTTCTGCTCCGCAAGCTGCTCGTCGATGGATCCGATCGAGCCGTCAAAATCGAACGCATACGGCTTGCGAAGCGCGGTCTTGAGAAACTCATCGAGCGTTTCGCTCAGCGTCATACGAAGCTTGAGAAACTGATTCCGAGTCGAAACGGGGAAATTGACCGGCGAGGCGATCAGTTCATCGAGCAGTTCACGGGCCTCGGCCGTCTTGCCCTGCGCGAGGTCGATCCGTGCGAGGTGATAGAAGATGGTCGCGAAAGCCGGCGAAGTTGTCGGCGTTCGCCGCGCCTTGTCGACAATCATCGGAAGTTCCGCGGATGTCGAATCCGCTTTCGAAATCGCCGTCATCAGCCACAGGTCCGAACCGGTTTGCCGATACTTGGAAAGCGCGTAGTTGTATGCCTCGGGGCTCTGGATCTGGTAGGTAAAAAGCCAGTCTGATATCTCGTCCTGCCGCAGGAACTCGGGCAGGAGTCCGACGCTCATCGTTTCGTTGCCCCAGTAGCCGCCTTGGTAGCCGCTGTCGCGCCGATCGGTGAAACGGGATGCGAACGCCGACTGTCTTTGGGTTCGAAGCGCTTCCTTCTGATCCTTTGTCAGGCTTTTTCCGATGATTCTCTCAGCCGCGGCGAACGCATCCTCGTCGGTTGCGTCGACGCTCACCTCGATCGTGTAGCTTTGCTGGGTATCTTCGGTGTAGATGTAAAGCGTCAGCTTGTCGCTGGCCGGTTCCGGCGTCGGCGTTTCGGTGACGGTGCTGGTGTTGGCGTTCGGATTGTTGCGCGCCTCGATCTCGGCTTTTCGCTTTTCCTCGGTTTCGAGCGCTTCTTTCTCGTATTTGTCGAGGAGCCAGGTGTAGTCGATCAGATCCTGCCGAAAGTTCGCGTTGCCCTGATACGCGACGGTGTTGGCCAGTTCGTGAACACGCTCCTGCGGACGCAAACGGTATTTCACCACCCCGAGCAAGCGCTCGGCGTCTTCGGAAAACCTCCCGCCTTTTGAAACAACCGTTTGCAGAGCCTGATCTGCCTGATAATAAAACGCTTCCGAACTGTTCTTGTCGTTGTTGAGACTTGCCTGCCGGATCAGTGTGCGCCCGATGAGATACTCGGCAGTTTCCTGCCACGGCGACTGCGGGTCTTGGGCGATCTCCTCGAATTTGCGGCGGGCGGACCCGTAGTCGAGCGAATAAAACTGCGCGGCGGCGATCTGATACGCGCGGTCCTTCAGCAACCATTCCGCCATTTCGGCGGAAGGTTCGGCCGGGATCGATTTGCCGTTCGCACAGTTGTTGAAAACCTGATCCTGGGCCCGCAGCCAATTCTTCACATCCTTGTCGTCCGAACCGTGGGACATCGCGCGGTCGGCGAGGGTCTTCGCGGCGGTCTCAAAGGCGTTCTTTGTACAATTCGGGAAGAAATCGTAACCGCCCCAAGAGCGCTCGACATAGATCTCGGGCGTCTTTTCTTCGGTTCCGACGACCGCTTTTCGTTGTTCGACCCAGGCCTTGACAGCCGTTTCAAGCTCGTCCGTGCGGTCGTAGCTCTTGTTGTTTATCTCGGCCTCCCAAAACTCGACCAACGCCCGCTGTTCGGGATCGGAGAAACCGCCGCCGGTCAGATATCGATAGGCGGCGATCAGGACCATACGCCGGTACGAGGGCTTGACGATCCCGAGATTGCCGGCCGCGAAATCCCTGTACGGAGTCTCAGGCGCGCGCTCGTTGTCGAAAACGGGGGTCACATAACCCGGGCCGCAGGGAAAGACCGAAGTGACGGCCAACAAGGCCAGGAGAACTGTTGCGATCGAAATTCTGAATCTCTTCATATGACACGTGATAACTGCTCCGAATTCACCAAATCGTCTCGTGATAAGTTCGTCGGTCTATTCTCATTCAACCGGGGTGAAATTAACAAACATCATCACCTCAATTCACGGTGTAATTTGCCGATTCGACTAAAAATCGTCGCAGTTCTTATTGATTATCGATTTTCTTGGCCCATTTCGGATAGCGACGCTTCAGCAACTCAATGGCCTTTTCGCGTCCAGCGAAACTATTGCAATTGCCGATGAACGAAACGTTGGCATTTGATGCGATTAAGAGCATTTCCGGTATTCGGCTGTCGTCCGGGCGCAGCCGCTGTAGTTCAATCGCCGTTTCGGCAAGAAAGCCGGGCGCGGAGCCGATTGCTTTCAGCGCAGCGCTTTCCGCGGCGGCAGCGGCAATTTGCGAACGGCTCAAAAACGGAGGTCCGCTTGGGATTCGAATACGTACCGACTCGCCGGTCGATGTGTACTCCGAATAATCCGGTTCGCACCACCAACCTGCCGGCGTTTGGTAACTGAAATGCGGCGTATCAAATCCCGACTGAAGATAAGGCAGTAAATTTGGGTGTCGATAGATCACGAAAAGTGAAGCGATTCGGCGTTCGACCGTATTGGGAGCTGACAGATAATCCCGAACCTCCGGTACCGTTTCCAGGAGCTGTGGCGCAATTCGCCTCAGCACGGCATCGTTCTTAAGCAAGACAGCGCGGGTCCAAATGACGATCGCCAGCCGTTCGCGCAGATAAACCGGAAGCTCAGGACTCTCCTGCGCCTCCAAAAGGAGCGAAATTGGAAAGCGTTCGTTGATGATTGTCGTCGAGTCGACATCGAACATTAGGCGTTCTTCCCACCGTTTGTGTTCGGCATAAAGACTCTCGGTGTAGGCGTCCCATTCGGACTTTGACTGCGAAGATTCGGGACTCCACCAAGCTTTTTGTTTTGCGATGACCTCGTTGATTGTTGTGCTTTCCGCGTAATCCAAAAATGTAAACGGTTTTCGAAGCGCGCTCTTGAGAAATGACGAGAGATCGTCGCAAATCGTGAAACGAAGCCGTGCGATCTCGTTTCTTGAAGAAACGGGAAGGTCGTTTGTATTCACCATCAGTTCGTCGAGAATTCGGGCGGCTCTTGCCGATTGCCGTTTCGCGATCAGAATCCTCGCGGAATGATACGCGCAGGTTGGAAATGCGGCGTCGTTTGGCGCGAGCTTCTGCGCAGCCTGAATCAACTCATCAATCTCAGCCGAGTCGCTTGTCGAATTAGTCAGGGCCGCAACTAACCAGGCTTTCGAATTGGTATCGCGCCAACGACCGAGTGAATGGCGATAAGCGGATTCGCCGGCCTGCATCGAAAAAAGCCAATCCGTAAGTTCACCGGACAGCAAGAATTCCGGCAGCAAACCAAATGAAATCCGTTCCTCTCCGGAGTAACCGCCCTCGTAATCTCTTTGAGGACGGGACGACCACGCTTTCCGGATCTGATCGGCCCGTGCTTCACGAATCGCATCGCGGATTTCTTGGAGGTTATCGTCGGTGAGGCCGTCTTGTTGGCTCTGAATCATCTCGATGATCTGCGTGTCGGGTGTCGACGGCGGCACGAGGAGAAAGGCGTCGGTTCGTTTCAAAAAATTCGGAACCCAAACGCGTAACGTACTTTCGGAGAACAAAGCCGTGTTGCGAACCGGCTCATAGGTTGGTCGTGCAACCGGTGATTTCAAGAAGCTCTCTATCGAAAGTTGACCAAAGGGATCGTCCTCAGCAAGTTCGATGAGTTGGTTATCGATTTTGTTCGGCTTGGCCAATTGCGCCAATCGAAGCGCCTCCGGCAACTTTCCAAGTGGCACCCAGCCTTGAATCATCGCTCGTCCTTTTTCGACGATTACCTGGGTCTTTCCGCCTGCCGCGATAAGATTCGCGACGATGCGATCGCGAAGATCCTTGTCGGATTCAGCGAACTTCGCGGCCTCCTCCTCGCTTTTTCGCTTTTCTTCAGCCGCAAGGACCTGCGTCTCAAACTTGTCTAACAGCCAAGTGTAATCGATCAGATCTTGACGGAAATCGTCGCCGCCAAATTGATGGAGATTCTGCTCCAGTTCGGCCAGACGCTCGGCCGGCCGCTGTCGAAGTTTTATCAAATTGAGTAACCTTGCGCCATCGGCAAAGAATCTGCCGCCGGAGAGCCGGGCAAGGCGTTTTTCCGCCGAAGAATAGAATCCAGATCGCTGCTCTGGGTCTTTCGTAAAATGAGCGCGTCGAACGAGGGTACGCGCAACGAGGTAGTCGCAGATCTCGCGCCAGGGGGAATCGGAGTCGTTCGAGATCGCATCGAACCTCTGTTGCGCTTCCTCGAAATCGGTGGCGTAGAAATAGGCGGCAGCGATCTGATAATCACGGTCCTTTCGTAGCCAAACGGGGGCCGCGTCGCCAACCGCAAGAGGAATACTCCGCCCGCCGGAGCAGTTCGAAAACACCAGATCCTGCGCTCGTACCCATTCGAGAACAAACGGGTCGTCGCCGCCGTACCGCATTATTCTGTTGGAAAGCGTTTCGACCGCCGTTTCGAACGCATTTAATGAACAATTCGGGAAAGCGTTGAAATTGTCCGCGCCCCAGCGTCGATCGGTTGCGATTGTTGGCGAAACGGGGAAATCTTTTGCGATTTCGCCGCGCAGGCTAAGCCACCGGCGGATCGTCTCAAGCTTCAAGGTCGAATCCGGTTCCTCGTTGCGAAACTCCGCGTTCCAGATACTGACGAGCGTTTGCTGCTCCGCGGACGAAAAGCCTCCGCCATTGAGATAGCGATATGCGGCGTATAAAACGACCCTACGATATGTCGGTTTAACGATTCCGATTCGACCCGCAGCGAAGTTCTCGTAAGGGTTTTCAGGCGCGTGCTGATAGCTGAAGACCGGATGCACATAATTATCGGCGCAGGGAAAGCTGACTTGCGAGAGCAGCAGAACTACCAGTAACGAAATTGCGACAAGTCTCCGATTCATCTGAGTTTATCGATATCGGCCCGTTCCCAGGCGCTCGATTTGAAATAGTATATCCGGCGTTCCGGTCTGAGCGGCGCGTTGATCGGCTCTTCGACGGCGAATCCGTAACTCCCGCGGCAGAGCGGCTCGCGCCAGTCGTTGCCCTTCGCGAGAAAGTCGCGGACGCGGTCGGAATCCGCGCCCATCACGAAGGCCATCGGGACGGCTTCGTCGACCGGAAGATCGTTGAACCACGCGTCGCCGATGCACCAGGAGGCGAGCGCCGTCATCGTTAAAGGGATCTCGTCGGGCAGATCGGTGCGCAGATCGTTCATAAACTCGCGATAGAACCGACGCTCCGAAACAGCCGCGTCATAATCGATCTGAACCGCTCTCACGTTCGGCAACTCGAGCGTTCGTTTGACCAATCCGACGAGTTTCGCTCGTTGATCGGCCGACAGAAGCGCGCGCGACTCCGCTTTCTTCTCGGTTTCGATGCGCGTAACCGCAATGATGTACGTCCCGGGGGCTGTTTCGAGGGGCTGACGGCGCGGTTGGAACAAGACTTCGTTCTTCGTAAGCTTCAGCGTTTGCGCGTGAAACGCGACGCCGAATTTTGCCGGATCGAGAAACCGAAGGTCTTCCTTCCGTTCCCAGGCCCAGAGCATACGCGGTGGCATCGTCCTACCCAATTCCGGGTTGACCGTGCGGCGGCCGGCGCAGCCGACCAGACAGACCACGGCGAACGTCAGCAGAATGCCTGCGACTGTTCGGCGGGAGTTTCGACGAAATTCCGTATGCGGCATAATTCTCAAACTGCGTCATTTCGCCGGAACCGGCGCGCTATTTTCGCTTGGCCCGCCAACTGCCGCCGAAACTCATCGTGCCGCTCATCGTGTCTCCGGAAACCGAACCGTTGTAGGAAACCGTCTCGCCTTTTTCAGTCATAAAAACGGTGATCTTGCTGCCGTTCATTCTGCCGCTGGGTTCGTTCACCCAGACGCCGGAGTTCCCGCCGACGTTGGAATAGGTCGACACGGCCAGCGATTTTCCCTGTTGCTTGAGTTTCCAGTCCATCGTGCCGCCGCCGCCGTCATCGAATTTATATGAAACCGACCAACTTCCGGTGACATCGACGGCTTCGGGCGTCTCGGTTTGGGAAGGCGTCGGAATTTCCGAAGGCGTGGCATCGATTGCGGCCGGTCCCGAAGACCCGTTGCCGCGTTTGGCCAGATCGACCTCTTTCTTTGCGAGTTCGGCCTCTTTCTTCGCCAATTCGGCTTCTTTTCTGAGCTGTTCCTTTTCCTTGTCCTGAAAAGCGCAGGACGGAACGAAAATGATCGCAACTCCTGCGCTCGCCAACAGCATCGCCCGCGCGAGTCGTCGAATGCGATCGGATAATCTGGTTAGGTCCATCACGAAATCCTCCCCACCAAGCTGGATGGCTATCCTAATCTTATACCGATTCTGGAAGAGTTGAAATCGCCCGGATCACGATTCGGTGCCAATCGTGTTCGGATTCGCGAGACGCTCCCGCTCGGCATACTTGGGGAAGTTTCTTGAATCTGCTAAGTTCACGAAGCCGCACGAAAAGAACATACAACGATTCTTCGTGTGCCTTTGTGTCCTTCGTGGTTCGCGATCGCCCCGGACTAGATGAAAGGTCTGCGTTTTGTTATATTTGATGAAACTGAATCGCCATTCATCGGAAGGGAAGTACAAATCATATGATCGAACGCGAACAACTCGAAATGGACGTCATTTTCGTCGGTGCCGGCCCGGCCAATCTTGCCGCGGCGCTTCATTTGAAGAGCAAGATCAAAGAGCACGACGAATTCATCGACAAAGGCATCAAGAAAGGCAACAAGATCGGCGATCTCGAGATCGGGATCGTCGAGAAAGGATCCTTCGTCGGTGCGCATATCCTGTCCGGCGCGGTGATGGATCCGATCGCGATTCGCGAACTTATGCCCGATTTTCTCGAACAGGGTTGTCCGGTCGATTCGGCGGTCACGAGCGACGCCTTCTGGTACCTGACCGAAGGGCGCCGGATCAATGCGCCCGTGATTCCTCCGCCGCTCAAGAACAAGGGCAAATACATCGTCAGTCTGTCGCGCGTTTGCGAATGGCTCGGCGAGAAATGCGAGGCGGCCGGAATCAACATCTTTCCGGAGTTTCCCGCTTCCGAAATATTGTATGACGAAAACGAGCGCGTGATCGGAATCCGTACCGGCGACAAGGGAATCGACAAGGAAGGCAAGCCGAAAGGAAACTTCGAGGCGGGCGTCGATATTCTGGCGAAGGTGACCGTTCTCGGTGAGGGCTCGCGCGGTTCGCTGACGAAACAGTTGACAAAGCGCCTCGGGCTTGAAAAGGAAGAAGATCCGCAGGTCTTCAGTCTCGGTGTCAAAGAGATTTGGGAAGTTCCGGCCGGCAATTTTGAGGAGGGAAAGGTCGTCCACACGCTCGGATTTCCGACCGATACCCAAACCTACGGCGGCGGCTGGATCTACGGGATGAAAGACAACAAGATCAGCATCGGCTACGTCACCGGGCTCGATTACAAGGATCCCCTGATCGATCCACACGCGGAGTTTCAGAAGTTCAAGTCGCACCCAGCCATCGCCGAGGTCCTAAAGGGCGGCAAGATGCTGAAATACGGTGCGAAGACGATCAACGCCGGCGGATACTGGACGATGCCGAAATTGTACGCGGACGGCGTGCTCCTCGTCGGCGAATGCGCGGCGTTTCTTAACGGCCAGCGCATCAAGGGCATTCATCTTGCGATGAAGTCGGGAATGCTGGCTGCCGAAACGATCGTCGGCGCATTCGAACACGCGGATTTCACTTCGAACACGCTCCGCCATTTCGCGGAGAAGGTCGATCACAGTTGGATCTACGACGAACTCTATCCGGTGCGCAATTTCCACGCGTCGTTCCAGTCGGGACGCTGGTCGGCGCTCATCAACAGCGGATTCCAGTTCCTCACCGGAGGGCTCGCTTGGGGCTTTATGCCGAAGGAGCATCACGTCGCCGGGCACGAGCGAATGGAGAAGCTCGGCGCGGCGGACGAAAAGCGTTACGAAAATCTCAAGTTCGACAAAGAACTAACCTTCAACAAGGTGACCGACGTTTTTTATGCGGCGGTCGCGCACGACGAGGATCAGCCGGCGCATCTGCATATTCTCGACACAGAGATCTGCGCGACGCGCTGCGCCGAGGAATACGGCAATCCGTGCCAGCGTTTCTGCCCGGCATCGGTTTACGAGATGGAGCAGAGCGAAGCGACCGGGCGCCGCGAGATCAAGGTCAACTTCTCGAACTGCGTCCATTGCAAGACGTGCGACATCGCCGATCCGTACCAGATCATCAATTGGGTCACGCCTGAAGGCGGCGGCGGCCCCGATTACAAGGGAATGTGAGACGATTGGGGATTTGGGATTTCGGATTTGGGATTCGGGATTTGGGATTTCGGATTTGGATCCAAAATTCCAGATTCCAGATTCCAGGATTCCGAGATTCCAGATTCCGAGATTCCAGGTTCCGAGATTCCAGGATTCCGAGATTCCAGATTCCGAAATCCCAAATCCGAAATCCCAAATCCCCAATCCGAAATCGCCATGCGTTCTCTTTCTTCAACATCCCATCAGCTGATTGAAGCTTTTTTTCGCGAGCATCTGGGCGATGCAATGTTCGAATTGCCCAAGACCTACATCGCGGCGGGGAGAGTCGCGCGCGTCGCGGCGGCGGCGCTGCGGATACAGGGGATAACGATCGGGCCCTTTGTCTTTATCGCTCCGGCGTTGCTTGAAAGGACCGGCGG
Organism: Acidobacteriota bacterium; assembly: GCA_016715115.1. Lineage (NCBI taxonomy): Bacteria > Pseudomonadati > Acidobacteriota > Acidobacteriota bacterium. The sequence continues at coordinate 539,221 of JADKBM010000011.1, forward strand.
AAGGATTACTCTGCCGCGCGATCTTGTCGTCCACGAGATCGCCCACGTCGTTCAATATCGCCGGCACGGCTTTTTCGGGTTCTTGTGGAAGTACTTCGGCGATTATCTGCGGAACATCCGCAAACAGGGAAATTGGTCGGCAAAATCGAGACACGCGGCCTACCTCGCTATCCCTTTTGAGATCGAAGCGAGGCAAACCGCGTATGAATTCGTCCGCTGGTTCGCGAAGAGGCGAAATTCAGGGCTTACTGCTCAAGAATGTCGAAGTGAACTTTCTTCTGGTCAAGTTCCTTGAGCGCGATGCGAGTGTTCTTGTGCTTGCGCGGGTCGAGGTCGACACGAGCGTTCGCACCTCGCTGCAACTGCTTGGCGCGTTGTGCGGCGAGGATGATCATTCGATACTTCGAATCGATCTCGGGAATGACCTTTTCGGTCACTTCGGTTTCGGCGGCCATTTCCGCGGTTTCGTCGATCAGATTTTCTTCTTGTTCAGCCATTTACTTCCTTAATCTCCCGCTGTATTGATTTTCGACGCATCGAAACTATCAAGAATATCTTGTACGCGTTCGGTTTGTCTAATGGATTTGAGCCGTTCTGCCAAAATTATCGTTTCGAGGTCGCGCGTCGCATCAACCAGATTGTCGTTGATCACTGCATACTGAAAAAGTCCGAATTCCTCGACCTCACGGCGCGAATTCCGCAGACGAAGTTCGAGCGTCTCCTCGGACTCCGTTCCGCGCGACGCGAGCCGTTCGCTCAAGACGACATACGACGGCGGAAGTATGAAGATGCTGACGGCCTCCGGAAATCGCTCAAGAACGAGCGCCGCGCCCTGGACGTCGATCTCGAGGATTACGTCGCGGCCCAGTTCGGTCTCGCGCGCGACCTGCGTCTGCGACGTGCCGTAGAAATTGCCGTGAACCTCGGCGTATTCAAGAAACTCGCCCGCATCGATGCGGCGCAGGAATTCCTCCCTCGAAACGAAATGGTAATCACGGCCGTCGGCTTCGCCATCGCGCATCGCGCGCGTCGTGTACGAGACCGAATACCCGATGTTCGGAACCCGGGCCTGAATCTCCTTGATCAGTGTTCCCTTTCCGCCTCCCGACGGCGAACTGATGATGATAAGCGTTCCTTTCATTAAATTCGTGGGCTTTGAACTTTGATCTTTGATCTTTCTTTGGACTTTGGACTTTGATCTTTGGACTTTGAACTTTGGACTTTGATCTTTGGACTTTGATCTTTGGACTTTGATCTTTGGACTTTGATCTTTGGACTTTGATCTTTGATTGTTGAACGTGAGCCAAGTTCGAAGTTCCAAGATCAAAATTCCAAGATCAAAGTCCAAGGATCAAAGATCAAAGATCAAAGCTCCAAGATCAAAGCACCAAGATCAAAGCTCCAAGATCAAAATTCCAAGATTCTCATTCGACATTCTGAACCTGTTCGCGAATCTTCTCGATCTCGCTCTTGATCGCCAGGGCATTCTCCTTGACGACGAGATTGTTGGTCTTCGAAGCGATCGTGTTCGCTTCGCGGTTTAGTTCCTGCGTCAGAAAGTCGAGCCGCTTGCCGACCTCGGTTTCTTCATCGACGATCTGCCGAAACTGCTCGATATGGCTTCGCAGGCGTTGGATCTCTTCGGAGATATCGCTACGGTCTGCCATAAAAGCGATTTCCTGCGCCAGGCGTCCCTGATCGATGTCGATCTGCGATTCGGTTCGCGCCAGCATTTCGGTGATCTTTTTTGTCAGCCGCTGACGAAATTCCTCGGCGACCCCGCCCGCTTCGGTCTCGATCGCCGGGATCCGGTTTTCGATCTCCGAGAGTCGAAAAGCGAGTTCGTTTTTGAGCATTCCGCCCTCGTTCCGGCGCATCTTCTCGAGATCGTCGATCGCAAAATTTACCGCGCGTTCGACTCCGACGATGAAATGTTCATCGAGGTCGTCCTTTTTCGGCACGAGCACGTTGGGGAGACGCGCGACGACGTTGATGTCGGGCTCTCCCGAAAGCGCGAACTCGTCCTGCATCTGCTTCATTGCCGCAAGAAACCCGGCGATCATCGGTCGGTTCAATTCGTAATTGATCTGCGACGTGCGTTCGTAGGTCAGGTTGACGTCCACGCGGCCGCGCGAGAGCCGATTGCCGATCTGGCGCTTGATCGTCGATTCGAGCGCCTGCAGTTCGGTTCCAAGCCGCAGATTGATATCTAGAAAACGGTTGTTTACGGTTTTTATCTCGACTGTCACGGCAAAATCGTCGCTCGATTCAAAGCCGCGGCCGAATCCGGTCATTGATTTCATAAAGGTCGCTCAGTGTACAAGTTACCGACAGTTTAACATAACCGGCGTGCGGCGGGCACTGCTTTACACCGCTTGGGGTTCTTGTTATCATCGCCGCAATTCGATTTTTCCATCCAAAAAAATAACACGGAGATAAGAAGAATGTCAGTTGATGTTCAAGCGGAAGTAGTCATCGCCCGGCCGCGCGAAGTTGTCGCCGGCTTTATGTTCGATCCGAAAAGCGATCGTTTATGGATGACGGGATTTTCAAAAGTGTTTCCGATGCAGTCCGGGCCGCTCGTGAAAGGCGCCAAGGTCGAGCGTATCGGCGCGTTTCTTAACCGGCAGTTTTCAGCGGTCTATTTCGTGACGGACGCAGAAGAAGGGAAATTCGTCGAGATGACGACCGACGAGCCTTTCGAGATGAAATTCAGGTACGAGCTTGCTGACGAAGGCGAAGGCGCGACACGCGTCCGATTGCGGATCCAATCGTTCGGCGAACTGCGGTACAGTCTTCCGATCCCGATGTTCAAGAAGGCTGTCGACGAGAAACTGACCGAGGAAGCAAAGCGGCTCAAAAAACGGCTTGAAGAGGGCGATTGAAAATATGCCTCTGCAGGACGATGAAACCATCGAAAATTGAAAATCCCCAATCGGTAACTTCGAAAAACCTGCTTAACGGCGATCCCGGCGCCGTTTCTGACAGGACCCAGATAGATCGGATGCAAAATGATACTTCGAACTCAGCGTTTCTGTATCGATTGAACCAAATCCGCTCCATCCAGCCAATCTGTGTTCTGGAGGAAACGCGATTTGCTTCCTTCATGTCGGTTTTTCAAAGCTCCCAAATCCCAAATCCCAATTCCCAAATCCCAATTCCCAAATCAAAGATCTTCGTCTTCTTCCGCGAACTGCAGCTCGTATAGTTTCTTGTAAATGCCGCCTTTCGCAAGCAGTTCGGCGTGCGTCCCCGATTCCTTGATCCGGCCGCGTTCCATCACGACGATCCGGTTCGCGCGGCGGATCGTTGAAAGCCGGTGCGCGATGACGATCGAGGTCTTGTTCTCCATCAGATTCGCGAGCGCCTTCTGTACCAGCCGTTCGCTTTCGGCGTCGAGCGCGGAGGTTGCTTCGTCGAGGATCAGCACCGGCGCTTGGGTCATCACGGCGCGAGCGATCGCGATCCGCTGGCGCTGGCCGCCGGAAAGAAAGATCCCGCGTTCGCCGACGATAGTGTCGTACTTCTGCGGCAATTCGTCGATAAAATCCGCGGCGAATGCGACGCGCGCGGCCTCTCGAAGTTCCTCATCGGTCGCGTCCGGGCGGCCGTAGGTGATGTTGTAGCGGATCGTGTCGTTGAAAAGGACTGTTTCCTGGGTGACGAGGGCGATCTGCCGTCGAAGGCTCTCCAGGCTCGCGTCCCGGAGATCGATGCCGTCCCAGGTGATCGCCCCGTCGGTCGGGTCGTACAGGCGCTGGACGAGTTTAATGAGCGAGGATTTCCCGCCGCCGCTTTCGCCGACGAACGCGATCATCTGTCCTTTGGGGATCGACAAGGACACATCATCCAGTATCTGCTTTTCCGAGTTTCGATAATTGAACGAAAGCGAGCGAAGTTCGATCTTGTCCGTTAGCGCCGCCAGTTTTACGGCGTTTTTCTTCTCCGGAAGAATTTCGTTTTCGTCGAGAACGTCCCAAACGTCTTTCGCGGCCGCGAACGCCTTCGTGATCTCATTATGCTGCCGCGAGATCTTGCGCATCGGATCGTAACTTCTGAACAAAAAGAACAAAAACGTAAAAAACTGCGACGCTTCGAGCCGTCCGGCGTTGATTTCGCGCAAGCCGAAATAGAAAAGGACGATCATCGCGGCGATGCCGATGATCTCGATCGTCGGCGGCGAGAGCGCCGAAAGCCTCGCCGAATGGAGATTGGCGCGCGCGATGACGGCTGCAATCCGCGTAAATCGGGCTTTTTCCCGCTCATCCGCCCGGTAAGCCTTGACGATCGTTTGATTCGCGAGGGTTTCCTGCGCGGTGTCGGTCAGGAGTTTGGTCCCTTCAAACGTTTCTTCCGCCAATTTTCGAAGCTTCTTGCTGAATTTCGAGGTCAATCCGCCAACGATCGGACCGATGACGAGCGCTCCGAGCATCAGACGCCAATTGAAGAAGAACGCCGCCGTGATGAAGAAGATGAGCATAAAGCTCTCGCGCAGAACGTCGCGCAGATTCGCCGAGACCGCCCATTCGATCGACGCGCAACTGTTCGCGAGTCGCGAAACGAGATAGTTGGTCCGGTGTTTCTCAAAGAAATCCGTCGATTGCCGCAGTAGATGATCATAGAGTTCCCGGCGAAGATTAAGAACGGCCGACTGCCCGATCTTCGCCATTAAATACGAAGATGAATACTCGGCAATGCCTTTCAGGATCGTAAAACTGAAGAGCAGGATCGAGATCATTATCCACGCCCGAAACCAGTCGTTCTTGGGAATCAGGCTGTGAAGATCGAAGAGCGTTTTCGATTTTTGCGCCGAGTTCGTAAGGAACTGGTCGAAGATCGGAACGAGCAGTGCGCCGATCGCGGTTTCGAACGCGGCGGCGAAGACCATCGCGATGATCGCGACGACGAACGTCAGCCAGTACGGCTTGAGATATCTTAGAAGTCGCTTGAAATCGCTCATCGTCGGCAAAAACTTGACTATACTTTTGCCGGTCACAAAACTCAAATCAACGCGGCGCGCGAGAACATCGGTTTGCAACGTCAAATTGGTTTGTGGCATCTTTCTAAAGGCATTGCGCTCCGGAGAATTGTAAATGAGAAAACTAAAGAGCTTGCAGCTGATCGTCGCCGTCGCGTCGTTTTTGATCGGATCGGTCTCGGTCCTCGGACAGGTCGATGTCGCACGTCAGACGACGGCGATCACGTACCCGCTCGACGAGATCGTTTATGTTCAGTTTCGCGGGACAACGCGTTTTCCGCGGATGAAGGGCGAGGCGAAAGTGAAACGGACGAGCAAGAACGGCACCGAGATCGAGCTCTCGGTGTCGAAGATGCCGCGCCCCTTCGAACTCGGCGCGGGTTATGCGACCTACGTCCTGTGGGCGGTTTCGCCGGACGGGCAGATCGACAATCTCGGTGAGATCCGGCGCCGTGGGACCTTTGAGTTTGATTCGAAGATCTCGGTGACGACGCCGATGCAGACGTTCGCTTTGATCATCACCGCCGAACCGCATTTTCTCGTCCGGCGGCCGAGCCAGGCGATCATGCTCGAGAATTTGAGTCCGTATACCTTGACCGGCGTGACGATCTCGACGACACGCTCCGTACAGTATTTCGGCAACACGAGCGACTATTTCCGTGACGCGCGCACTCCCGAGATCGCCGAAGTCGATTATCAGAAGACGCCTTCAACGATACTCCAGGCGCGGCAAGCCGTTGCACTGGCAAAGTTCTCGGGCGCCTCGCGCGATGCAGTCGAAGAACTTCAAGCGGCCGAAACGCTGCTTCAGAACGCCGAGAAGGCCTGGCAGGCGGAGCGTCCCGAGGAATCCGTCGACATTGCCGCACGGCAGGCGGTGTCGGCAGGCGTCAAAGCCGAGCAGACAGCGATCGCCCGCAAGGACGCGCGCGAAAAGCGCAACGAACGGATTCGTCAGGATGCGGAGATCCGCCAAGCCGAAGACAAATACCTCGAAGCCCAGAACGAGATCACGCGGCTCAAGGACGAGTTGGCGCGCGAGTTGCGCAACCGCGAACTGAGCGAACGCGACGTGTCGAATGTCTCGGATCAGATCAAGGACCTGCGCGAAGAGAATGGAAGGCTTCGCGAAGAGATCGGTAAGCTGAAAGTGGAGAACGATGGCTACAAAAAACGCCTGGCCGACGCCGAAGCGGAAAAACAGCTGATCCGCGAGCAGCAGGAAAAAGACAATCGGACCCAGCAAATCCTTTCGAATCAACCGCTTCTCGTCGAATCGCTGAAGCGCGTCGGAACGGTTCGGCAGACGGAACGCGGAATCGTCGTGACGCTTCCTGAGACCTTTTGGTTCGGTCCGCGCGTGAGTTCGGTCAAGGCCGCGTCGATCACGAAAATGAACGATCTCGCCGCGATTCTCGCGGGCAATCCGGATTACAGGATACTGATCGAATCGCACACAGACAGCCAGGGAACGGCCGAAGAATTGCTGACGCTGACTCAGGAACGCGCTCAGGCGATCTCCGACAAGCTCGTCAGTCTCGGAACCGAAGCCCAGCGGATCGAGGTCCGCGGCTATGGCGCGACGATCCCGATCGCGAGCAATAATACCGCCGCAAACCGTGCGAAGAACCGCCGCGTTGACATTATTCTTAACCTGATCAAGTAATCGAGGATTCGAGAATCAGGATTGCAGTAATCGCAAATCGCAAATTGAAAATCGCAAATCAGGAGTCTTTGAGATCAATGAAGTTATCCGTTCGTGTAGGTGTCGTGTTTGTAATCGTTTCGGCGGTCGCCGTTTTGGGCATTGTCCTGTCGATGGGGCCGAAGGTCAAGGCGCAATCGGATATACCGGATCGCTTCGCGAAGTTCGCGACGCCCGACGATGTGACGGACGCCATACGTAGCCGGGAATCGTCGCTCTACCGGGTTTCCACGGGCGATTTCGGCAAGCGCGCCGCCGCCGCCGGACTCGGACGCATCGTGGAGGATTACGGATCTTTCGTGATCGTCGCCTCGCGGTCGGCGAAACTCGCCGGCCCCGACGTTCAGCAACTTGAAACAACGGTCAATCTACCGAACGCGCGATTCGACCCGCTAGAAGACGACCGGTTCGAGACTGTCAAACCCGGCGACCGTTCGGTTTCGGAAATTCCCGGTGGCGGTTACTTCATCGTTCAATTCGCCGCGACGGTGACCGACGAATGGCTTGAAAGCATCGAAGACGCCGGCGGGGAAGTTTTGCAGTATTTGCCGCATCAGTCGTTTTTCGTTTATGCGGAAAATTCCGCGATCGTGCGCATCGCCGAACACTCGCGCGTCCGCTGGGTCGGCAGATATCTTCCGGGCGACAAACTCGCGCCCGAAGTCCGGAATTTTGCAGCGAACGCCGTCAACGGCCGCGCGACGTTCGACGTCGCGGTTTTCAAGCGGGCGAATCTTGAGAGCGTCGCCGGTACGATCGAAAACGGCGGCGCGAAGATCGTGAACTCGATCAAACTCCCGTCCAACTTCTTCAACGTCCTGCGGATCGAAGCGCCTGTGGACTCGCTCGACTCGCTGGCCGCGATACCCGACGTTGTCCGAATCGATCAGTATGAACGGCCGCGGATCGAGGACGAGCGCGCGGCCCAGATCGTCGCCGGCAACTATTCGAGCACGACCGTGATTTCGGCGCCGGGCTACAATCCGCTGGCGCAATTCGGGGTCAATGGCTCAAACGTCACCGTTTCCGTTGTCGATGACGGCGTCAACGTCCCCGGCAACGGCGGATTCTACGTGACGTCGGGCAACACCGTCAACGGCCCGCTCCGCGGCGCGGCGTCGGGCGCGACCGGCGGTCACGGACACATCAACGCGAGCATCATCGCCGGCAGCACGCCGTTCGGCGCGCTTGACCCGACCGGCTACAATTACGGGCTCGGAGTCTCGCCGAACGCGAATATCCTCAACATCCCGCTGTTGGTCTCGGGTTACACGGGAACCGAACTCGATACCTACAACGACACGGTCACGACGGCCGGACCGAACGGAATTTTCGGCAGCATTTCCAACAACAGCTGGGGCAACGGCACGAACGGCAACGTCTACGATTCGTATACGGCGCAGTTCGACGGATTCGTCCAGGACACTTCGACCGGCGCCTCGATCGACCCGATAACACTGGTTTTTTCGGCCGGCAACTCCGGCCCCGGGACACTGTCGCTGACGCGTCCGAAGGCGTCGAAGAACTCGATCGTCGTCGGAAATTCGGAGAATATCCGAACCGAACTTGGTTCGACCGGCGCCGACAATATGGACGACCTGCGCAGTTCGTCGAGCCGCGGCCCGACCTCCGACGGGCGCGTCAAACCCGACATCGTCGCCCCCGGAACGGTCATCACGGGTTCGCGTGCCGGGACCTGCGGCTCGGTCTCGAGCTGCTTCGACGCGAATCACGCCTACAGCACCGGAACGTCGCACGCCGCGCCGCAGGTTGCCGGCGCCGCCGCGCTGTTTACCCAATTTTGGAAGAACAACAACAGCGGCGTGAATCCGAGTCCGGCGCTGATCAAGGCGTCAGTCATCAACACCGGGCAGGAAATGAACGGCGCGACGACGAACACGGCGACGGTCCCCAACGGCAACGAGGGCTGGGGGCGGATAAACCTCAAGAATATGTTCGATTCGACGGTGCCGATCAAACGCGTCAATCAAACGGTCAACTTCTCGAACGCCGGTGAGACTGTCGTTTACGCGGGAACTGTCGCGAGCGCTTCAAAACCCGTTCGGATCAGTCTCGTCTGGACCGATCCGCCGGCGGCCACCACTCCGGCGCTGATCAACAATCTCGATCTGACGGTTCAGATCGGCGCGAGCACGTATCGCGGCAACGTTTTCAGCGGCGGAAGTTCGACGACCGGCGGCGCGAACAGCACGATCGACAACGTCGAGAACGTTTTTCTGCCGGCGGGCATTCCCGCGGGAACCGCGGTGACGATAACCGTCTCGGCGGCGGCGCTCAACGGCAACGGAATTCTCGGAAACGCCGACGCCACCGACCAGCATTTTGCGCTCGTTGCCTACAACTTCAGCGAAGCCGCGGTGAACCGACCGGCACCGGTCGATTTCGACGGCGACGACAAGACGGACATTTCGATCTTTCGTCCGTCGGTCGGCGAATGGTGGTACCTGAGAAGCGTTGACGGCGGCAACCGCGCATTCCAGTTCGGAACGTCGAACGACAAACTGGTCCCGGGCGATTTTACGGGCGACGGCAAGACCGACATTGCGTTCTGGCGGCCGTCGAACGCGAACTGGTACGTTCTCCGGAGCGAGAATTCGACTTTCTATTCATTCCCGTTCGGCGCGGCGAACGACGTTCCGCTGCCGTATGATTTCGACGGCGACGGCAAAGCGGACGCCGGGATATTCCGCCCGTCGAACGCGACCTGGTACGTATCGAAGTCGTCCGGCGGAACGACGATCCAGCAGTTCGGACTTGCGACCGACATTCCGGCGGTCGGAGATTATGACGGCGACGGCAAGGCCGACATCGCGATCTACCGCCCGAGTCTCGGCCAATGGTGGATACAGCGAAGCGGCGACAATTCGGTCTTCGCGTTCTCGTTCGGTTCGGCTAATGACAAGATCGTGCAGGGTGACTACACCGGCGACGGAAAGGCCGACGGGGCGTTCTTCAGGCCGTCGGACGGAACGTGGTATGTGCTTCGCAGCGAGAATTTCACGTTCTTTTCGGCGCCCTTCGGATTGAGCACCGACGTTCCGTCGCCGGGCGATTACGATGGCGACGGAAAATTTGACTTCGCCGTTTTCCGGCCGGGCAACTCGACGTGGTACATCCAGCGGTCGACCGCCGGAATTCAGATCGCCGGCTTCGGCGCGAACGGGGACGTCTCCGTGCCGAGCGCGTTCGTTCCGTGATTTTGATTCCGGAATTTCGAGCGCGTTTCGGATTCTGACGAGATCAAACAGAAAAAGCCGCCGGGTTCACGGCCCCGGCGGCATTCAGGAATTCGCAAGGCGTTTACAAACCCAACCGCACGTTTGCGTCTTCATCAAACTTGTCCCGGTCGACCTCCTCGATGCTCATCCGGTCCTTGGCAACGTTCGTGGTCGTTGAAACCGCCTTTCGACCGACCTTCGAGACGCTCGTGATCCGTTTGCCGGTAAGGTAGTTCGTGCTTTCCGAGGTAATGTTGCCCTCCGCGCGGTCGCGGCTCGTGTAGTCAAAGCCGATCAGGATGAATTTCTCCGGCTGCGCGTCGTAGCGAAAGCGAAACGTCATTTCCGAGACCCAGCGCGAACCGTAATCCTGTTCGACGATTATCACGCCGTTCTTGATCGAAACATTGGCCGGAGCATTTCCGGCCCCGTAAAACGCACCGCCGCAACTCGCGCACTGCAGGACGCTCGGGGCGACGGCCGCCCGGCGAAGATTGCCTTCTTTGTCCGCAAAGACGATGATCAGAACGCGATTGCCGGCGCTCATTTCGCCCTCATCGGCGGTCTCGGGTTTGGAATCGATGATTTTGAGAAGGTGGTCCGCAACGCCGTCGCCGTTGACGTCTCCGGTGACTTTCTCTTCCAGGTTCCATCCTTCGGGAACAAAACCTTCAATTGATTCAGCCGTCGACGGTATTTTCGAGGAATCGAAATTGGTTTCTTCTTCCTGCCCAAAAGACGGAGCCGGGAAGGCCGTAAGAATTGCGAAAACGGCGCACGCCGCGGCTCCAAGTATTATCTTCTTGTTCAACTTTTAAGTCCTCTCTTTTTGATTATTCTTGATTTTCTAAGACTGCTTTTTGAGATCCAATGTCGACCTCACTTGTTGTGGATGCGCGATTCCAAGTTCGGGGATGCCAAAATCCTACCGGGTCATATCCTTGGGCCCGGCTTCAACCTACGATCGAAGAACTATAATTCGATCCGGCGGCAATCCGACCATACATTCTTCGCCAATGCTAAGGCCGACGAGGCGCAGGACGCGGGCTTCGAGCTTGAGGCCTTCCGCGTCGAGCGTGACGAGCGTCGTCGCGCCGCGGTAGTTGACCGCAGTGACCGTCGCGCGGAGAAGGTTGTCTTCCGGAAACGACGCGCCAAACGAAATGGATACGTGTTCCGGACGGATCGCGAGCGAGACGTTCTGATTGATCGCTCCGAGCAGGCGCTTTTCCGTCTTCTGGGCAAACAGCCGGTGACCGCCTTCGATCGTATGAAACTCGGGAATGTCCGAGTTTGATTTGGTGACCCGGCGCGCTTCGATAAGATTGATGAGGCCGAGGGCCCGCGCCGCCGCAACCGAATCCGGATGTTCGTAGAGTTCGCGCGGCGTGCCGGTTTGAACTACTTCTTTGTCAAAAAGAAGCGCCGCACGGTCGCACGCCTCAAAGACAATTTCCGGATCGCGTGTTGCGAGAACCACCGTCAGTCCGCGTCCCCTTGTCGCGGCACGGAGATGCTCGACGCATTCCCGTCTGACCGGGCCGTCGAGACCTTCGAACGGTTCGTCGAGAACCAGGATGCCGGCCCCGCTTTCGACAAACGCACTGAAGCGCCTTGCGCGTTCGGCGTGCTCGACGGCTTTCGGCGTTCGGCCGAAGACCGAACCGAGGATCGAGGGCTTCGGCATCTCAAAGATCGAAACTCCGTTCTGCGTCCCCGAGACGGTGCCTCCGTTCGACGATTCGCTGCCGCCGATGATCTGAAGAAGCACCGACTTTCCGGCGCCGTTCGCACCGAAAAGGCCGAAGATCTCGCCGTCCGAGGCTTCGAACGCGACGTCCCGGAGGACCCAGTTGTTATCGAATCGTTTGGATATTTTCTCGATCTTGAGAGGCATAAGAAATGAAACTTTATGCTAGATGCAGCGTGCAAAGGTAGAGTATGCTTTTATCATCAAAAAAATCAAGTAAGTTCGAATTCTCAGATCGATGACTGAAAACAAGAAAAGCATCAAGAGAAAGGCCGCCGAGGCCGGCGGTTGGATGGCGGCGAGACGTGCGGCGCGGGCGGTTCCTTATGTCGGAACAGTAGTCGCGCTCGGGCTCGTCGGCTACGACATCAAACGCAAGGGCGTCCTCAAAGGGTTGCTCAATTCCGGGCTCGACGCGATTCCGTTCGTCGGACTCGGAAAGAACGCGATCGAGTTTTTTACCGGCGACCTGATCCCCGACAAGAAAGAGGCCGACCTGCGCCTGCCGGAGTCGCCGGACGAAGAGAAAAAGGTGAAATGAAGTTATGAACTGCCTTCGAAAGTATCTGATCCCGCTTTGTCTTTTGATCGGTTTGCTGATCGCCGGTCCCGTGCTCGCGCAAACAAAAAAGAAACCGACGCGCAAGCCGACACCGGTTAAGCCCGTGGCGCAGCCGACGGTTATCACTCAGGACGAAGTTTACAAGAATCAGAGCCAACAGATAATCGAAGGCACGACCAATCCGTCGGTCCAACCGACCGAAACGCCGACGACGCCGGAAACGACGGACGAGAAGCTCGACAAGATCAGCAAGCGCCTGTCGGAACTCGGCCAGCGTATGAAAACGATGGAGTCGAACCGGCAGAACGATTATGACGAAAAGCAGAAGCGCCTGCTGATGAATCTCGATATCCTGACACGCGCGGAGCAACGCAGCGAAACGCTTCGGAAGCAGCTTTTCGATATGATCGAGAAACAGAATTCCGTTAAGACCCGCCTCGAACAGCTCGAATTCGATATGCGTCCCGAAATGATCGACCGGCAGGTCGCCTTCGCCGGCACGCTCCGGCCGGAAGAGCTGCGGGATATGCGCCGGAAGAACATCGAGGTCGAGCGAAGCAACCTGCAGGCACTGCTGACGGAGATACAGTCGACGCGTTCGAACCTCGAGGCCAACGTTCAAAAAGCCGACCAACTCGTCGAGCGCCTTCGCGCCAAACTCGAAAAAGAGATCGACGACGCGCTTAGCGATACCCCGAAGGAACCGTAAGGGATTCTCGATTTGCGATTTTCGATTTGCGAATTTTCGACCTTTTCATTGGCCGATGAAGCCTCACAGCCCACATCTCGAAGCTCATAGCTCGCGGCTCGAATTCCACCCCTCGTGGTTGTCCTGACGCAGGCGGTACTGATTCGCCGAAGACCCCTGATTACGCGTGCGATCGCAAATCGCAAATCAAAAATCGCAAGTCTCCTTGTTTTGCCCTGACGCAGCCGCTACTGACTCGCCGACGATCACGAATCGCAAGTGCAATCGCAGATTCGGGAGCTTTGAAAAGCCCCAAGGGATCTTTGTATTCGGGGCCGGGACGCGTCGTGCGGCGGCGGCAACGCGCCAACCCGACGATCAACGAGTCAGTACCGCCTGCGTCGGCGGGCGGGCAACCGCGGCAGCACGATAGCTAAACCCCAACTCGGGCGCTCGGAAAAACCGACATAAAGGAAGCAAATCGCGTTTTTCCAGAACACAGATTGGCGGGGTGGAGCGGATTCGTTTCGACCACTAAAGATAGAAAAAGTTCTCAAGAAACGCTGAGTTCGAAGTATCATCTTGCATCCGATCTATCTGTGTCCTGTCAGAATCGGCGCCGGGACCGCCGTTAAAAAGGTTTTTCAAAGCTCCCGATTCCGGATTATGATTTCGGATTTCCCGAAAGTTTTAAAGAAAACTCCTATTTTATGCAAGAATCGGCAACGCCGCGCGTTCCTCTTAACGTCAAACGGGATATACCGTACACGGAGGATTTATGAAAATGAAGTATTTTGCGAGTCTGATCGTCGCGACGGCGGCGATTTTTGTGTTTTCGGGCGGCATCCGCGCGCAGGGCGTGGTCGTACCGATCATCTGCGAATTCCGTCCGTGCCGGCCGATACCGAGACCGATGCCCGTACCGCTGCCGAACGCGCTGCCGGTGAAATCGATCGAACTCGACACGCGGATCGAAGGGCAGATCGCGACGACGCACCTCGTCCAGGTATTTCGAAACGACACGCCTTACACGCTCGAAGGAACGTACTTCTTTCCGATACCCGAGTCCGCCTCGATAATCGAGTTCGCGATCTGGGAAAACGGCAAGAAACTCGTCGGCGAAGTTCGCTCACGCGAAGAAGCCAGGCGGATCTACGACGAGATCGTGCGCCGGCAACGCGACCCCGGCCTTCTCGAGTATGCCGGCAAGGACCTTTTCCAGGCATCCATCTTTCCGATTCCGCCGAACTCCGACAAGAAGCTCGAATTGAAGTATTCGCAGGTTCTCAAGGCCGAATCGGGAACGGTCGCTTATCGTTATCCGCTCGGAACGGGCCGCAACCTATGGCGTCAGAGCCCGGACGAAGTCAGCCGCCGCAATATGCCGACACAGAAGTTCGGGACCGTTTCGGGGAAGATCGAGATCGTCGGCCGCGAGGCGCTGCGGAACATCTATTCACCGTCGCATCAGGTGGACGTCAAACGCCGCGGCGAGACGTCGGCGACAGTATCTTTCGAAACGTCGAACAACGACAATGACTTCCAGCTTTTCTACGGGCTCTCGTCGAACGATTTCGGTCTTTCGCTTCTGACGTATCGCGAACCCGGCAAAGACGGATTTTTCCTGCTTCAGCTTTCGCCGAAGGACAACCTCTCGGAGCGCGAGCTGATCAACAAGGACATCATATTCGTACTCGACACTTCGGGTTCGATGGCCGATAACGCGGGAACGGGCGCAAAGGGCGGAACAAAGCTCGAAAAGGCGCGCAACGCTCTCAATTTCGGAATCCAGACCCTGCGCGAAGGCGACCGGTTCAACGTCATCAACTTTGCGGGCGAAGAACATCTTATGGAAAGCGGGTTGATCGCTGCCAACGCCGAAGGCAAGCGGCGCGGCGCCGAGTTCGTTAATCGGCTCACGCCGAACGGCGGGACGAACATCAACGACGCGCTGCGCGCCGCGATGCGTCAGTTCGACTCGTCGGATCGCCCGAAAATGCTTGTGTTTATGACCGACGGACTGCCGACGATCGGCGAGCAGAACGTCGATCAGATCATTAAGAATGCGGCGGAGATCAAGGTCGACGGTTTGCGGCTTTTCAACTTCGGCGTCGGCTACGACGTCAACACGACTTTGCTCGACAAACTGGCAGCGCAAAACGGCGGGACCGCCGACTACGTCGAACCGAGCGAGGATCTTGAGGTCAAGGTCTCGAACTTTTTCGCCAAGGTGAGTTCGCCGGTCCTGACCGATCTGGAACTCGATTTCGGCGGAGTCCAGACCGACCTGATGTATCCCCGCAAGTTGACGGATATCTTCAAGGGAACGCAGCTGACGGTCATCGGGCGTTACCGAAACGTCAATGATCTCAACAATATCGTGCTGAAACTGCGCGGCAAAGCGGGTCGGGAAACGCGTACGTTCGAATATCGGAACCTTGATTTTCCGGTCCGCGCCGACAAGAACGACTTCTTGCCGCGTCTCTGGGCGACACGTCGTGTCGGTTGGCTGATCGAGCAGATCCGAGCGAACGGCGACAACAAGGAATTGCGCGACGAGATCGTTGATCTCGGCACGCGTTTCGGGATCGTTACGCCGTACACGTCTTATTTGGCGACGGACGGCAGCGAGAATCAGACTCTGGTCAGACAACAGCAGGTGCCGACGCCGACCGCCAAGACCCGCATCGCGGACTCGTCCGGTCGCGGCGCGGTGCTTGCAAGCAAGGACGCGAAGGAGAAACAGGAAGCCGTCTCGGTGATCGACGATGAAGACAAGGTTAGTCGTGAATCGCGTCGGACGATGAAAAAGGTCAGCGTCAAGACGTTCTATCTCGAGAACGGCGTTTGGACCGACGGCGAGTTCAAGGAATCGGCTCGTCTCCCGGAGACGAAGCTCAGGTTTATGTCGGCCGAGTATTTCGATCTGCTCGCTTCAGACAAGGAGTTGGCGCAGTATCTGTCACTGGGCGAAGAGGTCGTCGTTGTCTGGAAAGGCAGACTTTATCGGATCACGAAGTAGATCGCGACGAACCCCTCGGCGGGTTTGGCCATCTGAAAGGTGAAATTTGTTCGAATCGTGTTTATGATTGAATTTCACCTTTCTTTTTTGTACTTGTATTCGATGTTATGAGAATTGCCATCATTTTGACGCTATTGCTGGCCGCGCAGGTTTCGTTTGCGCAAACGAACTGGAAGGTCAACCGTTCGAACGGCGGACCGGATCTGGTGACGGTCCATTTCACATCATCCGATAAGGGCTGGATCGCCGGCGACGACGGCTATCTTGCGGTCACCCTAGACGGTGGCCGGAATTGGACAAAGAAGGAAATCGGCTCGTCGGCAACGATCAACGAGGTGTACTTCCGCAATGATGACAACGGATATCTCGTTGCCGGCCGGCAAATGTTCATCACGCGCGACGGCGGCAGTTCCTGGCAGGGAACCCAGATCGGAAAAGCGACCGAGTTTCGCGGGCTGACTCCGGAGTTTCTGAGCATCAAGTTCGCCGACAAGAAGCGCGGGATCGTCGTCGGTTCACTCTTGAACAAACAGGAGCGTGTCGTCGATTCGCTCGTTATGCGGACCGAGAACGGCGGGGAATCGTGGCAGCGGATCATCGTTCCGTCCAAGAAAGAACTGTTCCATCTTGATTTTGTCGGCAGTTCGCGTTGCTGGATCGTTGGCGACGACGGATTGATCCTCAGTTCCGACAACGGCGGAGCGAGTTTTTCGGTTCAGCGTTCGGGAACGCTCGGGGATCTTTACAATGTGGATTTCCGGGACGAGAACGAAGGCTACATCGTTGGCTCTAAAGGAACGATCCTGCGTACCGAAACCGGCGGCGCGAACTGGGAAAGCGTCAAGACGGCGTTTCCAATGACGCTGATGCGGGTCGATTTCGCCGATGACAAGAACGGCGTGGTCGTCGGCTACGACGGCACGATCCTTCGTTCGAGCGACAAGGGACGCAATTGGTCGAAGATTCAGAGCCGCACCGGCGAGCATCTCTACGGTCTGTTTTTTGTAAAGAAATACGGATGGGCCGTTGGCGCGAAAGGAACGGTCATTCAATACGAAAGATAGTCCTCGAAGTTGAAAGCCGGCCTGGTTTCGGCCACGGCCACAAGGCTGCTCAATGCGCTTGGATCGCGCACATCGGAATTCCTCGATCGCCCGGGCCCTTCTCAATCGTCGCGGCCGTTCTGACACCCGAAAACTCGCCAAATTTCACAAACACCCAAAAGTTCGGAAACTTGCCGAATCGAGTTAACACTTGCGTAACGTTTTGTGTTATCGTACGGCATCTTTTTTTTTCAATCGCCGAGTTTTCATCAGGCATATTTATCGCAAATTAGACTTTTTCTGGAGGAAAAATGGGCAAAAAGCTGTTTTTGATGGCACTTTCGCTTTCGATCTTGTCGTTTGGCGCGAACGTTTTCGGACAGGGGACAACTTCGCGCGTCACCGGAACGGTCGAAGACAATTCCGGTGGGGCGGTCGCCGGCGCGACCGTGACGCTCACGAATCAGGGCACAAACAGTTCCCTGACGACGCAAACCAGCGGCAGCGGAGTTTACGTTTTCGACCTTGTTCAGCCCGGTGACTACAGGGTCACGGTTGAAAAAGCCGGCTTCAAGAAGTTCGTTTCGTCGAACAACCAGGTTCTCGTCAATCAACCCGCGACGATCAACGTCAAGCTCGAGATCGGCGACGTTTCGGCAACCGTCAACGTCGAAGGTTCGGCCGAACTCGTGCAAACGAGCACGTCGGGCAACGTCGGCGGAACGGTCGACCAAAGGTCGCTCGAGAGTCTTCCGATCGTCGGTCTTCGCGGCCGCAATCCGCTCGATCTCTTGAATTTCCAGCCCGGCTTCGTGGTCGGCGCGAACACCGGCGGCGGTAACCACGTTCACGGTTCGCGCGACCGTTCGTTCAACTTCACGCTCGACGGAATCGACATCAACGAGTCGAGCGCAGGCGGTTCGAACTTCACGCCACTGCGCCCGAATCCGGATTCGGTGCAGGAATTCCAGTTCGTCTCCAGCAATTTTACGGCCGAACTCGGACGTTCGACCGGCGCTCAGGTGACGTTCGTGACGCGCAGCGGGACGAACCGTTTCAAGGGAAGCGCGTTCGAGTACTATCAAACGCCGGATCTCAACGCCAATGAGTATGAGAACAACCTGAACGGACTCAAACGGGGGCAGTTCGTCCAGCACATTTTCGGCGGCAGTTTCGGCGGTCCGATCATCAAGGACAAGATGTTCTTTTTTGCAAACATTCAATTTCTCCGAGCCTCGGAATCACGTCTCGTAACCCGCACGGTCCTAACGCCGTCAGCGCGGCAAGGGCTTTTCCGTTACGTGCTCGGCGGACAGAACGCCGCGGCCGGTACGACCACGCCCTCGGTCGATTCGAACGGCAATGTCGTTCGCCCGATCTGTGCCGCGGTTCCGGTGACTCCGTGCATCCAGACATACAACATCAACGCGAATCAGGCGACGAACGGCAATCCGACGACGGTCGGGCTCGATACGACCCTGATGGCTTTTATGAATGCGATGCCGCAGGCGAACAACTATTTCGTCGGTGACGGCCTGAACACCGCGGGCTTCAACTTCGCCGCGCCGCAAACCGAAAAACAGTACGATCTCTCGTTCAAGATCGACTACAAGTTCTCGGAAAGCAACGTTCTTTACGGTCGTTATTCGCAAGGCCAGCAAGACACGGTATGCGACAGCGTCAATGGCGGGCTTCAGGCATTCCCGGATACGCCGTGCAAGGTCACGACGGCGCGCAATCCGAAGGGCCTCGCCATCAACTGGCGCTGGTCGCCGAGAGCGAATCTGACCAACGAATTCGTCTTCGGAATCAACCGGTTTGCATTCAGCTTCGCCAACCCGACGCCGAATGACAACTATCCGTTCATTTTCAACATCGTTACCGACCCGTTCGATAATTTCACCTACAACGCGCGCAAACTCCGCACGTACCAGTTCGTGGACAATCTGACGTGGGTCAAGGGCAACCACACTTTCAAGGGTGGTCTCAATTTCCGTTTCGGCCGCCAGATAGACGATCGTTCATCGGTTTCGGGCGCCGACATTACACCGCGTGTGTTCTTCGGCACCGCGAACAACTGGGGAACGTCTTTCATTACTCAGTTTGCGATTCCGGCGGCGAGTTCGACCGGAATCAACGCCAACGACCGTTCGAGATTGCTGAGCTTGATCAACGACCAACTCGGCCGGCTCGGCAACGTTTCGCAAGCGTTTGTCGCTGATCCGAGCAACCCGAGCCAGTTCGCAGCGGCCGGGTCGCGTTGGGGATTCACGCATTATTATCCGGAATACGATTTCTATTTCCAGGATTCGTGGAAGGCGATGACGAACCTCACACTCGACCTCGGAATGCGTTGGGAAGTCAAGCTGTCGCCGTCATCAGACGGACTACCGACGCTCCGTCCCGATGGCCAGATCAGCTACGGTTCGACGCCGTCGAACACGCTTCGCTGGACCGAAGGGAAGTTGTTCAAGAACGATTTCGACAACTTCTCGCCGTCGATCGGCGCGGCCTGGGATCCGCTCAAGGATGGAAAGACTTCGATCCGCGCGAATGTACGCGTCGCCTACGACCGTCTCCCGTCGCAGGTTTTTGCGAACAGCATTTTCCAGAGCGCACCGGGCAATAATACCGGCGTCGTCAATACGGCCTTTTCTCAGGCCGGCGCGTTGCTCCGAAACGGATTGCCGTCGTTGACGCCGACATCGTCGCCTGACGTTCTTCGAACGCCGGTTGCGCTTTCGTCGAACAGCATCACGGTGCTTGACGCCGACTTCCAGTATCCCGAAGTTTACTCGTGGTTCCTCGGGTTCCAACGCGAACTTCCGGGCGGCAATCTGCTTGAGGTCAACTATATCGGCAAACGCGGAGTCCATTTGTTCGGCGGCTACGATGCCAATCAGGTGAATCTCGGTGCGACCGATCCGCGCTGTCCGGGACAAACGTTCCTGAGCGCATTTGTCGAAGCGCAGAATACGGCGACGACGACGAACTGCCTGATGACGCTGCTTAACGGAACGAACGGTACGCCGAGCACGCTCGCTGCATTTCGTTCGACCTTCTCGTCGCAGTTGGCGAACAACTCGGTCGGCGCCGTCGCGCAAACGCTTGCCGGACGTACCGGAACGACATCGCTGACGGGCAACGGATTCAGCCCGTTCTTCCTGATGCGCTATCCGCAGTTTACCGGTGGTATGAACGTCCTCGACAGCAACGATAAGTCGATGTACAACGCGCTCGAGATCATCATCAAGCGCCGGATGAAGGCGGGGATCAGCTTCCAGTTCAGCTATACGTACTCGAAGTCGAAAGACACGCGTTCGTTCGACCCGACGTTCACGACGGTCTCGCGAGCCAACAACCAATCGGCATCGAGTACGCCGTTTGACAACAACAACCGCTCGTTCAACTACGCTTGGTCGGATTTCGACCGGCGCGACGCGTTCCAGGGGCTTTACGTGATCGAACTTCCGTTCGGTCGCGGCCGAAAATTCGGCAAGGAAATCGGAAAGGGACTCGATTATCTGGTCGGCGGCTGGCAGCTTTCGGGAACGGTGAACATCGCTTCGGGGCGTCCGTTCACGGTTTATTCGGGTTCGAATACCTTCGGAAACGTCGTTCAGTCGACCGCGAATTGCAACGGGTGCACGCGTTATCTAGGCGTTCTTGTGCAGGAAAACGGAACGAACTATTGGTTCAATTCGGCCGACCGTGCGCAGTTCTCGATGCCGGCCGCGGGTTCTCTCGGAAATACGGGCAGAAACTTCTTCGTCGGACCAAGGCGCTTTGAAATGGATATGTCGATTTCGAAGAACATCCGCATATCGGAGCGCTTCAACTTCGACCTTCGGGCCGACGCGAAGAACGTTTTCAACATCAAGCACTTCGGATTCCCGACGGCGACGCAAAACTCGACGACCTTCGGACGCATCCGCGATGCTGTCAACAGCACCGCACGACGCATCCAGCTTTCGGTGAAGATCAACTTCTAGGGCTTTATCCGCGACGTAATGGAAATCTCCGCCGCGGATTACCGGGGCGGAGATTTTTTTGTGAAAAATTCGTTTAGCCGAGCAACCGGATTTTCGATTGCCGCATCTTGAAATACAGACCCATTGTCGGGCGCGTTTTTGTTTTCTGCATTTTTGGGCGCGACTTTGAGTCTCAGGTTCCTCCTGTTTCTTTTTCCTCGCCGGTCTTTTTCATACCGGCGAGGTTTTTTTTACAGTGCAGAGTGCAGAGTGCAGAGTGCAAAGTACCGAGTGCAAAGTGCCGAGTGCGAAGTACGTGGTTGAAGCGTAGTCGCATCCCTCACTTTGCACTAAGCACTTTGCACTCTGCACTGCTCATTGCCTCCCGCGTTTTTGCCTCGTTCGTTCGGCGAGCTGTGCAAGCTGCTGGGCGCGTGGAAGGTTCTCGATCGCCTTTCCGACCTGATTGTCGTTCTCGATGAGGATCTGTTTCGCCGAGACGGTTCCGAAGGCGGCCGTGATCAGGTTGTAACGGATGCGCAGTTTGACGTATGCGCGATCGCCGCGCACGGTCGGAAGCAACTGGCGCCATTCGGGATTCGACTCGATAAACCGCGAGAAAGATTCGAACACGGCGTCGTCAACCGTGAGGTCGATCGGACGCACGCGCTGGCCGTACTTCGGCGGACCGGATATGCGGAAGTTCTCCAAACCGGCGACGTTGCCGCGAGCGAGTTCCTTTGAAAAGAAGAATATCGGATCGAGCAGCGAGACCTGCGCACGATCGAGCGTTTCGGCCTTGACGACCTCATCCGGCGCGATGCCGTCGCCGCTGAAAACGCTGCGCCCGGTCAGTGTTCTCGCCTCGACGCGCTTGGCCCTCGGCTCGGTAGTCTTGTGATTGAAATAATCATAGAGTCCGGCGTGCGAGTAATCGCGCTGGATCGAACGGCCGGAAGGCGTATAGTATTTGGCGGTCGTCAGCGTCAGTCCGGATCCGAACGGCAAACTCAGGATGCTTTGCACGAGTCCCTTGCCAAAAGTGTTCTCGCCGATTATCAGCGCGCGATCATAATCCTGAAGCGCACCGGAGACGATCTCGGAAGCCGAGGCGGTCTGTTCGTCGACGAGGACGACCAGCGGCATCGTTTCCGGAGCCCGGTCGGCGGCCTTCCAGGTTCGATTGTCGATCGCGAAACGCCCTCGCTGGGTGACGACGACGCTTCCGAACGGCAGGAACTTTTCGGCGACCTTGACGGCCTGATCGAGGATTCCGCCCGTGTTGTCGCGAAGATCGAGGACGAGCGACGTCATCCCTTGTTTCTTGAGTTCGGCAAGTGCGACCCCGAGTTCTTCGGCCGTCGTGTAATTGAATCCCTCCGACATATCGACGTAGCCGACGCCGGGACGCAGGATGTACGCATCCGGGATCGACGGTTGCGGGACACGGTTGCGGCGGAGTTCGAACGTCTCGAGCCGGCCGGTTTCGGAACGCTCGACGGTCACACGCGCGATCGTGCCTTTCCGTCCGCGAACCTTGTCGCGGACGTACGATGAATCCTTTCCGCTGACATTTTCTCCGTTGACCAGAACGATCCGATCGCCGAATCGCAAACCGGCGCGGTTAGCCGGCGAATCGGGAAATGTCGCGACGACGAAGGTGTCCGTCGACCCGTTTTTCGTGTAGTTGGAGATCGTCGCGCCGATTCCGAAATACTCGCTCTGCTGGTCGGTCAGGAGTTCTTGAAACTCGGCTCCGTCGTAATAGTTCGAATGCGGGTCGAGCGTGTGGAGCATCTCCTCGATCGAAGATTTGACGAGCGAATCGTAATCCGATTTGCGCGGATCGACGTAGTTTTGCCGAATGATCTCGATCGCTTCGGCCACGTCCGAAGTTATCCTGTCCGGCGCGAACGGTTTGGCCTGTTTGACCGGTTCGCTTTTCGATGTCGAGGCGGAAAACGATGTCCCGCGTTCGATCCGGAACGGCTCAATTTCCGGAACCCGTTTGATGGCGCGCGGCTTGGTCTGCGGCAGAGCGGACAAACCGCAAACCGAAAGGATCAGCAACAACGAGACAAATCTCCGCATAATTCTCCTGAAGGACGGACCACGGAAAGCAAACGGGAAAACGTGATTTGCGCGATGTTCATCAAACATCGCGGCCCGAAGCAAGCCGATCTCCATCGCGAACCGACAAATTTTTGTATGCCTCAGAATACTCGCAATCACGCGCACTTTCCATCGAATCCGGAAGTTATTTCTTCCGATGTCCGAAATTGATTGATTGATCGCGAGTTTTCAGCGAAAATTACGGCTATGTCTGATGCGCCTGGAATGTTCGAAGCGAAACTCCGAAGACTGGTGGCAACGGTAGATGTTGCGAACGCGATGACCGGACCGCTGACGCGATCGATCGAGGACCTTTTGAAGGCCACGGCGGCGCAGCTCAACTCCGAAGAGGCGTCGGTGCTGATCCGCGAGGGCGAGGAAGGCGACCTGCGATTCTTGTCGGCGATTGGGAAGGTTGCCGGGCACCTGCTGAATATGACGGTTCCGGCGGGTAAGGGAATCGCCGGCTTCGTGTTTTCGTCGGGGCAGCCGATGGCTGTTGCCGACGCGGGCGGCGAGGAGACGTTTTATGCGGAGGTCGACAAACAGACCGGCTATTCGACGCAGACGATCCTCGCGACGCCTTTGCGTTACAACGGCGACGTGATCGGCGTATTGGAATATGTAAACCGCATTGGCGAACCGCCGTTCGCGGCATTCACGCCGGACGAAATGGACCGGGCCGCGCTTTTCGCCGATGCCGTCGCATCGCTTGTCAATGCCTATGAATCGGCGAAATCGCTGCGGGATCTCGGCCGCGCGATGCTCGCAGACGACGATGAAATGGGATATCAGGAAGTCAGGGATTGGCTTGCCGGAACCCGCGAAACCCGGGAACACCGCGAAATGCTCGACCTCGCCGTGTTGATCGGCGAGGTCGCCTCGCGCGGCGACGGCGAACGCGTGATGTGCCGCGAGATCCTCGAAGCCGTGCTGAAGTTCTCGGATCAGAAAGCCGATACAAGTTTCTTGAGTTACTGACGGGCCTTCATCCTTCATCCGTCGCTATGTTATGACCGCAGTCACGGGATTTGAAACAAACCGGTTCGGTTCGATCACGACGTATTTTCAGATCGACGATGCGTGGAAGTCGCGCAGCGGTCGGGGTGTGTCGGTCGCGATTATCGACAGCGGGATCGATGAAACGCACCCGGAACTGGTCGGAAAGGTGAAGGAATCCGTGATCGCGCGGGCCGACAACAAACGCGTTGTCTTCGAGCCGACCGATTCCGGCGACTCGGCCGGCCACGGCACCGCGTGCGCGGGGATAATTTCGAAGATCGCGCCGGATGCGGAACTTTACAGCATCAAGGTCCTCGGAGCCGGCGGACTGGGCGACGGCCAATCGTTTCTCGCCGGACTCGAATACGCGATCAAGATGCGCTGCCGCATCATCAACCTGAGTCTCGGCACGACGAAACCGCAGTTTTTCGCGCCGCTTCACGATCTTTTGGACCGCGCTTATCAGGCGGGCTGCATCGTCGTTGCCGCCGCCAACAATCTGCCGCAGCCTTCGTTTCCGTCGGTTTTTTCGTCGTCGCTGATCTCGGTGTCGAAGTCGACCGACACGGATCCGTTCCATTTCGGATTCAAGTACGGTGAGATCATCGAGCTGACGGCGCCGGGCGTCAATATCAGGACGGCCTGGCCGGGCGGCGCGCATAAGAGCCTTACGGGAAACAGCTTCGCCTGTCCGCATATCGTCGCGATCATCGCACTGCTCGTCGAGACATATCCGAACCTGACGCCGTTTCAGGTAAAATCGGCCCTATACGCGATCGCCGAAGAAAATCAGGCGAATGCGGCTCCGGTTGCCGCTGAAAACTCCTGAATCGGCCGGTCTTTGCGTTTTCACATCCAAAATGCTTTGATGATTCTTACGAATTAGCGAACAAATTATGTCAATGAATTTTCGGCTTCAGCCTCTTGACCTCGAAGAATACAAACTCCCAAACGGTCTGCGCGTCGTTTTCAACAAGGACGACGCGATCCCGGTGGTTTCCGTCGCGGTGTACTATGACGTCGGCTCACGAAATGAACGCGAGGGCCGCACGGGGTTTGCGCATCTCTTCGAACATATGATGTTCCAGGGTTCCGAGAACGTCCCGAAAGCGGCGCATTTTCAGTACATTATGAAGGTCGGGGGAACGATGAACGGGACGACGTCTTCGGAGCGTACGAATTATTACGAAACGCTGCCGGCAAGCGAATTGCCGTTGGCGCTGTGGCTCGAATCGGACCGGATGCGCTCCCTCGCGGTGACGCAGGAGAACCTTGACAACCAACGCGAAGCGGTCAAGGAAGAAAAACGTCTCCGCTACGACAATCAACCGTACGGCGAGGTCTTCGATCTGATCAACACGATGGTCTTTCGGAACTTTTCGAATTCACATTCGACGATCGGATCGATGGAGGATCTCGACGAGGCGACGGTCGAGGATGTCCAGGAATTTTTCCGAACGTATTATGCACCGAACAACGCCGTGCTTGTGCTTTCAGGCGCGTTCAAGACCGATGAGGCAAAATCGCTGATCGAGAAATTCTTCGGTTCGATACCCGCGCAGGAGAAGCCGGTGCCGGTGGATGTCAGCGAACCGGAAGGCGTCGCCGAGAATTATCGCGAATATGAAGATCAACTCGCGCCGCTGCCGGCGTTCTTGTTCGGATGGAAGATCCCGCCACGGCGCACGCCCGAGTTCTTCGCGCTTTTTCTCGCGGGCAAGCTGCTTTACGACGGCGAGAGTTCGAGGCTCTATCAGAAACTCGTGAAGGGCGACGAGTCTGTGATCCAGTTGTTCGGCTTTACCGACGAACGACGCGGACCGTCATCGATCTTCATCGGTGCGATCCCGAAACCGGAGCGCGACCTTTCGCAGATCCGCGAGATCATTATGGAGGAGATCCAGGATCTTGCGCGCAACGCTCCGTCGGCCGCCGAAATGCAGAAGCTGGCAAACCAACTGATCAACGACACGATCCGCGTGAGACAGTCTTCAATGGCGCGCGCGCAGCAGATCGCCGAGTTCGCGCTGTACGACGGCAGCCCCGAACTGATCAATTCGGAGCTCGACGAACTTCTCGCAGTATCCGCCGATCAGATCCGCGACGCGGTCGCCAAATATCTCGAAACCGAAAATCGAACGCTGCTCGACGTCTTGACTAAGGCCAAGTGAGAAGAAGTGAGAAGTGAGAGCTGAGAAGTGAGAGCTGAGAAGTGAGAGCTGAGAAGTGAGAGCTGAGAAGTGAGAGCTGAGAAGTGAGTGCTGAGAAGTGAGAGCTGAGAAGTGAGAGCTGAGAAGTGAGAACTGAGAACTGAGAAGTGAGAACGGAGAAGTGAAAACGGAGAAGTGAAAACGGAGAAGTGAAAACGGAGAACAGCGAACGGAGTTCAAAGTGCAAAGATCGAAGCTCAAAGATCAAAAATCAAAGTTCTCAGTTCTCAGTTCTCAGTTCTCAGTTCTAAGTTCTCAGTTCTAAGTTCTAAGTTCCAAGTTCCAAGTTCCAAGCTCAACGTCCAAATTCCATAATGCAAGATTCAGAAGAATTTCGAAAAACCGCTCCCGCGCCGCTGGCGCCGAGGTCCTTTAATATTGCGCAGCCGTTCGAGACGGTTCTGCCGAACGGTCTGCGGGTAGTCATCTTCGAAGACCGGCGGTTGCCGCTCGTCAGTTTGAGGCTCGTCTTTCTCGCCGGCGACGCCTACGAACCGAAGGATGCGATCGGGCTCAATTCGGCCGTTGCGTCGATGCTCACCGAGGGAACCGAGTCGCATTCCAGCCGCTCGCTTGCCGAAGAGGTCGAACGCCTCGGAGCGAGTCTCGTAGCGAGTTCGGGGTCGGACAATACGCGGGTTTCGGCGTCGTGCCTTTCGCCGTATCTGCCGGACATCCTGCGCCTGATGGAAGAGGTCGTCCTGAAACCCTCGTTTCCCCAGAGCGAGCTCGATCTTTTCAAGCAGAACTCCATCGAGGGGCTGAAGTTTCAGCGCTCACAGGCATCGTTTCTGGCGATGGAGCAGGTCGCGCGGATCATCTACGGCCGGCACCCGTATTCGATCGTTTCTCCGTCAGCCGAGGATATCGAGAAGATCGACCGCAACGCGTTGGCCGAGCATCACGCGAGGATCCTTATACCGAACAACGCAATTCTGATCGTTGTCGGCGACGTCGAGCGCGAAGATTTTCTGGCGCAAATAAACGAGCGGTTCGGATCGTGGACGGAAGGCGAGAGACCGTCGAACGAATTTCCGGCAGTTCCGAAACGCGATTCGCGGACGTTGACGATCGTCGACCGCAAAGGCTCGACGCAGGCCAATATCGTGCTCGCGTTGCCCGGGATCAAGCGCGACCATCCGGACTTTTTCCCGGTTCTGGTGATGAACCAGATACTCGGTTCCGGCGCTTCCTCGCGGATCTTTATGAATCTCCGCGAGGAAAAAGGCTACACGTACGGCGCCTATTCGAAGTTTGATATGAAACGGCTCGGCGGCGAGTTCGAGGCGACGGCCGAGGTGCGCACGGCGGTCACCGGCGATTCTCTGCGCGAGTTTTTCTTTGAACTAAACCGCATTCGCGACGAGCGCGTCGCCGAGGTAGAACTTCGCGATGCGGTCAACTACCTGACGGGAGTCTTCCCGATCCGTGCCGAAACGCAGGAGGGGCTGACGAATCTGATTGTCCAGCAGAAGATCTATGGCCTTCCGGATGACTACCTGCAGACCTATCGCGAGAACGTCGCGTCGGTGACGGTGGATGACGTCGAACGCGTTGCGCGAACGCATATCCGTCCGGACGAGATCGCGATCGTCGTCGTTGGTGACGCGGAAGCGATTCTGCCGCAGGTTCGCGGGTACGCCGACGAGGTCGAGATCTTCGACACCGAAGGCCAATCGGTGCCGGTCGAGAATTACGGTCGTCCAGTCGAGGCGCCGGCGGCCGACCTGAGCGGAAAATGGACGCTTTCGGTCGATTTTCAAGGGCAGAAGTTTCCGGTCGATCTCGTTCTTCAGCAAGATGGCGCGGCGATCAGCGGAAAGCTCGAATCGATGCTCGGCGAAGGGAAGATCGAAGGCGGCAAGGTAGCCGGCAGTTCGTTCTCGGCGGTGGCCGTCGCCGCGATGCAGGGCCGGTCGGTTGAGATGGCGATCAGCGGTATTCTTGAAGATGAAAAACTGACCGGAAGTCTGAATGTGCCGATGATGCCGGATGCGCTGAGTTTCATCGGTGTTCGCGCTTAGTTATACTGATGCAACAGACCATCGGCGAGTTTGGGCACTAATCCAGACTCGCAGCCCATCGCTCATAGCTCAAAGCTCGAATAATTCATATGAGAGCGATCATCGAAATCCTTTTCTTCGCCGCCGGCGGATACGCGCCCAAGGCGCGACACGAAGTCGGTCATCAACGCCATCGCCTTGCTCAGATCGTTCGTAGCGAAGCGGCCGGCGGCACATTGATCTGATCGTTCGGGGTTTCGACGGATGTTCTGGGCTCGGCCTATACGTTAGGTCGGCCGATTCTTTCGTGTGGCACGCGAGACCGTTCCGAATATGAAACGGTCGAGTAGACAAAGAAAAAAGGCCCGGAAGCTGAAATCCCGAGCCCTCGTTCCATTGTGTTTGAAGCGTTAAGCGACGGTGGTGTCCACGACTTCGGCGTCGGGAGCGTTCTTCATCACCGAATCGATGCCGTTCTGGCAAGCCGAATCGGATGAATAGTATTCGCTGCGCCCGATTTCCTGATGATTGCCCGATTTCAGGATGAAATACGGCTCTCCCTTCGAATTGTTGCGCTTTTCGAAGCGGCTGGCGTCGCCGCCGTTTTTGCGAATGGATTCGATGCCGTTCGTGCAAGCCGATTTCGATTCATACATTTCGCTCGACAAAATGACCTGACCGTTTCCGGCCTTCAGGTTGAAGTGAAACTTTCCGTTTGCTGATTGCTTGATCTCAAATTTTCCTGCCATATTAATCTTCTCCCAATTTGTAATCTAGAACTTAGGGGCAGATCCGGGAACTGCTCTTAACGTCCCAAATCGTAGCAAATATAACATTTTTCAATGGAAATCCAAATCTTGGAGCCAGTCGGAGCAAACCGATTCAGGGTTTCGGAGCACGCTCACGTACGATCGGGATTCGGGAGTTTTGAAAAACGCGCGAAGTTGTGCCTCGACGACCGGACAAGGCGACGCTGGACTTGCCGCTCCGGGCGGCAAAGCGGAAGATTTTTCAAACTTCCGGAATCCCGGAATCTCAGATCTCGCCAATATCAACTTGGCGGCGATTGAGTTGTGAGTGAGGCAAGAGCTTCTTGGAGAAAGCGGACGGTTTTTCACAACTCAATCAGCCGCCTCGCCGGACGCATTTTGGAATGCGTCCGGCGAATCTGTTTCCTATCCCGCGCGGCGGATCGGCATCATTTCGGCATCTCGCAATTCCTGAAGATGTTCGATGAGGCGTGAAGCCGCGCGTTTCGAGAGTTCATCGGTTCGGCAATCCATAAGCTTTTCGCATTCCTCGTCGGCCTTGATGCCGAGTTCGCGGGACATCGCGCGGATCATTCCGAGCTGTTTAGCGGTCACGAGGTCAAACAGCGAACGCGCGATCGGATTCGAAGGGAAGACGCGGATCGCCGCCGGCGGAATCTCGGGGATGCCCGGAAGCGACGCCTCGAACTTCACGATCGCGTGCTTGAGTGCGATTCGTTCGGCGGTCTCGACGCCGTGCGCGTCATTGACGGTGCCGGTCCCGATACCCTCGCGCGTCACCCCGTTCACCGTCACAGCCGCGGTCACGACAAAAAAGTTGCCGATCCGGCGAACCTCGCGGATCGCGTGCGACCACGCCGGATCCATTCGGGCGAGCAATGCGGACAGATCCGAAAGTTCCTCCGGGACCGGCGCGGCGGAATGCGGCCGCCGTTCCTCGCGGCGCGCTTTGCCGGAAGCGATGTCGACGACGTTGCCGCCGGATGCCGCACGGCTCCTTTTTGAGGTCGGTTCAGAATTGCGGTTCTTGATCGCGAACTTCACTGCCAGCATATGTTCGCACCGAAACTGGAGATCGGTGCAGTCCTGAGCCGCCCGGCACGAACAACGTATCCGGGCATCGGCGTCGCGCCAGACGTAGAAATCGCTGGCGGCGTCGGAGAACTGCGGGACCGAAACAACGAATCGGTCGCCCTCACGCGTTACAAGTCCTAGATCGGCGATCGCCATCGCGCGATCTACCGGAGTTTTTGCGGTTTTGAGTTCAGTCGTCATATCAATCTCTCTCCCAAAATGCTTCCGACAAACAGGCTCAAACAAATGAGTGTTGCATCTGTGAAACAATGTATCAAAGAAATATTTCTGTTGCAAGCGTGAAACATAGTGTTGCAAATAAATTTCTCTTGTGCTATCGTTGCAACAGACTTGAGACGGATGCAACAAAACGCATTTCGAGCTTTGCAGTTGGAGAGAAAAGTTATGGCATTCAAAAACGACAGTATGATCAACACGATCGAGCTCGGACGCGCGATCAAACGCCGGCGTGAAGAACTCGGATTGAGCCTTCGCGACGTCGCCGACGTGACCGCGGTCTCGGCCTCGACGCTTTCGCGAATCGAAAACGGAACGGGCAAACCCGACGCCGACAACATCGCGCGGCTCACGGGCTGGCTCGATATGCCGGTCGACCGCGTGATGAAAAAGCAGGGAAACGGCGACGAGGTCGAGGCGGTCGTCTATTACCCGCACGAGGCGACGCCCGAGATCGTTGAAGCGCATCTGCGCGCCGACAAGAATCTGACGCCCGAAACCGCAAACGCGCTGTCGGAACTCTTTCGCGTCGCATATTCGCAGTTCAGCAAGCAACGCGATTGAGTTTCGCCGGACAAGAATTAAGGACCTGACATCAACCTTGGATTTGGAGAAGAATCATGAAGGAACTTTCGCAGACGGCAAATATCGATATCGAAACGACCGGCAATAAACATTTCGCGGTCGATACGACATTTGTCCTTTTCTTTCTGGCGGTCGAATTAGGCCGGATAGCCGGGCAATTCAGCCTTGACGCGGTCCTTTTCGCGATCACGATGATGATGCTCGTCGTGCTCCCTTATTTCCTGCCGGCCGAGGATAAGATCGATTTCGGCACCTGGGTCGTCGGTCGGACGTTCATCGCGGGCTTTGGATTGGTCACGGGCTCGCTCTTCAAGTTGTCGCTCGGTACGCTGATCCCCGAAACACTTCGCTTCCTGCCGATGACGCTCCTTATTCTGACCGCTTTGATGAGCTGTTATCTTCAGTTCTACGGTTTACTCAGACTTCGCACGGCAAAATAGGCAAAAGGCTGCTGCGTGAGGTCGGTCGAAAGAATCCGCGAACCGCTGGACGGTTCGCGGATCTTTTTTTGTCCTGGCCTGTTCCGAATCCCGGGCCGCAAACGGTTTGCAGGAACCATTTCTTTTTCCGATAAGGACGAAAAGACCGGATTTTGCGGGTTGGAAGCTTTGAAGAACCGACTTGAAGCAAGCAAATCGCATTTCCTGCAGAACACAGATTGGTTGGATGGAGCGGATTTGTTTCAATCAATAGAGTTTGAGAGTCTGAAAAGGATCTCAAGAAAAGTTGAGTTAGAAGTATCCTCTTGCATCCGTTTTATCGGTGTCCATCTGTGTCAGAAACGCCGGGACCACCGTCAGGCCGGTTTTTCAAAGCTCCCGAGTTGGGATTTAGGCGTCGTGCGGCCGCGGTTGCCCGCCCGCTGACGCAGGCGGTACTGACTCGCTGATCGTCGCGTTGGCGCGTTGCCGCGGCCGCACGACGCGAAAACCCGAAGTATCCCTAACCATCGACGAGGCCGGCGGGCTGAGCGGCACCCCGTAGTTGTTAGTCTGCGAATGAACACGGCTTTCGAAACCGCTGTATCCCGTCTGCCCGTGTCCATCCGTTAAAGAACGATGATAGTTTTCCTTCAACCCGGTTTTCCAAAGCTCCCGAATCCGGAATCGGAACTCTCGAATCCAAAACCCTCGGGGCGCGACAATCGACAACCGCGGCGAACTAATGTATTTTGTGAAAGATCAGCACAATTAGGACTTTATCGAGTGGACAGAGTTTTCGAAGTTGTTGCCCGTTTGCCCCTTTGATTTCAGAATAGGGAGTGTTTTATGCGTGTGTTTAAAAAGAGTTTGAAGTTTTTTGCGGCAGTTCTCGTTTCAGCCTCGGCGTTTCTTTTGTTTTCAAACGGAACGCTGGCGAACAATATCTCCTGGTTCTTGTCGCCGAGCGACCCGTTCAACCAGAACTGGTCGATCACGAGTTCGATCACGACCGACGACAATTGGGACAATGTGATGTCGATCATCGGTTACCGCGGCGACGACCTTACGGCATCGACGGGAACCGACCCGCAGACAATCCTTGCCGACGGGGCCGCGACGCCGGTCGATGTTATTGCCAATCAGTCAAATCCGAACACCAACAACACCGGCGGAGTCGCGGAATTTGACGGCATCGCGAATCCGACCGTTGCGCTTCAGGGTTCGGGAACGGCCGATGCTCCGCATCTCGTCATCCGCCTCAACAAGAAGAGTTGTCCGGACACGAAATTCGTCTCGATCAGCTACAAGGTCCGGGACATTGACGGTTCCGCCGACAACGCCGTTCAACCGGTCGCTCTTCACTACCGGGTCGGCGACACCGGGAGTTTTATCAACTTGCCCGAGGCCTTCATCCCAGACGCGACCGATCCGAACACGGCGACCAAGGAAACTTCCGTATATGCAACGTTGCCGCATATTCCGCTCGGACAGGATCTGATCTTTTTGCGGATTATGACCGCCAACGCCGCGGGCAACGACGAATGGGTCGGGATCGACGACATCTCGATCGGGTGTTTCGCGCCGACCTCTGCAAGCGTCCCGGTCGGCGGCCGCGTCGTTCGCGGCAAGTCACAGGGAGTTTCGCGCGCGACCGTTCTTATCACGGACGAGTACGGCGGCCAGATTTCGGTTCGGACGAATGCGTTCGGATACTACAGGTTCGACAGCGTTCCTGCCGGCGAGACCTACACCGTCCGCGTTGTCGGTAAGGGGTTTGCGACGGATCCGCAGTTGATAACGGTCAACCAAGCGATCGAAAATCTGGACTTCGTCGTGGATTGACGCAAGGTGTTCAACTTCATCGGTGTGCGTGAGGCCGGATGTCTTCTGTCCGGCCTTGTTTTTTGGGTCGCGTTCGGCGTGTAATCGAAGCGACGTCGAACCCGGCAGCAATTTGGCGGCGCCGCGCTCTTGCGGGGTTGTTCGGTCATTAGTCGTTCAAGGACCTGGAGGATGGCGAAACGCACATCATAACCGTTCGGTCACGGCGCGCCTTCCCGAGCAGGTTGTTGACGCTCCGGGAAATCTCACGGTCGCCGATTTCGGGACCTTTCCGGTCCACACGACCCGCGCGATTGCGTTGGCGATGGAGTCAAGAGAGCCATCATCTTTCGGGATGAGGGCTTTTTGTTTTGCAGGTGTGAAGTCAGTGCTTCCGTCTGTGAGCGGCGCGGAGCGTCCGTATCGAGGGATTTGGTTGACCGTGGCTGTCCTGAGCCGTCTTTTTTGCGGAATTGATACCGAGCCGGCAAACATTTGGCCAGGCACTATATTGAGAACTTATTATTGACTCATTCAGGCTTTTTGGAACATAATTCCACTCAATTGTTTCAGAGTTTCAACAGCTGATATGTTCAGAGTAAGCCTTTTGGAGCACGATTCAGTAGGTTTGGGAGGGTTAAGAAATATGATGAGTAGAAGTATTTGGTCGTTTGTTACGTTTTGTCGCGGAGTGATCTTTTCGCTTGGCGTTTTGCTGTGCCTGGCGATTTTTGGCGGCGTTGCCAACGCCCAACTCTGTACACTCACAGCGGGTGGTGCAACCTACACCATCCCGACGGTGTCGCACTATGACGCCACGCAAACCTCAAACTTCACCGGAGTCGGCACCGGGGACTATCTGTTTGAGGATGGCTGGTGGTTCCGGGTATCGGGAGACACGCAGGAGTTCTTTTTTCCCGCTCCCACGACAACGACTTGCGCCGGTGCCAACGGCACCATCACGTGGTCGAACGTTAGTTCACGTGGCCTGTTCAGCGCGACAAATACGCTGAATCTGACAAGCGCAGCCGTCAATACCGGGAAGCTCACTTTGACGATGTCGATCACGAACTTGAGCGCGGTCAACCCGCTCACGATAAGCCTTTTCCATGGGGCGGACTTTGACGTGAACGGTTCGGCCGGCACCGACAACGCGACTTTGCTGTTCCCGAACACCCACCACAGCATTACGGACACAACCGCCGGTTTTGCGCAGTACAGAGCATTCAATCCAGCCGCTACCGCGACCCTGGTTAGGCCGTTCGGCGCAACCACCGACGTGTTCGGCTTGCTGGGCAACGCGGTTGTTAACAATTTTGACAATTCGGGGATTCCGGCGACCAACGTTGATTATACCGGAGGATTTCAGTGGGATCTCGTCATCCCAGGCAGCGGTTCCGCTTCGGTGAGTGTAATTTTGACCGGAAATGACGTCGTGACGGCGGCGGGCGCAGCGGTTTCCGGTCGCGTTTTGACG
This sequence comes from Acidobacteriota bacterium, assembly GCA_016715115.1. NCBI lineage: Bacteria > Pseudomonadati > Acidobacteriota > Acidobacteriota bacterium. The sequence continues at coordinate 573,892 of JADKBM010000011.1, forward strand.
CCCGGCGGCGCCGGCGTGAGAAACGCGACCGTGACGTTGACCGACTCGCAAGGTGTTACACAAACGGCGCGTTCGACGACCTTCGGTTATTTCAGGTTCGAGGACGTTCGGGTCGGCGAAACTTACGTTTTGGGTGTCGAATCAAAGCGGTACAGTTTCACACCGCGCACCCTTGAGATCCAGGACGAGGTAACCGGACTTGATGTCACCGCTGACTCAGAGCGGTGACAACTTCGCGAGTTTGCGCGATGGCATCTGGTACGTGCTCTTTAGTTGTAACAACTTTTGCACGACGAAGGACTTCGGGATCGGAACCGACATTCCGATCCCGTTCTCGAAGGTAACCCTGTAACCGACGGCCAATTCAATGTCACTGACCCGGGCGGCCCGTTCAAGGCCGTCCCAAATTCCAAGAATTCCAGATTCCAAGAATTCCAGATTCCACGAATTCCAGATTCCAAGAATTCCAGATTCCAAATTCCAAGAATTCCAGATTCCAAGAATTCCAGATTCCAAGAATTTCAAATTCCAGATTCCAAGAATTCCAGATTCCAAGAATTCCAGATTCCAAATTCCAAGAATTTCAAATTCCAAGAATTCCAGATTCCAGATTCCAGATTCCAGATTCCAGATTCCAAATTCCAAGAATTTCAAATTCCAAAATCCAAGATCCAAAATCCAAAATCCAAGATCCAAAATCCAAAATCCAAAATCTAAAATCGAAAATCCCACGCACTTAATCCAACATTGCATTTGAGATGCTAAAAGGTCCTGATACCCGCTTGACATCGCTTAGGATTTGAACTTATCTTTTGTGCATCGTCATCAAAATCGGGTAGCCGCCGCGTTCTTCCTGAACCGCACGAGGTGATTCCGGAACAGTCCGTTCGCAGTTTTTTTGCTCCGGCCGTTGATTCGAGCCGGAAACCGTCCTTTTTTTCGACAAGTAGTTGCCTTTGGAGAATTTTCTATATGCGTAAGCCGTCGTTCTTGAATTCACGTCGCTATGTTGCGACCGCTATCTGTCTGGCCATCATCGCGACCGTCGCGCTCGCCTCGAATTTGACGCGGATCAGCGCCTTTTCGGGCTTTGCCGCCTTTTTCGGTGCGTCTGAACGCGTCGAACTGCCGGTCAATCCGGGGCCGCTGATGACCATCGGAACCTGCGACACGGCGGGTCCGATCGAGATCGAATCATCCGGCGGCACGACGACGCCGACGGCGTACGCGACGCTCAAAGCGGCGTTCGACGCGATCAATCTCGGAACGCATACCGGGACGATCGGCATCGACGTCTGCGGGGATACCGATGAAACGACCGTGAGCGCCATACTGAATGCGAGCGGTTCGGGCGCGGCTTCATACACTTCCATCGCCATATCGCCGGCCGGCGGGTCCGCGCGGACGATCACCGGCGCGACGGTGGCGGGCAGTCCGCTGATCGATTTAAACGGCGCCGACAATGTCACGATCAACGGATTGAACACCGGCGGCAATTCTCTGACGATCGCCAACACGACCGTCTCAGCCTCATCGGGAACCTCGACGATACGATTACAGGCGGACGCCACGAACAACACGATCACCAACAGCTCGATCCTCGGGTCGTCAACGATGGCGACGACCACCAACGGCGGCAACATTTGGTTCGGCGCGGGTGCCGTCGCGACGGGCAACGACAACAACATCATTTCCAACAACAACATCGGCCCGGCCGGAGCGAATTTGCCGACCAAATTGATCTACGGCAACGGCTCGACGACAACTACCGCCGTTTACAATAGCGGCAACCAGATCACGGGCAACAATCTGTTCGATTATTTCAACGTAGCGGCGCAGGCCAACGCAGTTTATCTCGGGGGCGGCAATACCGGCTGGACGATCAGCAACAACCGCATTTATCAAACCGCCACGCGCACCCAAACGACCGGCGCGATCCTCGCCGGAATCCAGGCTGCCAGCTCGACCGGAAACGATGGACATACGATCAGCGGCAACGTCATCGGCTTCGCCAACTCCGCCGGAACCGGGACGACCAATTTCGTCGGCAGCAGTACCGGATCCAAGTTCTTGGGGATTTACATCTCGTCGGCGTCAACGCTGACCCCTTCGAGCATTCAGGGCAACACGATCGCCGGGATCAATATGTCTGGCATTGTCGGCGGCACGTCGACGACCGCGTCCTTTGTCGGCATCAGCATCAATTCAGGCGTCGCGAACATCGGAAACGTGACCGGCAACACTATCGGGAGTTTGACGAGCGCTGGGTCGGTTTCGATCACCAACAACAACGGTTCTGCATCGGAGATCTTCGGCATCTATTACTTCCCGTCGGCCGTTGCCAATGTTTCCAACAACAACGTCGGCGGCATCGTCTCGAACAACAGCGGCGTAGGCAGCGTCGTCTTTTACGGAATCCGCGCGTTCACCGCCAGCGCCGTTACGAACACGATTCTGAACAACACGATCGGTTCGGCGGCGGCACCGATCACGAACACCACGGCGTCGACTTCGTCCCGAACGATCGGTCTCTATTGCCAAAGCGGCGCCTGCGTTGCGACCGGCAACACGATCGGCAATTTATCGATGAGCGCGGCGAACGTCGGAACCGGGTCTGCGGCCTCGGTGATCGGCCTCTGGATCGACAACAGCAGCGCGACGATCGGCAACAACGTCGCGCAGAATACGGTTCGTTCCCTCGCCAACAATGATCCGGCCGCGGCGGTTTGGGTGACGGGGATGCAGTACAACGGAGCGACGACCGGAACACATAACGTCCAGCGAAACTTCATTCACACGATTTCGGCGCCGAACACGACGAGCGCCACGGCGACTGTCAACGGCATCAACGTGCAGGGCGGCCTGACGACGTACCAGAACAATATGGTCGCGCTCGGCGGCAATATGACCGCCAACAGCCCGCAGATCAACGGCATCGCCGAGACGATCGCGGGGACGGATAATTTCTATCACAACAGCGTTTACATCGGCGGAACGGGTGTAGCCGCCGGAACCGCGAATTCCTTTGCCTTTCAAAGTTCGATCACGCTGAACACGCGTAATTTCCGGAACAATATCTTTTTCAACGCCCGCAGCAACGGTGCGGCTACCTCCAAACACTATGCCATCCAGGTCGGCGGAACGGCGCCGGCTCCGGGCGGGTTGACGTCAAATAACAATATCCTGTTTGCCAACGGGACAGGCGGATTCGTCGGTCGATTCAACTTGATCGACCAGCTGACCTTGGCGAACTGGCAGTCAGCGACCGGGAACGACGCGAACAGTTTTTCGGTCGATCCGCAGTTCAATGCCGCGACCGCCCCGACTCCCGACCTTCATTTGCACCCGACCAATCCGACGGTCGCCGAAGGCAACGGCGCCGACGTCGGCGTAATTGACGACTTCGACGGTCAAACGCGGGCATCGCTGACGCCCGTCGATATCGGCGCCGATGCGGGCAACTATAGCGGCATCGATTTGGCCGGACCGGGCATTTCCTACTCGGCTTTGGCGAATACCGCCTCAACCGGCAATAGGGTTCTTTCGGTCACACTGACAGATGTCACCGGCGTTGCAACCGGCGGAAACGCGCCGCGCGTCTATTTCAACAAGAACGCGGGAGCGTATTCCTCGACCGGATGCGCGCTTTCGACCGGAACGGTCAACAACGGTGTCTGGGACTGTACGATCGACAATTCGCTGGTCGGCGGCGTCGTCGCGACCGACACGGTCCGCTACTTTGTCGTCGCGCAGGACACGCTCGGCAATCTCACGGCGAATCCGAGCTCGGGCTTTAGCGGCACCAACGTCAATACGGTCACAACTCCGCCGACGTCGCCGAACCAGTATTTGATTTCCGTCGCCTACTCGGGTTCGATCAATGTCGGCGCAAGCGAAACGATTACTTCGCTGACAAATGTCGGCGGACTTTTCGAGGCGGTCAACAACGGCGTCTTGACCGGCAACGTGACCGTCAACCTGACGAGTGATCTGACCGCTGAAACCGGGACCGTCGCGCTCAATCAATGGGCCGAAGACGGCGCCGGGAACTACACGCTGCTCATCAAACCGAGCGGCGCGCCGCGGACGGTCTCCGGAACCAACACCGGCGCTTTGATCAAACTGAACGGCGCCGACCGCGTCCGCATCGACGGATCGACGGCCGCAATGTTCGCTGAAGAAGAGGTCGCGGGCGGGAACCCTGCGCTTCGCGAACTGACGATCCAAAACACGAACACCGGAACATCGGCGGTCGTGATCAATGTCGGGTCGGGAACGAACGGCGCACAGAACAATACGATCAAGAACGTCAATGTCCTCGGACAGGACCCGACGACAACGCTTGGCGGAATTTTGCTTGGCGGCAACTCGCCGGGTACGGCCGGAACGGACAACGACGGCAATCGGGTCGAGAACTGCACGGTTAAGCGCTCGATTTACGGGATTTATTCGGCTGGCGCGAGCGCCGCGAATCAAAATACCGGCACGGTAATCACGTTCAACGATCTTTCGGCGACGACGACCGATCGCGTCCGGCGCGTTGGCATCGTGATCTTCAACGACAACGGAGCCCAGATCACCGACAACAGCATCGCGACCGAGACGAATGAGTCCGCCGACGCGATCGGCATCGGTGTCGGCACGCAGGGCGTCGATTCGACGGTCACGACTTCCGGTTCAGTGACCGGAGCGCTCGTTGCTAGAAACAAGATCAACGGCATCGCAAGCCTTTCGACGGTCGGTTTTTCGGCCGCGGGTATCGCGGTTGCGGGCGGCGCGGGAACGGCCAACACGATCGTCAACAATATGATCACCGGCGTCACCGCTCCGTCGACGTCGCCGGATCTCGTCGCCGGCGTCTTCGTAATCGGCGCGACCGGATCTTCGACTCGCGTTTACAACAACTCGGTCGCGATGACCGGCGACCGCGGCGCGGTTGCGACTCAAATGCCGAGCTTTGGCATCGCCGTCACCGGTGCGGACCCGACCGTCGAACTCAAGAACAACAACTTCTACACGTCGCAGATCGCATCCGGCGGCGGCGTGAACGCCAAGTCGTACGCCATCGGAATGGTCACGACGACGTTCGCGAACCTCGATTCGAACTACAACGACTTTTTCTCGACCGGCGCCAATGCCGGATTCTTCCGCAGCGGTTCCTTGGTTGCCGCAGCCGGAACCGACTACGCGACGCTCGCCCTCTGGCAGACGGCGGTCGCGGACGACGCCAACTCGCAGGAGATCGACCCGACGTTCGTCAATCCGCTCAACGATCTGCATCTGCAGGCCGGCAGCGGCGTCGCCAACGACGGCATTACGATCGCGGCGGTCACCGACGATTTTGACGGCGAAACGAGATTGTCACCGCCCGAGATAGGGGCGGACGAACTTCCTTCGCCGGGCGTTCTGGAGTTCAGCGGTCCGACCTACTCGGTCGGCGAAGCGGGACCGACGGTGACGATCACGGTTTCAAGGACACTCGGGTCGGCGGGCGCGGTGTCGGTCGATTACGCGACCGGCGGCGGCACGGCCACCGGCGGGGCGGCCTGCGGCGCGGGCGTCGACTACGTCAACGCGTCGAGCACGCTCAACTTCGCGAACGGCGAAACGAGCAAGACATTCGATGTCACCGTGTGCGACGACGCGCTCTTCGAAGGGAACGAAACCGTCAACCTGACGCTTTCCAACCCGACCGGCGGCGCGACGCTCGGAATGCAGACAACGGCGGCGCTGACGATCACCGACAACGACGCGCAGCCTTCGATGGAATTCAGTTCGGCGACCTACACGATCACCGAAGGCCTGGCCGAGAACCTCGGGACAAATCCGACGGCGACGATCACCGTCACGCGCAGCGGCGCAACTGAAAATGCGGTGTCGGTCAATTTTGCGACCGTTTCCGGCGGCACGGCCACCGGCGGCGCGAGCTGCACCGCCGGAGTCGATTACATCAACAACAGCGGAACGCTGAACTTCGTCGCGGGCGACGTCTCCGAAACGTTCAGCGTGACGACCTGCGTCGACAGCGTCTTCGAGGGCAACGAGACGGTCAACCTCGCGCTCACGAGCCCGACGGGCGGCGTGCTCGGAATGCAGGACACGGCCGTTCTGACGATCACTGAAAACGATCCGGCGTTTTGCTCGACGATGCAGCCGGTCGAGATCACGGCTCCTTTGACCGGTTATGCGACGCTCAAGGCGGCGTTCGACGCGATCAACGCCGGAACGCACACCGGAGCCATTCAAATCAACATCTGCGGCAACACGACCGAAGCCGCGTCGGCGGTCCTTAACGCCAGCGGTACGGGTTCGGCCTCGTATTCGTCGGTCGCGATCAACCCGTCAGGCGGCGGCGCGCGGACCGTTTCGGGCTCGTTCGTCGGCGCGCTCGTCGATCTCAATGGCGCGGACAATGTCACCATCGACGGTCTGAACACCGGCGGCAACTCGCTGACGTTCAGCAATGCCGGACTCGGCGCGTCGAGCACGATCAAGTTCGCCAACGACGCGACGGCAAACACCGTCACGAAGATCACGGCCCAAGGGTCGGGCGACGCCTCTTTCGGCGTCATCTACTTCGGCACCGGAACGACGACCGGAAACGACAACAACGCGGTAACCGATTCGAACATCACCGCCGCCGGGGCGAATCTTCCGCTCAACGGCGTGTACTCGTTCGGTTCGAGCGTGTCGATCGACAACAGCGGCAACGCGATCACCGGCAACAACATTTCGGACTTCTTCAACGCTTCAAGCGCGTCGAACGGTCTGAACATCAACAGCAACAACGACGGCTGGACGATCAGCAACAACAAGATCTTCCAGACGGCGCCGCGCACATACACGACCGCCTCGACGCATAACGGCATCAACGTGACGTCGGGCTCCGGCTACACCGTCAGCGGCAACACCATCGGTTACGCCGCCGCCAACGGAACGGGCGTTTACACGATGGGCGGCACGATCGCGACGCGTTTCGTCGGCATCAACCTCGGCGTCGGCACGAACTCGGCGACGTCTGTCCAGGGCAACACTGTCGCCTCGATCAGCCTCGCGACATCGAGCGGCGCTTCGACGTCGAACGGCGTCCTGTGCGGCTTGAGCATAACTTCGGGCAACGTCAACGTCGGAAACGTCACGCCGAACACCTTCGGCGCGACGACCGGACTCGACTCGCTCGTCGCGACACCGACCACGACCGGCGGTTCGGTCGTCGGCATCAATTCGTCGTCGCTCGGAACGGTCCTGATCGCCAACAACACGTTCGGCGCCTTCAGATCGTCGAGCCCGACGGCGACCGTCGCCGGCGGCGTCTTCGGCATCACGATCTCGGGTTCGGCAGCTTCGATGACGATCACCGGCAACACGATCGGAAACTCGACCGCCGAGAATATGCGCGCCGGCATTAACGGCACGACGACCGGCGCTTCGTTCGCGTCCGGAATCAATCAGGCTTCGGGGTCGATCCCGGCGATTTCGAATTACTCGAACAACACGATCCAGAACTTCTCGTCGTACGGCACGAGCACTTCCGGATTCGTCCGCGGGATTCAGACCGGAACGACGTCGAGCGCGACCGCGACGGCGACGATCTCGAACAACATCATCAACAACCTGATCACGAGCGGCGCGGTTTCGAGCATTTCGAGCGCGAACGCGGCGGCGCAGGGAATCCAGTTCCTGCCGGGCATCAATTCGACGATCTCGGGCAACCGGATCTCGAACATCTCGGCGATCAACGCCGGTGCCGTTGCGACGGTCGTCGCGGGCATCACGCACGGTTCGGCGACGAACACCGTCATCTCGAACAACGTGATCTACGGCCTCAGCAACGCGAGCACGACGACGTCGGCGACGCTCCCGGCGGTCGTCACGGGCATCGCCATCCGTTCGGGAACCGGCAACCTGACGATCCAGAACAATATGATCTCGATCGGCAACGGTCAGACGACGAACACGATCTTCGCCGGAATCTGGGGAAATCACGGTTCGACGCCCGACCCGGTCGATCGCATTTACTACAATACGGTCAACATCGAAGGCACCGTCACGTCGGGCGCGTATTCGACGATGGGCTTTATGCGCGGCGACTTTACGGCGACCGCGCGGACGATGACCGTCGATGTTCGCAACAACATCTTCAACAACACGCGTTCGGGAGGAACCGGCAAGCACTATGCAATCGCCAACAACCTCGGCGCGACGACGAGCGCGACCGGCTGGCCGGCGGGCGCTTCGAACAACAACGTTCTCAACGCCAATCCGTTGACCGTCGGTTTCTGGACGGCGGATCAGACGTTCGCCGGCTGGAAAGCGGCGTCGTCGAGCGACGGCGCGAGCTATTCGGGAATCCCCGTGACGTTCGTCAACAACGTTTCGGATCTCCATTTGAATATGGGCCTGACACCGACCTCGATCGAATCGGGCGGCGTCGCGGTTCCGGGCATCACGACCGATATCGACGGACAGACGCGTCCGGGACCGACGGGTTCGGTCAACGGCGGCGCGTTCGCTCCGGACATCGGCGCGGACGAGTTTGACGGCGTCTTCCTGGACGGCGTGGCTCCCTTGATCACGTATACGCCGCTGGCGAACGCCTCGACAACCGGCAATCGAACGCTGTCGGTGAACATCAGCGATTTTACCGGCGTCGCCTCGGGCGGCAACAGTCCGCGCATCTATTTCAAGAAATCGACGGATATGAGCTACGTCTCGACGGCTTGCACGCTTTCGAGCGGCACGCCGCAGAACGGCGCCTACAACTGTCTGATCGATCTCAGTCTGGTCGGCGGCGGAAGCGGGTCGCCGGGCGACACGATCCAGTATTTCGTCGTCGCGCAGGACACCGTCGGCAATCTGGCGGCCAATCCGGGCATCGGCTTTGTCGGCGTCAACGTCAACACCGTGACGACGCCGCCGTCGCCGCCGAGTTCGTACATCATTTCGCTTCCGTACACCGGCACGTACACCGTCGGCACGGGCGGAAACTTTACGTCTTTGACCAACCCGGGCGGACTCTTCGAGGCGCTCAACGCCGGCGTCGCGACCGGCAATCTGACGATCAACATCACGAGCGATCTGACGGCAGAGACCGGAACGGTGGCGCTCAACCAGCTGACCGAAGAAGGCGTCGGCGGCTACACGCTGACGATCAAACCTTTCGGCGGTCCGCGTACGATCAGCGGCGCGAACGCTTCGGGACTGCTGCGGTTCGTCGACGCCGACCGCGTCACGATCGACGGTTCGACGACCGGCGGTACCGCGAATCAGGTCGGCGGCAACGCCGCCCTTCGCGAGCTGACGGTTCAGAACACGAGCACGACGGCGACGGCCGGCGCGGTCATCGCGTTTGGTTCGAGCGTCAACGGCGCGCAGAACAACACGGTTCGCAACGTCAACGTTCTCGGCCAGGATCCGACGCAGACCCTGATCGGCATCCATATGGGAGCGGTCGCTCCGGGCAATTCCGGAACCGACAACGACAATAACCGCATCGAGAACTGCTCGTTCAAACGTTCGTTCATCGGAATCTTCAACAACGGGATCTCGGCCGCGAATCCGAACACCGGAAACGTGATCACAATGAACGATTTGAGCGCGACGGGCGCCGACCGTATGAGAAGAGCAGGCATATTCTTCTTTTTCCAGGACGGCATCCAGGTAACGATGAACAGCATCGGCGGCATCGTCGCCGACGAGGGTGCGGATGCGATCGGCATCATCGCCGGCATCCAGAACGTCACGAGCACTTCGACGACCAGCGGCGGCGTCTTCAACGCGCTCATCGCGCGCAACAAGATCAGCGGCATCGCAAGCACCAGCACGACCGGATTCTCGGCCGCGGGCATCGCCATCGCCGGCGATCCGGCGGGCGCGAACACGATCGTCAACAATATGATCTCCGGAATTTCGGCGCCTTCGACGTCGCCGGATATCACGGCGGGCATATTCGTCGCGGGCGTCACCGGATCGAACACGAAGGTTTACTTCAACTCCGTCTCGATGACCGGCGACCGCGGTGCCGTGGCGAGCCAAATGCCGAGCTTCGGCATTGCGCTTGCGGGCGACGTTCCGGTCGAGCTTCGCGACAACGTTTTCTACACGACGCAGACGTCATCGGGCGGCGGCGTCAACGCCAAGAGTTACGCGATCGGCACGTTGGGAACGACGTTCGCCAATCTCGATTCGAACTACAACGCGTTCTTCGCCTCGGGCGCCAACGCCGGATTCTTCCGCAGCGGTTCTCTGGCGGCTGGAGCCGGCACCGATTACGCGACCCTCGCGCTCTGGCAGGCGGCCGTGGCCGACGACGCGAACTCGCTGTTCGTCGATCCGGCGTTCGTCAATCCGGTCACCGACCTGCATCTCCAGGCGGTTAGCCCGGTGATCAGCCAGGGAACGACGGTCGCCGGCGTGACCAACGACATCGACGGTCAGACGCGCGACGCGACGCCGGACATCGGCGCTGATGAAAAGGTCCTCGTTCCGGGAACGCTCGCGTTCAGCTCGGCGACGTTTTCGGTCGGCGAAGGTGCCGGAACCGTCACGCTGACGGTCAACCGCACGGGCGGCACCGACGGCGCGGTCGGCGCGACGTATGCGCTCGGCGGCGGAACGGCCACGGGCGGCGCTTCGTGCGGCGGCGCGGTCGATTATGTCAACACCGGCGGCACGGTCTCGCTTGCCGACGGCGAAGCGAGCAAGACGTTCAACGTCGCGGTTTGCGACGATGTCCTGTTCGAAACCAGCGAAACGTTCGACGCGACGCTCTCGTTGCCGACCGGCGGCGCGACCATCGGCAGTCCGAACCCGGCGACGGTGACGATCACCGAGAACGACAGCCAACCGAGCATTCAGCTCAGCGCGGAATCGTATTACGTCCGCGAGAACGCGCTCACTCTGACGGTCAACGCGACCCGCAGCGGGGCGACCGGCAACGCCGTCGGCGCGAGCTTCGGGACGACCACCGGAACGGCGACCGCGGGCGCGAGCTGCACCGCCGGAGTCGATTACATCACGGCATCGGGAACGGTCAGCTTCGCCGCCGGCGAAACGACGAAACCGATCGTTCTGACGGTCTGTCTCGACTTCCTGTACGAGGGCAACGAGTCGTTCGGTCTGTCTCTGAGCGCGCCGACCGGCGGCGCCGTCATCGGCACGCCGAATCCGGCGACGGTGAGGATCGTTAACGCCATCGGCAACCGGACCGATTTCGACGGTGACGGCCAGTCCGAACTGGCGATCTACCGGACGATCCCGAGCGGCACGTCGCAGTGGTGGTGGCGCCGGACGACTAACAACAATCTCCTTTCGTACGAATGGGGGCTTGAAGGCGACGTCCTGACGCCGGCAGACTACGACGGCGACGGCACGACCGACATTTCGGTCTGGCGTCCGGGTGCGGCGAACGTCGCGCAGTTCTTCATCCTGAACAGCTCGAACAACACGGTTCGCCTGGAGCTCTTCGGGCAGACGGGCGACGATCCGACGGTCGTGGGCGACTTTGACGGCGACCGCAAGGCCGACATCGCGGTCTTCCGCGCCGCCGCGCAGGGCACGTTCTTCTATCGCGGCAGCCTCTCGAATCCGGGCGGCAACACGACGTTCATCCAGTGGGGAACGACCGGCGACAAGGCAACGTCCGGCGACTTCAACGGCAACGGCAAGGCGGACTTCGCAGTCTGGCGCGCCGGTACGTGGTGGATCCTGTCGGATTCGTTCGCGGTCACGACGATCAACTTCGGAACGACGGGCGACAAGCTCGTACCGGGAGACTACGACGGCGACGGCAGAACCGACGCGGCGGTCTTCCGTCCGTCCGAGGGTCAATGGTATGTGCTCCGCAGTTCGAACGGACTGCCGCAGTACCAACTATGGGGAATCGCGACTGACGTGCCGGTCCCGGCCGACTACGACGGCGATGGCCAGACCGACTTCGCGATCTACCGCGACGGCGTCTGGTACGTGCTCTCGAGTTGGGACAACAGTTACACGACGACGAACTTCGGACTCGGAACCGACATTCCGATCCCGTTCTCGACGGTAACCCCGTAAAAGCCCTGGAGCGCAAGTGGGACTGGAGCGCAAGTGTCCCCGACTGGAGCGCAAGCTCCCCGACTGGAGCGCAAGCTTCCCGACTGGAGCGCAAGCTTCCCAGCTTGCCTGAGCGCGGAGCGCGAAAAAGCCGCGCGCGTCACGCAAGCCGGGCTGCCGACTGGAGCGCAAGTGGGACTGGAGCGCAAGCTTCCCAGCTTGCCTGAGCGCGGAGCGCGAAAAAGCCTCCCGCGTCACGCAAGCCGGAGCGCAAACGCAGTCCAACCAACCCGGGACATTCCAAAACGGAGTGTCCCGGTCTTTTTTTCGGCCGCCGCCGACTCCGCACTCCGGCGCGTCAAAAGTCAGAGGCCGTTTCGCGCTCCGCGCTCAGGCAAGCTGGGAAGCTTGCGCTTCAGTCAGGGAAGCTTGCGCTCCAGTCAGCTTAAGCTCCGGTCGGCTTGGAACGAAGCCACCTGTTTCTCGAAGGGCCGAAATTGCCTGCGAAACGAGCAAAAAACAGGATGTGTTTCGTGTATTTGGAGTGCTTCGCGAGAAGGGAATTCGATAACCCCTGTTTCAGGTCAAATCGTTCGCCTATTCGAGCCCGCGTCACAGGCCTCGGACGGAGGTTCTCGGCTTGACATCAGCGCCGTATCGCGTTAATTTTGCCGCACATTAAAAAATTCCCGGACAACAAAGGATTTCCCCCCGTTTTTCTTTTACCGGTTGTTTGGGGTGAGTTTTGCCCCGTTCCGACTAATAAATAATCAGGAGTTTCGTCCGCCCGGTTTTGAACAAACCGTTGCCACAATACCATTTTGCCGCCCGGCCCCAGCGCTTTCGCATTCAGGAGAATTCTTATGAGCATCGTCAACCGTTCGTCCAAGTCAGCCCGAGTCATCGTCATTGGTCTTTTATTGACATTGGTTTCCTCAATCGTCCTTGCATCCAAATGGGACAGCGTGGTGACTTTCGCCCAATCAGTCAGCACGGGTTTGAGGCCGGTTCAAACCGATAATCAAAACGATCAGACGGAAACTCCACGCCCGAAGACCGTCGACAATGAAGCACTTGTGCCGTTGGTTGGAACATATAACATTCCCGGCGATTACACGGATCTGGCAGCTGCGATAACTGACCTTAATCTCCAAGGGGTCGGCGGGGCGGTGACGCTTAATCTGGTGGCGGGCAATCCGCAGACCGCTCCGGCAGGCGGCTATGTCGTCGGCGGGACAGGCTCGCTCGTTTTGACGACCTCGAGTGTGACCAACACCATCACCATACAGGGCAACGGCAACACGATCACCGCACCGACAACACACACCGTCGGCGCATTAAACGATGCGATTTTCAAGCTCGTTGGCGCGGACTGGATTACGATTTCGGGATTTACGATGCAGGAAAATGCCGCGAACACCACTACGGCGGCGGGTACGAACAATATGACCGAGTTCGGCGTCGCCTTATTTTATGTTACGGCCACCGACGGCGCACAGAACAATACTATTCAGAACAACACGATTGACCTTAATCGAACATACCAAAATACATTTGGGATTTACAGTACGGTGCGCCATACTGCCACATCGTTGACTACTGCTGAAATTACAGCTGCTACCGGTTCAAACAGCGGGACAAAAATCTATGGAAATACAATTACCGACGTGAATATGGGGATCGTTTATATTGGGGCATTAACTGGAGCCAATATGGACACTGGTCTGGACATCGGTGGCACAAGCGCACCGACTGGAAATAATATTAACAATTATGGAACAACCGGAGCGTTTTCTAGCTATCCGTCAGTTTCCGGCTCGGTAAACGGAATTCTCACAAACAATCAGCTGAATTCAAATGTTTCTTTTAACAGTATTGCCAGTTCTGTCGGCGGCGTTACCGGAGCATTCACAGAGCGAGGTATTTACTCGCAAACGACAGGAACTCTCCCGACAACAGGTACGATTACAAGAACTTTCAATAACAACAATATTTCTGTTAGAAGTGCGGCAGTAGGTAGTCCAATATTCGGAATTCTCGACGAAGGAGGCAATTCTACTCTTTCGGTCACGATTAGTAACAACGATTTTAATAACACTACCCACACGGTTGCTTCCAGCGGTGCGATTACTCTTTTATCCAAAACAACTGCGCCCCAAAATACGACGATAAACAACAACACTTTCACAAATTTATCGGTTAACACGACAGGTTCGGTAACATTCATTTCAGCAAATTACACAATTCTCGCCAATGGCACACAAAATGTTAACGGGAATTCTATAGTTACAGGTTTCAATAAAACTGGGGCTGGCGGAACTGTTACGCTTTTTACAAATAACGGAAGCTCGCCCGCAACAGTTACTGAACAGAACAATAATAACAATTTCTCGAATATTACTGTCACCGGAGCTACAACAATCGCCGGTTGGGCGAGCACCGATGGCGGTTCGCCGGTCAAAACAGTTACCGGTAACACTTTTTCAAACTGGGTGGGAGGAACAGGTGCAGTCACAGCATTGACAGTTAGTTTTTCCGGATCGGCGACAGTTTCAGGCAATACGGTGAGCAACATTTCGGGCGCGGGAGCAATTACGGCTATCAACACAAGTTCGGGAATTCAGACATTTACACAAAATACGGTTAACAATTTGACCGGTTCGGGAACAGGTGGTGTCGTCGGAATGTCTTCAACCGGCGGTACAACACAAACATTTTCAAGAAACAAAGTTTATGGCATCTCGAACACGAACGCGGGCGGTTCGGCAAACGGTATTTTCATTCAAGCCGGCACGACCACAAATCTTCAAAACAACATTGTCGGCGATATCACCGCGCCGAATCTGAACGCGACTAATTCGCTGAACGGTATCAATATTTTTGGCGGCACGACCGTTACGGCGGATTTCAATACAGTTCATCTGAACGCTTCGAGTGTCGGCACAAATTTCGGATCGAGCGCGCTTAACGCTTCGTCAACGCCGAATGTTACGCTGCGTAACAATGTTCTCGTGAATACCTCGACCGCCGCCGGAACAGGTTTGACCGTTGCCTATCGTCGAAGTTCGGCGACGCTGACGACTTATAACGCAGCTTCAAACAACAACGGTTTTTACGCGGGAACACCGAGCGCGACCAATCTGATTTTCAACGACGCTACAAATTCCGATCAGACAATCGCGGCGTACAAAGCCCGTGTTGCGTCGCGTGATTCGGCATCATTCAGCGAAAATCCGCCGTTCTTAAGCACGGTCGGCACAAACGCGAATTTCCTGCACATCAACCCGGCAACGCCGACCCAACTCGAAAGCGGCGGCATTCCGGTTGCGGGGATCACGGACGACTTTGACGGTAACACGCGCAATGTTTCAACGCCGGATGTCGGCGCGGATGAAGGCGCATTCACATTGCTTGATCTGGTTGCTCCTTCAATTTCTTATACGGCATTGTTGAATACTTCAAGCACCTCAAACAGAGTTTTGACGACAACGATTACCGATGCGAGCGGCGTAGCGGGTGGCGCACTTGCGCCGCGTATCTATTTCCGTAAAAATGCCGAAGCGTATTTTTCGACCCAATGCAGCGGTAGCAGTCCGACCTACACTTGTACGATTGATTACTCGCTCGTCGGTGGCGGAACGGTCATGAGCGGCGATGTAATTCAATACTTTGTCGTCGCGCAGGACGTAGCGGGCAATGTCGGCGCAAATCCAAGTGGCGGCTTTACGGCAACTAATGTCAACAGCGTCACGACTCCGCCGACTACGCCGAGTCAATACACGATTGTTGCCGCGATCAGCGGTTCGTTCAATGTCGGCACGGGTGAAACATATACTTCGTTGACCAACGCAGGCGGCATTTTTGAATATATTAACAACAATGAAGTTACCGGAAATATCACCATCAATATTACGAGTGATTTGACAGGTGAACTGGGAACGAATGCGCTGAACCAATTTACTTCGCCGCATACGATTCTCATCAGACCGAGCGTTGCTGCACGAAGCATCACGGGAGCGGCGGCTTCAACAGCGTTGATTCGGATCAACGGCGCAAGCGGCGTGACGATCGACGGTTCAACCTCCGGCGGCACTGATCGGAGTCTGACGATCACCAATACGAGTGTGACCTCTCCGTCGGTGGTAAGGTTCGGTTCGATCGGAACGACGCCGATCACCAACGACACGTTGAAAAACTGTATCATCATCAACGGCGTCAATACGTCGTCGGCAGTGACCGTTTTGGATACGGCCGGATCGTTGGCAGGTTATTTCACCAATTTGACGATTCAGAACAACGATATCCGCACAGCGTTTGTCGGTATCTTTGCCAACGCGATAGTTCAGGCGGGCAACGGTTCGGGCTATTTGGTGACGGGCAACAAGCTCGATAATTCGGGGGCGACCGCGATCAGAAACGTCGGTGTCTATGTTCAGGGTGCGGACGGTGCGACTGTTAGCAACAATTCCGTCGGTAACTTCAACACGGCCGATGGTGAAAACGATACAGGTATCTGGTTTGCAACGGGCACAGTAAATTCAACAATTAGCGGAAATACGGTGACAACTCTCGGTTATACAGGGACAAGTACTTTCACAACCTATGGCATTCGTGATAACGGCGGTGCAACGGTTTCGGGCAACAGTATTAGCCAAAACACCGTTTCGGGCATTTCGTCAAACGGTACCCCGACCAGTGGACCAACGGTCATTGGTATTGAGAATTCAAGCGGCGGAACGACGATTCAAAGGAATAATGTTCAGGGCATTGTCGCAAGCAACACAGGTACTTACGGAGCAACCGGCATCAATATTAGTGCCGGTAACAACGCGGTGGTGAAAAACAACTTTGTCAGCAATGTCAGCGGCGATATGACCGGCGGCGCAGCTTTCTCGACGACATTCGGAATCTTTGGACTGAGGGTCGGTGCGGGAACGGGACACCAGATCTACAACAACTCGGTCAATCTGTATGGTGCTCGCTCCGGAACAGCGACGACAAGTTTGCTGACTGCCGCGATTGGTGTTGTCAGTACAGCATCGACCGGTATGGATATTCGCAATAACATCTTTGCGAACAACATCACCGGAGGAACAACGTCGATCGCGAACGTTTCTGCATACTTGCCGTCAGGCGGTACGTCGGCGATGAACCTGACGTGGAACAACAACTCTTACTATTTTGGTACCGATGTGGCGAGAGCCGGCGCGGGACAAGCGGGAACGACCGCCGGAACGAACTTCTATACGACATTGTCAGCGCTCGCGGCATACACGAGCACTTTGTCACCGGCGGCGACCAACGACAACGCGTCCTTGTCTTCGACAGGTGCGGTTCCGTTCACATCGGCGAACGATCTGCATGTTTCCACGGGCGCAGCCGAAATCGATACCGGGGCAACCATTGCTTCCGTAACGAACGACTTCGACGGCCAATCTCGTCCGTTCGGTGCGGCATATGACATCGGCGCGGATGAAATTACTCCGATCGTTACCTACACCGTGGCGTATGACGCCAATGGCGGTACGGGATCGCAAACGGATCCGAACAGTCCGTATGCGTCGGGGTCGACCGTGACGGTGCTCGGGACGGGAACGATCGCTCGGACCGGCTACACGTTCGCGAACTGGAATACGGCTGCGAACGGTTCGGGCACGAGCTATGCTCCGTCGGCGACGTTCAGCATTGCGGCCAACACGACGCTCTATGCCCAATGGACGATCAACTCGTACACGGTGACGTTCAACGGCAACGGCAGCGACGGCGGCGCGACGGCTTTGCAGACCAACAACTACAACACGGTCGCGGCATTGACCTCGAACGGCTTTACACGGACGGGCTACACGTTCGCCGGCTGGAACACGCTGGCGGGCGGCGGCGGCACGGCGTATGCCGACGGCGCGAACTACACGTTCACCGCAGACATTACGCTCTACGCGCAGTGGACGATCAATACCTATACGCTGAACTATGCGGCGGGGGCGAATGGTTCGCTCACGGGCAATACGTCACAGAATGTGAATTATGGTGGAAGCGGCACGGCTGTTACGGCAGTGCCCGACAGCGGTTATCAGTTCGTTAACTGGAGTGACAGCTCGACAGCAAATCCAAGAACGGATACGAATGTCACCGGAAACATCTCGGTTACGGCGAACTTTACCGCGGATGTCTGCTACGCGCCGCCGATTGGTATGACCAGTTGGTTCAAGGGCGAGAACAACGGCGACGACGTCTTCGGCCATAACGCGGTCGCGGTCAACGGTGCTGGCTACGGAGCGGGCAAGGTCGGACAGGCGTTCAGCCTGAACGGATCGAATCAGTACTACGAGAGTACGCCCGACAGTCCGGACTTTGACTTCGGAACGGGCAATTTATCGATCGACGCGTGGATCAGCCCTGTCAACACGGCGGGAATTCAGCGTATCGTCTCAGCGGGTATCGAGACCGGTTCGCCCACCATGTGGACGTTTGGCTACGGCGACGGCTGGGGCGGCGGAACAAAGCTCAACTTCGCATTCTGGAATGGTTCCGGATACGTTGATTATTTCTCCAATGCGATTACCCTTAACCCGAACCAGTGGTATCACGTTGCCGTCGTCCGCTCGGGCTCGACGATCACCTTCTACCTCAATGGCACGGTCGTAGGTTCGAGCAGCCCGCCGCTCGCGACGATCAACGGCGGAACCACGGGCCTCGTGATCGGTGCCCGTAGAAATACTACTTTCCCGGTCTACGAGTTTGCCAACGGTAAGCTGGATGAGATCGAGATATTCCACAGTGCGCTTTCGGCCGGTGACATCCTCGGCATATACAATGCTTCGACGGCCGGCAAGTGTCCGCTGCCGACCTATACGCTGACGGTCAATGCAAACCCGGTTGCGGGTGGCGCGACCACGCCGTCCGGAGCAACGACGGTTTCGCGCGATGTGCCGAAGGCGATCAGCGCGACTGCGAATCCGGGATACGCCTTTGTCAACTGGACAAGCTCGGATGCCGGAGTGACGTTTGCCGACGCAAACGCCGCGAACACCGACGTTGAACTCACCAGCGGCAGTGCAACGATACAGGCGAACTTTGCGCCGACGGGTACTGTCCAGTTCAGTTCGGGTACCTATTCGGTGACCGAGGGAACGGCAACGGTGACGTTGACGGCGACGCGCACCGGCGGGTCGTCCGGCGCGGTGACGGCAAACTACAGCCTCGGCGGCGGAACGGCGACCGGGACTGCGGCTTGCGGGACTCCGGGACAGGATTACGTCAATACGGGCGGTTCGGTCTCTTGGGCCAACGGCGACGCCGCGGACAAGACGTTCAACGTCACGATCTGCAACGACGCGGTTTATGAGCTCTCGCAGACGTTCGGCGCGACTCTCTCGATCGCTTCGGGCGGCGCGACGCTTGGCACGCCGAATCCCGCGACCGTGACGATCAACAACGACGATTCGGCGCCGACGATCGCGATCGCGGACGTCTCGCAGAACGAAGGCGATTCGGGAACGACGAATTTCGGGTTCGGAATCGCCGTCACCGGCGCTTCGGAGGTATCGGCAGGTTTCTCGGTCGCAACCGCGGACGGCACGGCGACGGCGCCCACTGACTATTCGTCGCTGGGCACGACGGCGATCTCCGCCCCGGCGGACGTCAACCGTACGACGACTACGTATCCGGGACTGGTCGTTTCGGTCAACGGCGACACGATGTTCGAATCGAACGAAACGTTCTTTATGAACAGTTCGGGTTGCACTGATTGCACGATCTCGGACAATCAGGCAATCGCGACGATCACGAA
Source organism: Acidobacteriota bacterium (assembly GCA_016715115.1). NCBI lineage: Bacteria > Pseudomonadati > Acidobacteriota > Acidobacteriota bacterium. Next base: position 593,714 of record JADKBM010000011.1, read on the forward strand.
TGACGACGGTCAGCCGACGGTTCAGTTCTCGGCTCCGACCTATAACAATAACGACGATCTGAGTGGCGGAAACGCTCAAGGCGATCAATTGGCGCCGCAAGTCGCGACCATTACGGTGAATCGGACCGGCGCGGCGGGTGATGCTTTCTCGGTCAATTACGCGACCGTCCCGGGCGGCTCGGCAACGGCCGGCGCAAGCTGTACGACCGGTGTTGATTATATTTCAACTTCGGGAACGCTCAGTTTCGCGGCGGGCGATACGAGCAAGACGTTCGATGTCACGGTTTGTACCGACTCGCTCTTCGAAGGCAATGAAACGGTCAATCTGGCCGTTACGAGTCCGACGGCACCGGTCATTCTCGGCGCGCAGAACACGGCGGTTTTGAACATCATCGATAACGAAACCGTCCCGACGCTGCAGTTCAATTCGGCGACCTATAACGGCAACGAAGGCACGTCGGCGACGATCACCGTGACGCGCACGGGCGGCACCGCAAACGCCGTTTCGGTGAATTACGCAACCGTTTCGGGAGGTTCGGCAACGGCCGGAACCTGCGGCAGCGGCGGCGATTATGTTTCGACTTCGGGCACGTTCAACTTTGCCTCTGGCGAAACGAGCAAGACGTTCAACGTCTCGCTTTGCTCGGATGCGGTTGACGACATCGCGGAAACCGTCAATCTGCAGCTTTCCGCAGCCGGTGGCGGCGCGGTTCTCGGAATGCAATCAACGGCCGTTTTGACGATCAACAACGTTGACGGCATCGCTCCCGTGATCGCGCCGTACGTGCCGCTTTCGGCGACGACGAACACCAGCCCGCGAGTGTTTACGGTTTCGGTAACGGACAACGTCGGAGTCGTTGCAGTGACGACGTACTACTCGGTCAACGGCGGCGCGCCGGGAACGATCACCTGCGTTCCGGCGGGCGGAAACGACTGGACGTGCGGCACTCCGGGAGCGTCCATCGGCGATTCGGTCGCATACTACGTCGCGGCGTTCGACGCGATTGGCAACGCGAGCAATTCGCCGTTTTCAACGGTGCCGTTCCTTTACACGGTCGGCGCGGCGGCGATTCCGGCGGGGACGTATACCGGGCTTGAAGTTGTCGGCGGTTCGACCCTCGGCGGCAACGTCTCGGTGGGCGGCGCGGTCAATCTCGGAGGCCCGAACGGCGGTACGCTCGACACGGGCGCGTTCACGTTGACGATCGGTTGCGACGGCAACATTGCCGGCGCGGGCGGTTCGAACTACGTCATCGGAACTGTCGAGAAGCAATACTGCACGACGGGTGCGTTCACCTATCCGGTAGGAACGACGGCAAACGGCCCGTTGCCGCTCGGCGCACCGGCCGAGTACACGCCGTTCACGGCGAACGTCACGGCGCTCGGAACGGTTCCGTCATCGCTGACCGTTGCGGTCGTCGACGGCGCGCCTTTGGCGAACGCGGATCCGCTGCAGTCGGTCTCGCGTTACTGGGACGTGACGGAAACCGGCGACCTGACGGCGGACATCACGTACCAGTGGCTCCTGGCGGACGTCACCGGAACGGAAAGCCTGTTCAAGGTGATGAAGCGCACCGGCGCGACGACTGTCGAGGTCGGCGGCGGAACGGTTGATTCGATGACCCACACGGCGTCGCTCACCGGTGTCACCGTGTTCTCCTCGTGGAGCGCGGGCTTGCTCGCGCCGACGGCGGCGAACGCATTGATCGAAGGCCGCGTGATTTCAGCCGACGGACAGGGAATCCGCAACGCGACGGTGATGATCACCGGCGGCGGTCTGAGCGAACCGCGGTACGTCCAGACGGGCAGCTTCGGAGCTTTCCGGTTCGACGAACTGCCGGTCGGCGAGACATATATCGTCTCGGTCGTCTCAAGACGGTATGTCTTCGCCAATCCGACGCGTGCCATCACGCTTGAAGACAACGTGACCGACTTCAATTTCGAAGCGGTTCCGAGATAAATGGGATCGGAGCGATTTGATCCAAACGGCTGCCCGGAGCGATCCGGGCAGCCTTTTTTTTTGACTGGAGCGCAAGCGGGACTGGAGCGCAAGCGGGACTGGAGCGCAAGCGGGACTGGAGCGCAAGCGGGACTGGAGCGCAAGCGTCCCCGCTTGCAACGGCGGATACGCCGTGAAGCCGCGGCGTAACAGAACGTAATCTATCCCCGGCGCCGTTCGCGCTCCGCGCTCAATGCAAGCGGGGACGCTTGCGCTCCAGTGCGGGGACGCTTGTCTGCGCTTGGAATAAAAGCAAATCGAATGTAGTATTTTCCGTAATCACCGGCGACACGTTTTCTGTGTGCCAGCTTCAAATCCAAATTCAAGTCTCAAGAGCGCCGCAGCGGTCTCGATGCGCCGCCAATCAGAATGCTTGGGCGGAGAAACGTACAGACAATGAAAGAACCAATTTCCACGAACCGAAACTCGTTGCGGCTGGTGTTGATCGCAATTGTATTGACCGTGACAGGCGGCCTCGCGGCCGGTATCGTTTTCATCGGCCGGCCGGGAACAGAAACGGAAAATTCTGCCGGCACGATGACTGCCCCGATTGAACGGCCCGCGATCCCTGAGTCTCCAAACACGGAAAAAGAGGTCGCGGGCGTCTCGGACCCGGATCCCGCGCGGACGAGCGGGTCGACCGTCGCCCCGAAAAAGGTTCGAGAACGCGAACCCCGCGAACACGTGACTGAGAAAGACGGATTACAAGACTTGTTCGGCGGCGGAACCGTCGCAGAACGCCTTAAGATACCGATCACGGAAGTTTCCGAGGTCCAACAACCATTTCCGCTCGGCGACGATTCCGTCGATCGCTTGTCCGACAGGCGCTTGGAGTCGACGGCCGACCGCGAGGAAAACGGATCGACGGAAAAGCGCAACGGCCCGATGGAAGCGGTTAAACGCAACATCGCGATGATGAGGGATCCGGCGCTGGGGTATGTCCCGAGTGACAGATTGCTTGCCGCCAAGGAATACAAAGATCAGTTGATGCGCGGCAACATTGCGCCGATCAGCGGTGTCAGCTGGAAGGAGCAAGGCCCTCACAATCTCGGCGGACGCACCCGCGCGCTGATGGTCGACCCGAATGACGTAACGGGCAACACCGTATTTGCGGGCAGCGTCAGCGGCGGTTTATGGAAGACGACGAACATCAACTCCGCCACGCCCAATTGGAATCCTGTCAACGATCTTGCCGATAACCTTGCCGTAACATCCATTGCATATGACCCATCTAATACGTTGGTTATGTATTTTACGACCGGAGAAGGTTATTTCAATCTGGATGCCGTTCAGGGACTTGGGGTTTGGAAAAGCACCGATGGCGGTGCAACCTGGTCTCAATTAGCCGCGACCAATAACTCGAACTTCAGATTTTGCCAGAAAGTCGTTGTCAACAGCACCGGTGTTGTTCTTGTTGCAACATCCACAGGTTTGCGCCGTTCGACCGATGGAGGCACAACCTTCACAAAGGTCTTGGGCACGGGGCTCTTGATCACCGGGGCCACGAGCAATTTCTCATATGACGTTGAAATTGCCGCCAACGGAGACGTCTATAGTTCGCTCGACGGGTCAATTCACAAATCAACAACCGCGGGTGCGACATTTTCCGCCGCCCAAACTCTTCCGATCACGGCTTCAAGGATCGAACTTGCTTGCGCGCCCAACGATGCCAATTATGTCTACGCGCTTGTTGAGTTAGGGACTACCGTCAACGGAATCTTAAGAACTACCAACGGAGGAACAACCTGGACCTCAAGAACCGAACCGGCGGATGCCGATCCCGGCGTTCCGGCGGCGGATTTTTCAAATGGTCAGGGTTGGTATGATCTTGCGATTGCGGTTGACCCGAATAACAGAGACATTCTCTTTGTCGGCGGAATTGATTTGTTTAAGAGTTCGGATGGTGCCGGCACCTGGACTCAGATCGCTCACTGGTATGGCGGGTTTGGTTTCCAGTATGTTCACGCCGACCAGCACAATATCGTTTTCCAAAACGGCAGTTCGACGGTCGCGTATTTCGTGAACGACGGCGGGGTCTATCGGACGACGAATGCGAATGCTGCAACACCGACGATCGAAGACCGAAACCGGAATTACCGGACCGCACAGTTCTATTCTGCCGCGGTGCGTCCCACGGCCCAAACGCCCTACTATCTTGCCGGCGCCCAGGATAACGGCACGCATCAGTTTGTCAACAGCGGACTGCAGCCGACCACGGAAGTGACCGGCGGTGACGGGGCTTTTTGCCATATTGACCAGGATCAGCCGCAATTTCAATTCACACAATATATCTTCAATGATTTCTTTCGTTCGACCGATGGCGGCGCCAGCTGGACGAATGTCACCGCATCCGGCGGGCAGTTTATCAATCCCTCGGACTACGACGATGTCAACAACAAGATGTACGCCGCCAAGAACGCCGGTCAGTATCTTCGCTGGGACGATCCTCAGACGGGAGCGACATTTACGACCGTTAGCATTGCCGCATTCGGCGCCGGCGGCGTGTCGGCGGTCAAGGTTTCGCCGAATACCGCCAATCGGGTTTTCTTTGGAACCGATGGCGGAAGGGTCGTCCGGGTAGATAGCGCGAATGGAGCAGGCGTCGGAACAAATATCAGCACGGGCCTTCCCGTCGCATATGTTTCGAGCGTCGAAGTCGAGACGGGCAATGACAATCACCTCTTGGCGACATTCAGCAACTATGGTGTCAACAGCGTTTGGGAAAGCACGAACGGCGGGACAAGTTGGACATCGGTTGAAGGCAATTTGCCCGATATGCCGATTCGCTGGGCGCTGTTCAATCCAAACAACAGCGATCAGGCGATAATTGCCACCGAATTGGGCGTCTGGAGCACCGACAATCTCAACGGCGGCTCAACCGTTTGGGGGGCAAGCAATTCGGGACTCGCCAACGTCCGGGTGGATATGCTCCAGACCCGCCAGAGCGACAAGTACGTGATCGCGGCAACGCACGGGCGTGGACTGTTTGCGTCCGATATTTTTACCGACCCGACCGCGATCTTCAATTCCGACCTGCAAGTCAGCTACATTGGCAAATCCATCCAATTTACGAGTGATAGTTACAAAGCTACCTCGTGGTCGTGGGATTTCGGCGACGGTTCTTCGCTTTCAACTTCCGAGAACCCGACGCATACCTATCTGACAGCTGGTAAGTTCAATGTTACGCTGACCATCAACAGCGGCGCGGCGGCCTTGACAAAGACTCAGTACATTCACATCTTGCCCAACCGCGGAACGCCGTATGTCGTGGCAACCGATGGCGGCACCTTTGAAGTCAACCCGAATGATTTCGGTTCGCAGTCGACCAAAGGCGGCGTCAACAAATGGGAACGAGGCGTGCCGGGCAATTTTCTGGTAACGGTCAATTCACCGGTCAACGTCTGGAAAACCGACCTCGATGCGGATCTGACATCGGGCGATTATATCAGCGTTCTTCAGACCCCGAGCTACAATTTTACGTCCTCGGCAAGTGCGTACACGTTGCGGTTCAGAAGAAGTATGGAGATCGCTTTCTGCAACGGCCCGTTCGCCGTCCAGTTGCAGTACTCGACCGACAAAGGCCAAACCTGGACGAGGCTCGGAGTCAATGCCGATCCGGCGGCGACGAACTGGTATAACCGCGGTCCCGCGACCGGATGTCCCGTCGACGCCAGCATCTTTCCCGATCGCTATGGTTGGACGGTCACATCCAACAACACTCTGGCGACATACAACATTACGACCGGCGCACCAGCTCTGGTCGGTCAGCCGGACGTGACGTTCCGGTTCGTTTTGTCTGTCGCACCGGGGTTTAGCGCGAGCGGTTATGCCGTTGACGGATTTATGATCGACGACTTCGAGATTCTCGGACCGGCCAATCCGCCGATCGGCGCCGCACCGACCGCGGCGAACGCTTCGATCGAAGGCCGCGTGCGTTCGGCCGACGGACAGGGAATCCGCAACGCGACGGTGATGATCACCGGTGGCGGTCTGAGCGAACCTCGGTACGTGCAGACGGGCAGCTTCGGCGCGTTCCGGTTCGACGAACTGCCGGTCGGCGAGACATACATCGTCTCGGTCGTCTCAAGACGGTATGTCTTCGCCAATCCGACGCGCGTCATTACGCTTGACGACAACGTGACCGACTTCAATTTCGAAGCGGTTCCGAGATAAAGCGGGACTGGAGGGCAAGCGGGACTGGAGCGCAAGCGTCGACTGGAGCGCAAGCTTCCCAGATTGCCTGAGCGCGGAGCGCGAAAAAGCCGCGGTTGTCACTCAAGCCGGCCGC